>NZ_CP090557.1:0-300000 GCF_021484805.1 Tellurirhabdus bombi | reverse complement strand
ACGCGGCGAAATAATTACCTGGCTGCCGTTCACTTCGCTAAAAATGAGACGTTTGGGGTAGCCTTTCTCGACGTTTCTACGGGCGAATTCCTGACGGCGCAAGGTTCAAAAGCGTATATCGACAAATTGCTGCAAAGCTTCAATCCGGCGGAGGTTTTGTACTGCAAACGAAACCGGAAAGAGTTTACGGAGATTTTTGGCGACAAATTCCATACCTATACGCTGGAAGACTGGGCCTTTACGTACGACTTTTCCTATCCGTTGCTCATCCAGCATTTTCGGACTAGCTCGTTGAAAGGGTTTGGCGTGGAAGGGCTGGTGGATGGCATCGTGGCGGCGGGGGTGCTGCTGCACTACCTGCACGAAACCGAGCATAAAGAAGTTGCGCATATCCTCCGGCTAACCCGGCTGGAAGAAGATAAATACGTTTGGCTGGACCGGTTCACGATCCGAAATCTGGAATTGATTCAGGCGCAGCAGGAAGGGGGGATTCCGCTGATTCAGGTGCTTGATCAGACCGTGACGCCCATGGGTGCCCGCCTGCTTCGAAAATGGCTCATGCTCCCTTTAAAGGATAAAGTCCTGATCGATGAGCGTTTGAACATGGTCGAGTTGCTCAAAGAGGATGCCGAGTTGCTGGATGCGCTGGTGTTGCACCTGAAGCAAATCGGCGATCTGGAACGATTAATGTCAAAAGTGGCCGTTCGGCGGATTAACCCCCGCGAGATGGTGCAGTTGAAACGGTCATTGCAGCACGTTCTGCCGATTAAGGAACTGCTGATTACGGGCATCAGCCAGAAGCCCAATGCGTCGTCACTACGGAAGTACGCCGACCAATTAAACCCGGTCACGTTTCTGCTTGAACGCATCGAAGCCGAGTTGCGCGATGATCCACCAGCGTTGTCTAACCAGGGCGGCATGATCAAATCGGGCATCAACGCCGAACTGGATGAATTGCACGCGCTGGCCTATTCGGGTAAGGATTATCTGGTGCAGTTGCAGAATCGGGAAATTCAGCGGACGGGTATTAATTCGCTCAAAATTGCCTACAACAAAGTTTTCGGATATTATTTAGAAGTAACCAATGCGCACAAAGACCGCGTGCCGGAAGACTGGATTCGAAAGCAAACGCTGGTCAATGCAGAACGCTACATTACCCCCGAACTGAAAGAATACGAAGAGAAAATCCTGAATGCCGAAGACCAGATTTTCGCCATTGAACAGCGCATGTTTTCGGAACTCGTGCTGGCAGCTAGTGAATACGTGATACCCATTCAGCAAAATGCGCGGGTGGTGTCGGTGCTGGATGTATTGGCCTCGTTTGCCCGTATCGCCGAGAAGTTCCGGTATACCAAACCCAATATTACGGATAGCCACGTTCTGGACATCAAAGACGGTCGCCATCCCGTGATTGAGCAGCAGCTGCCTCCGGGCGAACCTTACGTTCCCAACGACATTTACCTGAATGATGAAAATCAGCAAATTATCATCATTACGGGACCCAATATGGCGGGGAAATCGGCCTTGCTGCGGCAAACGGCGCTTATTGTACTGATGGCGCAAACCGGAAGCTTCGTGCCTGCTTCTGCGGCGGAAATCGGGCTGATCGACAAAATTTTCACCCGCGTTGGGGCCAGCGATAACCTCTCACGGGGCGAATCGACGTTCATGGTTGAGATGACCGAAACGGCCAGCATTCTCAATAACCTCAGCGAACGAAGCCTGGTGTTGATGGACGAAATTGGCCGGGGAACCAGCACCTACGACGGGGTTTCCATCGCCTGGTCGATTGCCGAATACCTGCATAACCATCCGCAATATCGCCCCAAAACGCTTTTTGCCACGCACTACCACGAATTGAACGAACTGGCAAACGATTTTTCACGCGTCAGGAATTTCAATGTAGCCGTCAAGGAAGTGGGCAACAAAGTGATTTTTCTGCGCAAGCTAAAAGAGGGCGGAAGTGAGCATAGTTTCGGGATTCATGTGGCGCAGATGGCCGGGATGCCCGCCGAAATTGTGAATCGCGCCAACGAAGTATTGAAGCAGTTAGAAAAAGACTCCATTCAGGAAATGAACCGGGATAAGCTGCGCGAAGTGCCAAAGCCAAACAACGAAATTGCGCTCAAAATTTTTGAAGCCGGTGATCCAAAGGCCGAGATGATCAAAGAGAAATTACGCAACATCGATGTCAATCGGTTGACGCCCATCGAAGCGTTGCTGAAGTTGAATGAGCTGTTGAAGCTGGCGGAATGATGCTGTTTTAATCCTACTTTAAGGTCAAGTTTAAGCGGTTTTAATGAGCATTGTCTTATTTTGCTCTCAGTAACCTGTCCAACAGCCCACATGAAACGGAAGCCTTTTAAAATATACGTAGCTGACGACGACGAAGACGACTGCCTGTTAATCAAGCATGTATTTGAAAATCTTCAGCCTACTTGTGAGCTTTCGTTTTTTAAAGATGGGGATAAGTTACTGATGACACTGTTGACTTCCAAGTTGGATGATTTGCCCAGCCTTATTCTGCTGGATTTGAACATGCCGAACATGGATGGGTATGAGGTGTTAAAAACAATGCGCTCGCACGCCCTGCTGAAGCAAACTCCGGTTCTGATGCTAACAGGATCGAACATGGAGGAAGCCATACGGAACTGCTATAGTCTAGGAGCTAACTCCTACATGACTAAGCCGAGTAGCTACTCAAAATTGACAGAACTGCTGACTACAGCGCATCAATATTGGTTTAAAACTGTCTCTGTGCCAAGTATGGTACGGACTTTTTAGGAAGATTACGTTTTCATAGTGTGTTTGTTGGAATATTTAAAGCTGTCCGGCCATTTGGCGACGTGGGCGGCTTTTTTGTTGGTAGATAGGTCGCGAAAAAGGCTAAAATCCGTAAATTAAGACCCGAATTACCTAACTAGATGTAATCAATGGACCTCTCTAAACGAGTTAGACTTTCTGTCATGATGTTTCTCCTGTTTTTCACCTGGGGAGCATGGTACGGACAGATGAGTAAGTACCTTTTTACCCAGTTGAACGCCACGGGCGATCAGGTCGGAAATGCTTATACGGCTTTTTCGCTGGCCATGCTGGTAGCGCCTTTTTTCATTGGCCTTATTGCTGACCGCTATTTTGCGGCGCAGAAAGTGCTGGGCGTTTTGAGCCTGGCGGGAGCGGCCATTTTATTTTTCCTAACCCAGACGGATAATCCCGACGACTTCTTCTGGTTAATTCTGGTTTATTGCCTGACATTTGCTCCGTCTATGTCGTTGACGAACTCCATCGCGCTACAGCATATCGACAACCCGGAACGCGATTTCCCCGGTATTCGGGTGCTGGGAACAGTGGCCTGGATCGTGGTGACGAACATTGTGGGTTACCTGAACGTAGGTGATAAAGTAACGATTTTTCAGATAGCGATGGGATCAGCCCTGGCGCTGGGTCTTTTCGCATTTACCCTGCCTGATACGCCTCCGAAATCCAGCAGCAGCGCTTCAATTGGCCAGATTCTGGGTCTGGACGCCCTCAAACTCTTTAAAGATCGTTCATTCGCCATCTTCTTTTTGTCGTCAGTACTAATCTGTATTCCACTGTCTTTTTATTACGCGATGGCCAACCCCGCGCTGACGGATTCGGGCATGACGAATGTCGAAAATAAAATGTCGCTTGGGCAGGCTTCTGAATTCTTCTTTATGTTATTACTGCCGCTGGCTTATGCGCGTTTGGGTGTGAAGAAAATGTTGATTGTGGGCTTGATTGCCTGGATTATGCGCTTCTTTTTGTTCGGCTACGGCGATGCGGGCGCGGGTGAGTGGATGTTTTATATTGCCATTCTGCTGCACGGCGTTTGCTATGACTTCTTCTTTGTAACGGGGCAAATTTATACCGATAGTCGGGCGGGCGAGCGGATTCGCTCATCGGCGCAGGGATTGATTACCATTGCTACGTATGGCATCGGCCTGGGAATCGGTTCGAAAATTTCCGGCCTCATAGCGGACTTTTATACGGTCAACGGCGTTAAGGACTGGACCAGCATCTGGCTCGTTCCAGCCGGAATAGCCGCTGTGGTACTGGTAGTATTCATGCTGATGTTTACTGATAAAAAGCAGACTAAGTCGCTGGAGCACGAACCCGTGGCAGGGCCTTTGTAAACATTAACGAGTTAAATCGACTAAAAAGGACACTGCTTTTGCCGGGTCCTTTTTAGTTTTATGCAGATTTAGACAACACAGACATTGAAAATTCTTACTTATAACGTCAATGGAATTCGCTCAGCCATAAGCAAAGGGCTAATTGACTGGCTGAGTGTGCACCATTTTGACATGCTTTGTTTTCAGGAAGTAAAGGCAACGCACGATGTGGTGGATCTGGCCCCTTTTGAGAAGCTGGGGTATCATTACCACTGGCACGCTGCCGAAAAGAAAGGGTATAGCGGCGTCGCTACGTTTTCCAAAATTGCTTCCAGTCACGCTGTTTATGGCTGCGGTCTAGCGCATTATGACTGCGAAGGTCGGATTCTTCGTACTGATTTCGCCGATCTAACGCTCCTTAATTGTTATTTTCCATCCGGTACGACGGGTGAGGTTCGGCAAAAGGTCAAAATGCAGTTTCTGGACGATTTTTTTGATTACGTACAGGAATTACGAAAAACCCGCCCGAAAGTTATTGTTGTCGGCGATTACAACATTGCTCATACGGAACGGGATATCCATGATCCGGTGCGAAACAAGTATACGACAGGGTTTCTCCCCGAAGAACGCGCCTGGATGACCAAATGGTTTGCCAGCGGTTTTGTCGATACGTTTCGGTATAAAAACCCTGACAAGATAGAATACAGTTGGTGGAGCTACCGCGTTGGAGCGCGGGCCAATAACAAAGGCTGGCGCATTGATTATATTGCCGCTACCGATAACTTAAAAGACAACATTATTGCCGCCGGACATTACCCCGATATTGTTCACTCTGATCACGGGCCGGTTTACCTTGAACTGGCCGTCTGATGAAGGAATTGTTCGATATCAATACGATTTTTTTCACGGTGCTGGGCTATCCCATGAGCTATATTGAGTTCTTCGGGACAACGGTTGGTGCCGTAGCCACCTGGCTGTCAGCCAGGGCGGATATCTGGAGTTGGCCCATCGGGTGTCTGGCCACCGTGATTTTCTTTTTTCTCTTTTACCAGATACAGCTGTATCCGGACATGTTTCTGCAAATTTTCTTTTTCATTACTAACCTGATGGGCTGGTGGAAGTGGTCGCATCCTCAAAAGGGGCAGGAAGACCAGCAACAGGAGTTGAAAGTAAGCCAGTTATCAACCAATAATTTTTTGGTCATTCTGGTAACTGGCGGTTTGGCTACCGTTCTGTTTGGGTACAGCGCCGGACGGCTGCACGAATGGTTTCCGCTCCTTTTCAATATGCCCAGCGCTTTCCCTTACCTGGATTCGTTCACGTCGGTGATGAGCATTGTAGCAACCTTTCTGCTCATTCAGAAGAAAGTAGAAACCTGGTATGTCTGGCTGCTGGTTGACCTGATCAGTGCGTACATGTATTTTGTAAAAGGCGTTAAAGTGGTGGGCATCGAGTATGCCGTTTATTGCCTTATCGCTTTAGTTGGGGCTTATAATTTTACGCGCGAATACCGCAGTTATCGCCACGTTACTTCATGAGAAACGATGTAAAACTGGTTTGTTTATACGGACCGGAAAGCGTTGGAAAAACGACGCTGGCTAAAAGGCTGGCCGCTCATTACAAGACAATTTTTGTGCCTGAAGTGGCTCGCGACCTGATTACGTCGAACGACTTAACCCCCGATGATTACGTCCGTATTGGCCATGCGCAAACCGAAGCCGTTGTAGCAGCCATTCCGCAGGCAAATCGGGTGCTCATCTGCGATACAGACGTCATTACCACGCAATTATACGCGGAGATTTATCTGGGAAAAGCCCCTGAAATACTGGATGAATTACAGCAGCGACTGATCTACGACCTTTATTTTTTGCTGGATATTGACGTGCCCTGGATCGCGGATGGGCTGCGCGACCTGGGACACCGCCGGGAAGAAATTTTTCTGAAGTTCAAAGAAGGGCTCACCGAGCGGCAAATTCCCTATATTCTGATTTCTGGTAACTGGGAAGAAAGATGGACGACCGTAACCACCCAGATTGACCAGCTCTTGGTAGACGTGTCCAATTAGATGGATAATTTCATGCCATCGCCGAGCTTGAAAACTTCCTTGAGGCATTTAGCCGTCAAGACGGCATCTTCCAGCGCGTTGTGGTAGTCGCCTTCCCGCTCAAAACCGAAATAACCGGCAATGGCTTTCAAACTAAGCCCCTTTGGCGCGGTTTTACTATTTTTCTGTAAAATACGGAACATGAAATAGCCTAACGTGTGTAAATCGACGAGCGTACGTGAATAAGGCCATTTCATTTTTTCCAGGCGGTAGGCTTCGCGTAGGAAGTTGATGTCGTTGATCACGCTCTGTCCGCAAATAACTACGTGGCGCAGGTAAGGCGTTTTGTCCAGTTGGCCGGCTGGCAAACGGATGTTCAATTGCGTAAGTATCCAGTCTTCCAGCTCTGGCAAGACATCATAAATCATGGGCGCATCCTCTAGGTCCTGCAAGGAAAGGTTGTGTATTTTTTCAGAAGAGCTCGAAAACGCTTCTTCGTTTTCTGGGTAAACATTCGTCAGGTATTGGCCTTTTTCGGTCCAGTCATCGTCGAAGAGAACCGCTCCAATCTGAATAATTTCATTCCAATCGGGTTCAGGGCCCGTCATTTCGATATCAAGAACAAGAAAAGGCATACTAGTAAAATGGAGATTAAATAGCCATGTAAGTTAAGTCAATTGCAACTATTGTTCCCAGTTTTCTCATTTGAAGATATAATTTGAAAAATAATGCACTTATTTTTCAAGTAGGAAACAAATCAACCGTGGTCGGCGTTTTATAGATGTTGTTAATGCAAAAGCCCCGATGAACGTCCATCGGGGCTTTTTGATTTTATAAGGCTTCTAAATCGAAAGATGCACTTCTTCAGGCTTAGGGGCGGATTACTCCACAACAAATTTGCCCTGCATCAGGCCATAGTGACCAGGAAAGCTACAGATGTAACGGTAGGTTCCTTTTTTTGGCGCTGTAAATTCAATTGTATCACTTTCGCCGCCACCCAGTAATTTAGTGTGGGCGATAATTTTAGCCGCTTCAGACTTAGGAATGTATTCATTATCCTTAGCCGAGTTGGCTTTAGAGGCAAATTCAGCGATATCAACCCCTGGCTTTAGCAAGACGAAATTGTGACCCATCGCCATTTTAGCAAACTTGCCCACATGCTTCAGGGTTAATTTCACTTTTTGCCCCGCTTTTACTTTCAATTCTTTCTTGTCAAACTGCATGGCATCATTACCTGTTAGGGTCAGCACTGCCGTCCCTTTGGCCCCAGACTGAGCAAAAGTAGGCATTGAGGATATGAATGATACCCCTAACAAGACAGCCACCAGCAATACACAAAACTGAACATTTTTCATTTATCTATTTTTATTTAGTTTAAATAAATGCGATTTACATATTCAGTTTCTTAAAAGCAACTGAAGCTTTTGAATTTATGGTTAAGACTAACTAATCAACTGGCTGTTTTGCTGGATAACCTGCATTTAACAGATTTATATTAAAAACAGACAATTAAATCGTGACTTTTTACAAGGATAAATCAGGGATTTAAGTATTATTTTTGTTAGAAAAGAATTGATGATTAAGCATTTTCACTGTACTTAAGAAATAATACCTGTCTCTGATTCATTCTTTAAGTAGTACTATTTATAGTCAAATACTCAGCTAGTCAGAACAATAAGTAGTTTTCGGAGCACGGCTAAGAATCTACAATTCGGTCGTCTCTCAGAATAGCAAAAAGACAGAGAGTGCTCAAACAACGCAGAAACACCTTATAATTACTGCACAATGAATAGTAAAGTCTATTGTCGTTTAGTAAAATCGGTTACAATACATTGTTGTTTATTGGCATGCTTTTATGCATTTACATATTCAATTGGGCGAGCACAATCAATTGATTTACAAGGCTGGCATCGGTTCAACGATCCAACGCTTGATTCATTGATCAGCCAGGGGGTGCGCGAGAATGCAGATGTGAAAATTGCCATTAGCCGGATCGAGGAGGCTCGTAGACGCGTGCGCATTGCCGAATCTTTCTTACAGCCATCGGTTCGGTCGGGGATTAGTGCAACTACCCAGAGTCTGGCACCGAACCGTCCGTTTCAGCTGGCCACGGTAAGTGATGCGCAGCGGCAGCGTTTTCAACTCAATACCTTCCAGGTGCTACCTGTCGATGCTAGCTACGAACTCGATTTGTTCAAACGGATACGCAATACCATTGCGGTAAATAGCTACCAGGCGCAGGCAATCGAAGCCGATTTTCGGGCCGTTCGGCTTATTGTTGCTTCAGAAATTGCCCGCCTGTACTGGCAAATTCGTTCAAACGACGCAGAGCAAATTATCTTTCGGCGCAACATCAACAGCCGTGATACAACCGTGTCCATTATTGAAAGCCGGTATAAGGCAGGACTGGTGAACCGGCTCGATGTTTTACGCGCCCAGACCGATTTAGCCAACTTGCGAACCCAAATTCAGGCGCTGGAACGTGTCCGGGCTGAACTGGTCAACGGTCTGGCCCAACTGCTTGCTCTCGAGCCCGCTACCTTTTTGCTTGAAAAAAGCGACCTGCCTACTGCCTGGCCTGTAGTTCCGTTCACCGCTATTTCGGCTGATTTGCTGCGCCGTCGGCCTGATCTGCAATCGGCAGAGCGGCAAAACCAGGCGGCTGGTGCAAACGTCAGCGTAGCGCGGGCTGCCCGCATGCCCCGGCTAGCTCTAAATGGCTCATTAGGAACGATTTCCGGACAGATTGGCCCCTTGCTTTTGCCGGGTAGCTTTACGTACCTGTTAGGAGCCAACGCGTTGATTCCCCTGTTTGAAGGGGGGCGGAACCGCCAGAATGTGGCCTTAGCCAACCAGCAATTGACAACGTCGCAGGCGACGTACCAACAACGCTTTCAGGTAGCGCAGCGCGAAGCCGAAGTCGCGCTGGACAATCTGGTAAATCTACGCTTGCAACTGGATGCCCAGGCGCAGGCACTGACGCTGGCCCGGGAAACGGAGCGCTATAACCGTGAACTCTACGTGCGGGGCTTAACAACGTATCTGGAAGTGCTGGACGCGCAACGGACCATTCTGGCTTCGGAGCAGACTTTTGTGCAACTGCGCGGCCAGGAGGCTCTCCAGACGGTTGCTCTGCTGCGGGCGCTGGGCGGCGATTTTTAGGAAAAACTGGATTCGCCAGTTAAGTTGCCTAATGGCCTGAAACAGTTATAAAATTTGTTATTTTAGCGTGTTTTTATCTTAACCAATCACTTTCATGAACAAACGATTATTTCTTTTAGGCCTGATGACCAGCATGGCTTCGGTTTCTTTTGCGCAGCAGGAAAAGCTGGATGCCGCAATGACTCAGAAGATTCGGGAAGAAGGGCTAAACCGCTCTAAAGTAATGGATATTGCTTTCTACCTAACCGATGTAAACGGGCCACGGTTGCAGGGGCCGGGCTTTATGAAAGCCGCCAACTGGAGCAAAGGAAAGCTGACTGAGTGGGGCTTGCAGAATGCTCGTCTGGAATCGTGGGGTGAGTGGGGTAAAGGCTGGGAGGTAGAACGTTGCTACCTGGCAATGACAGCCCCTTACTACAAACAAATTATTGCCATGCCCAGAGCGTGGAGCGGCAACACGGATAAATTGTCACAAGCTGAAATTTTCTTTATTACCGAAACGGATACGACTTCTCTGGAATCCTACCGCAGCAAACTCAAAAATAAAGTTATCCTGATTGATCAAACGTATACGATTCGGCCAACGTATAAAGCCGACGCTTCGCGGTTTACGGAGGAAGAGCTTTTGAAAATGGCGAAGGAGGAAAGCGCTTCTGGTGGCCGTGGTCGCGGGAACGATTCAACGTACCGGACCATGATTCAGTCCATGCGCGCTCGGAATGCGTTCAACCAGAAAATGCGGAAAGTAGCGAAGCAGGAAGGTGCCGTGGCGATTCTGACAACAACGCAGAACAGTGTAGACGGAACGCTATTTGTAAGCGGCGATTATGCCAATGCTTCAGGAAATAACAACGACAACCTGGCGGACATTAACATTGCGGTAGAAGATTATCTGTCGTTGTGCCGGTTGATGAAGGCTAAAGTGCCGGTGAGACTGGAAGTGGATGTAAAGACAAAGTTTCATTCGGCAGACACAAAAGGCTACAACGTCCTGGCCGAAATTCCGGGTACTGATCCAAAGCTAAAGAGTGAAGTAGTGATGTTGGGTGCCCACCTTGATTCGTGGCATGCTTCGACGGGCGCTACCGACAACGCGGCGGGTTCTGCCATTATGATGGAGGCCGTGCGCATTCTAAAAACCCTGAACGTGAAGCCACGCCGGACCATTCGGATTGCCTTGTGGAGCGGTGAAGAGCAGGGCCTGCACGGATCTAAAAACTATGTTACCAACCATCTGGTTGAGAAAGGATCCGCGAAACTGACGAAAGAAGGCGAGCAGTTGTCGGCTTATTTCAACGTGGACAACGGAACGGGAAAAATCCGGGGAATCTATAACCAGGATAACAAAGCTGCCGGCGCAATTTTCGCGCAGTGGTTAGAGCCGCTTAAAGATTTGGGCGCTACGACGGTGGCCAGCCGCAGCAGCGGAGGGACCGATCACGTTTCCTTCGACCGCGTAGGCCTGGCCGGTTTTGGCTTTATTCAGGATGCCATCGAATACAGCACCCGCACGCACCATACCAACATGGACTCCTACGATCACCTGCTGGCCGACGACCTGAAACAGGCCGCGACGGTTGTGGCTTCGTTTGTTTACAACGCCGCCATGCGTGACCCGAAAATTCCGGTAAAAGCGCCCGCTATGGAAGCGAATCGCTAAACGTATTTTCCTTTATTGGGTATCTTTTCAAGGTCTGCGGAAACGCAGACCTTTTTGTTTGCCGTTGGCTATGCGCAGTAGAAATTTGTTAACTTGCAAACCGCCGTTTCGCTTGCGGCCTGTTTTGCATGGATACTTCGTATTTAATCATCATACTGAGCTTGTCCGTTTTACTGTCGTATGTGTTTGACTTACTCAGTAGCCGGTATAAAACGCCCTCCGTTATTCTTTTGCTGGCTTCTGGGATGATTGTCAGGCAATTGACCAATTATTTCGATGTTCAGATTCCTTACTTAAGTCCCATTTTATCGACCTTAGGCACACTTGGCCTTATTCTGATTGTGCTGGAAGGGGCGCTTGAACTGGAGCTATCCGGTGAAAAGCTCCCGTTGATTCGGCGGGCTTTTTTCGCGGCTAGTTCGACCATTGTGCTGACCTCTCTGGCGTTGGGTGCCCTGTTTTACATTTTGCTGGAAGAGTCTTTCTTTAAATGTCTGGTAACGGCCATGCCCTTTTCCATCGTCAGCAGTGCGGTGGCCATTCCGAGTGTGAAGAACCTGCGGCCAATCCGGCGGGAGTTTATCGTCTACGAATCAGCCTTTTCGGATATTCTGGGCGTAATGATCTTTAATTTTCTGATTTACAATACGTCGGGTGGGTTGTGGTCGGTCATGGCTTTTGCCAAAGACACGGCCGTTATGGTGGTTATTTCGCTAATCTGCTGTTTTTTCCTGCTTTACCTGATTAGTAAAATCAACCATCACATCAAGTTTCTGCCGATCATCTCGGTCCTTTTTCTGGTCTACGCAGTGGGCAAAATATACCACCTTTCGTCGCTGCTGCTGATTCTTGTTTTTGGCTTGTTTCTGAACAATACCGAATTGTTTATCCGTGGGCCGTTGAACCGCGTATTGAAAAACGAACTCTTTGAAAAAGAGCTGGACCAGCTGAAAAACCTCACTGCCGAAAGCGCCTTTATTGTCCGAACGTTCTTTTTTCTGCTCTTCGGCTATGCCGCCGATATTGAAAGTCTGGTTGACACAGACGCGCTCATTGTCAGCTTTTTAATGCTACCGATTGTCTTTGGGATACGCTATGCCATCCTGCGTTCGCTGATTCGCGGAAATCTGGCGCCGTTAGCCTACGTAGCCCCGCGTGGGTTAATTACCATGCTACTTTACCTGAGTATTCCCGCAGAAATGAAACTAACCGGCTTTCGCGAAGGCATTTTGATCCTGGTGATTGTCTTTACGGCTCTGGTGATGATGGCGGGCGTGATTAGCTATCGAGAACCGGAAGAGGATTAACTAAGCTTACAGATAATTCCAGAAACCATACCATTTTCGGTCCTGCCAATAAGTCAAATTGCGCTCGTTATCAAAGGCTTCCCGCTCAAAACAGATGTTCCGGTAGGCGGTGTAATGATCCCGGTATTGCCAGTAACGGATCAGGTATTCCAGCAGATACCAGAGGTAAAAAAGAACAATTCCCAGCTCCAGTTGCTGCCGTAGGTGAATCCGCTCGTGGTGAATCAAAATCACGCTTGGCTCGGGCATCCGCACCAAAACCAACGGAAAAAGCGCCATACCCTCAACCCACAAAAACGGAACCCGAACGATAATCATCTTTTAAAATACCTTCTTCTAGTGGTGTAACAGATATTTTGGAAAAGGAGTTTGCCTGCGTTTTTTGACGCTTTCTTCTCTGGATTATACGATCATTGGCGCTCCTATAAGTAACGCAAAGCGGATAAATAAGGCTAGCCGTCTATCGCTTCATGCAACCTTTTATGGAATTGGGATCATACCTACTTTTTATACTGAATCAGCTCTGTTATTTTTGATAGATTACCTCCATAACTACTACATAATCACCTCTTCAGTATGAAAAAAACCGTGCTCTATGTTGCGTTAAGCCAGTGCCTGTTTTGGTCGGCGGTTGCGCAGACTCCGAAAAAGCCGGCACCTAAACCCGCCCCTAAGGCGACAGCTGCCCCGTCGGGCTCCACGACCCAGGGCCGAATTAAATTTACAGAATATGATCTGCCAAATGGCTTGCATGTGATTCTGCATCAGGATAATACGACACCGCTGGTGGCGGTTACGATGATGTACCACGTTGGGTCTAAGAATGAACAGCCGGGACGGTCAGGGTTTGCGCACTTTTTCGAGCACCTGATGTTTGAGGGTTCTGACAATATCAAGCGGGGCGACTACATGAAAATTGTCAAAAGCGCGGGGGGCCAGCTAAACGCCAACACCTCCAACGACCGGACATTTTACTATGAAGTACTGCCATCGAACAAACTTGAGTTAGGCTTATATCTGGAATCGGAGCGCTTGCTGCATGCCAAAGTAGACCAAACGGGCGTAGATACGCAGCGGGAAGTAGTAAAAGAGGAGCGCCGCCAACGCTACGAGAACCAGCCTTACGGATCTTTCTTTCCAGAAATCCTGAAACGGTCGTATACGGTTCACCCGTATAAATGGGCACCCATCGGCTCTATGGAAGACCTGAATGCGGCCAAGATCGACGAATTCAGAAGATTCTACAAAGAATTTTATATCCCCAATAACGCCATTTTATCGATTGCGGGAGATATTAACGTAGAAGATACTAAAAAGCTGATTGCCAAATACTTCAACGAAATTCCGCGCGGTCCTAAAACGCCTTACCGTCCAACGGTAAAAGAACCAACGCAAAGCAAGGAAGTCCGGGATATTGTATACGACAACGTGAGCTTGCCGGGCGTATTCCAGGCGTATCACATGCCAGCCCAGGGAACGCCCGATTCGTATGCCCTTGATGTGCTGCAAACCCTGCTGGCCGAAGGGCAAAGCTCTCGTTTCTATAAGGAAATTGTGGATAAGCAGCAAAAAGCGCTGCAAACGGGCGTATTCCCATTGGCTTTGGAAGATTCCGGCTTGTTCATCAGCCTTGGTATTGCTAGCATGGGCACGAAAGCCGAAGACCTGGAGTCCGCCATGGACAAAGAGGTGGAGCGCGTCAAGAAAGAGCTTGTCACGGATCAGGAATTTCAGAAGGTAAAAAACCAAATTGAAAATAACTTCATCAACCAGAACTCGCGCGTAGCCGGAATTGCGGAGAGTCTGGCAAACTATAAAATGTATTACGGCGATGCCAATCTGATCAATACGGAACTGGAGCGGTATAACAAAGTAACCAAAGAAGACCTTCGTCGCGTAGCCAACAAATACCTGACGAAAGAAAACCGGGTTACGTTATACTACCTGCCCAAAACCATGGAACCGAAAAAAGAAGACAAAGGCGAGTAACCGAGTTCGTATTTTATGAAACTGATTGCAATGAAACCAAACTATATATTGGCGGTGGGCTTGGCCGCTCTGGGACTTTCCGTTCAGGCACAAACGCTGGATCGTTCTAAATTACCCGCCGAGGCGCCCGCCCCCATCGTTAAAGTAGGAACGCCCGAAACATTCACGCTGCCAAACGGCCTGAAAGTGTTTGTGGTTCAAAATAACAAATTGCCACGGGTAGCCATTAACCTGCTGCTGGATTATGAGCCGATTCTCGAAGGAGAAAAAGCAGGCTACGTGTCCATTGCCGGTGATCTGATGCGCACGGCAACAAAAACTCGTACCAAAGACCAGCTTGACGATGAAATCGATTTTCTGGGCGCTACGTTGACAACATCGCCAACCGGAATTTATGCAGCATCGCTCAAAAAGCACCTGCCTAAGCTTATGGAGCTGATGTCGGATGTGTTGCTGAATCCGAACTTTACCCAGGCGGAATTAGACAAGCTGAAAAAGCAGAACAAGTCGGCCCTGGCTTCGTCAAAAGACGATCCCAACGCGATTGCCAGCCGGGTAGGGGCGCAGCTCGCTTACGGGAAAAACCACCCGTATGGTGAACTGGAAACGGAAGAAACCATCGACCGAATTACGCTCGAAGACTGCCGGAAGTTCTACCAGACGTACTACCGACCGAATGTTGGTTATTTAGCCGTTGTGGGTGACATTACGCCTACCGAGGCGCGGACAATGGTTGAAAAATACTTCGCAAAGTGGCAGCGCGGCGATGTGCCCAAGCCAACTTATGAGTTGCCAAAAGCACCCGAAAAAACCAGAGTGGTGATTGTCGATAAGCCAAGTGCCGTGCAGTCGGTCATTCACATTCAGCATCCGGTTCAACTGAAACCCTATACCACCGAATCGATTCAGGCGAGTTTGATGAATGATATTCTGGGCGGTGGGGAAGCGCGCTTATTTAATAACCTGCGTGAAAAACACGGATACACCTACGGAGCCTATTCGTCACTGTCGAGTGACCGGTTGGTGGGGCGTTTCCGGGCTACGGCGAGCGTTCGCAACGCGGTTACCGATAGTTCCGTGGCGGAATTCATGAACGAATTGAAAGCGATTCGCTCAACGAAACCATCGTCGGAAGAGCTGGCCCGGACGAAAAGCGCCTTTGCCGGCAACTTTATTTTTTCGCTGGAAAATCCGCAGACCATTGCCAATTTCGCCATCAACACGGCTCGCTACAACCTGCCTGCTGATTTCTTTGCCACATATTTACAAAAGATTGATGCGGTAACGGATGCAGATGTGGAAACCGTGGCCAATAGTATGGTGAAGCCTGAGAACGTATACATTCTGGCCGTTGGCAAAGCGTCGGATATTGCCGAGAAGCTGAAAAAATACGGTGACATACAGTACTATAACATCAGCGGCAATCGGGTAGAAGCGCCAGCCGCATTATCAACCGCAAAAGCCGCCGCTCCGGCTGGCGTGACTGCTGCGCAGGTAATTGATAAATACATCCAAGCCATCGGTGGAAAAGAGGCTTTGGCTAAAATTAGCGATCTGTCAATCAGCATGACTACGGAAGTGCAGGGCCGAACCATGAACATGGTTCAGAAAGCAAAAGCACCCAACAAATCGTCCATGTCGGCCACGGTAATGGGTATGGAAATGATGAAAATGGTGAGCGATGGCCAGAAAGCGTCCAGAACGATGCGCGGACAAACGCAGGTTCTGGAAGGCAAAGAAGCCCAGCAATTGCTACTGACCAACGGCTTGTTTCCTGAGTTGCGTTTTGCCGAAAATGGCGTGAAAAGCACGTTGGCCGGTACGGAAAAAGTAGATGGTAAAGATGCCTACAAAATCACCAACACATCGGCAGACGGTGCTGTTTCCTGGTCGGATTTTTACGACGCAACAACGGGTCTGAAAGTACAGTCCGTCGTGAGCCAGAACGGACCGCAAGGCCCAGTGGAACAGGTGGTTGGTATTGGCGACTACAAAGAAGTGAACGGTGTAAAAATCCCGCATACGCTGAAGCAGAGCTTTGGACCCATGCAACTGTCTCTTATAGTCGATAAAGTTGACGTGAACAAAGGTTTAAAAGACAGCGACTTTAAAGTTAACTAATCACTAAACAAGGATAAAAAAGGCGGCTCCAGAGCCGCCTTTTTTGTTAAGCCTCACCAACCGAATAAAGGTTTTTCGGCAGGCCTGGCACAAATAGGCGCGATTCGGGACAAAAAACAACAAACTTTTGGTAACGTTGGAACGATGAACGCGCTCTAACGAATGAAGCCGACCACAATAAGGGCATTTTGACTGGGGAGTTACGAATTTAGATTGCTTCTCGAGAAAACGCCCCCCGATCGATGCGCCGAGGGGCTTTGTCTTAGAATCTTGAACCTAAAAAGTCTGATTGTGAGTCAACAGAGAGATAGCCGAGTAATTGAGCTGCCAGTTCGAAGCAGCTACTGATAGCCCAATGACAAAGGCTGAACGAACAAGTGAATTAAAGTCTTTTCGTGAAAAGATTCTTAGAAATGTATGTGAATACCGGCTCTCCGGTGGTAGGAAGTCGCTTTTTGTAGGTCAATAACTTAAAAATCCCCGTATGTAATAGCGATCAGGCACTTTGTTGGAACGTGGATGGGATGTACAAACGGAATAGGGTTCCATCTTGCTTGATGAGTTCAAAATGAGCATCCAACTGTTCGCTCAAAGAGCTGATGAGCCGTTTGCCAAAGGAGGAACGCTGGCCTTTTTTCTGCCAGTCGGTTAGGGTGACGCCTGGCCCGTTGTCCTGAACTTCAAAAATAAAACCATTCTGGTTGCGCAGGCTGAGGCGTAAGTAAGGCCGTCGGTCACTGCTATAAGCGTATTTTAAAGCGTTGGTAATGAGTTCGTTCGCAATCAAACCTAGTGGCATGGCAATGTCTACGTCAATATCCTGCGAATCAACCTCAATGGATAAGTCAAAATCGTTTGTCGGGTACCCGTAAGCCTTCATCAGGCTATTAGCCAGATCAGACAGATAATCTTTAATATTTACTTTTTGCAAGCGATCCGTTTGGTAGAGCCGCTGGTGAATCAACGACATCGCTTCGACGCGCTGCTGACCGGCCCGCACGGCCTGAAGGGCTTTCTCGTCTTCTAGCCGATTGGATTGCAGCTTGAGCAAGCTCGAAATAATGGCTAGGTTGTTCTTAACCCGGTGATGTAACTCTTTCATCATCAGCGCCAGTTGTTCAGATTGCTGGCTTAGCTGGCGACTTGTACTCGTAATCAGTGCATTCTGGGCAGCAAGGCGGTGATTTGCCCGTCGAATAAACCGATACTGAAAAATCAGGACGCTCAGAAGAAGAGCCAGGAGCAATAATCCACCCGCCATGTACTGAATCTGACGAATGCGTAACTGGTTCTGTTGTCCTAGCTCCGAAATCTGGCGCACCCGTTTTTGCGTTTCGTATTTGGTCTGCAATTCTGCCAGCGCCTTGGTTTTTTCAACGTCGGCCCGGGCGCTGATTTGGGTAGTTCTCTCTTTTTCTTCCGCCTGAATAAAGGCAATTTCGCGGGCTTTTCTCGTCTCGAGACGAACAATCTCACGGGTTTTGGCTACCTCCATAGCCGCCGCAATCTTTGCCAATTCATTGGCTTTTTGAACCTCATAACGACCTTCCAACTGCGCAATAGCCTGTGTTTTTTCGAGCGTCATTAGCGAATCTTCAAGCTGTTTCTGCCGTACCAGATACTGATAGGCTTTATCATACTGACCCACACTGGCGTAAGTTCGGGCCAAAGTTCTGTAAACAGAGCAGGTGAGGGGAGCGTCTTTGCTGGCTTCTACCAGCGTGCGCGCCTTTTCGCCATACTGCAAGGCCAGCTCAGGCTGCTTCAGCTGACTATAGGAAGTAGTTAGGTTTCGGTAATTGTGGACGATGCTGGTTGTTCGCTGGAATTTAAGATTAAGGGCCAGCGCTTTGTTGAGGTAAGCAATCGCTTGTTCATATTGGCCCTGCTGGTTCAGATTTTTGCCCAAATTGTTGTAAATAACCGTGTATTCTTCTGGGCGTGCCTTTATCTTGTCATTGATGGCCAGCGCTTTAAGGAAGCATTCTTTGCCTCGTGCAAATTCATTTAAATCTTCGTAAATAATGCCCAAATTGATGTAGTTACCGACCAGTTGCTGGGGAATATTGTAGGCTTCATTAATGGCAATGGCTTGGCGGACGTACACGATTCCTTGTTCCAATTGCGCACGAACGCGCTGATTCTCGCCCATTGATTTGTAAAGCAGGGCCAGATTACTGTAAACTTTCGCGACCGAAGCGGGGCGTTTGCTTTTGGTGAAATACATCAAAGCAGATTGGTAATGCATGACTGCTTCGTCAAAAAGCCCCTGGCTTCGGCGTATGGAGCCACTGAGCGTGTTATAATCGCCTAAACCTACCAGATCATTACCTTTTCGGTAATAACGACGACTGGATTCCAGGTAAAAACGGGCAGAGTCAAGCTGGCTCAGTTTGTAAAACGCATTGGCAATGTCGTAATAGGTGTCTCCCCGAACCGTGTCAGGCATGTTCTGCCTCAAGCTCGTTTTTAAACTGTCAATCAGCCGATGCTGGGCTAGCGTTGGAAAGCACAAAGTCAATAAAATGGCTACTAGACAAACGCTTAGCTTTTGTTGAACTGTTATCATAGAGGAGGGAAAACGCGCTATAAAGTAACCAAATAAGGATAAGAATTAATAAAAACAAAACACTTGGTAACCTATACAGATCGTAGAAAAAGTATAGTGCTCTAACAGGGTTAGTCGGCCAGCTACAGGCACTGTAAAATGTAAATACACAGTAACAGGATATAGCTGATTGAGTGGATTTGGTGGGCTTATAGTAAGACAATTACGGGAATAGTAGTTGCTTAATGGTCAAGGCAATATAAGAAAATAAACTTGTGTATGACCAAATAATCCTGTAGTTTGATGGGCTTAATTGCCTGGTTATACTATTTTAAGTATATGAACGTGCGTTTCGAATACCTTTTTTTGCTGGTCGGAAGCCTTTGTTTATGGTCTGAAAAAGCAATCAGCCAAGCAAACTGGTTACCTGATTCTTTAAGAGCTGCGCCGGATTCTGTCAAGATGTGGACACTCCGGGAAATTGGGGATTCACTGGTGGAAAAAGGCCAGTTTACGGGCGCAAAAGAGGCTTATTCACAGGCGTTGTCCATGGCACAGGCAAAAGAAAGTCAGTTTGATATTGGCGTAGGCTACCGGTCAATGGGCTACTGGTTTCGGTCGGCAGGCGAATACGCACAGGCTATTTCGTGGTACCAGAAATCCCTGGCTACTTTCCAGAAAATTGACAATCAAAAGCAATACATCAGAACGTTGGCTTTGATCAGCGCCTGTTATGACCGCCTGAACAACGATAAACTAACACGTTACTACCTGGAGAAAGGGCTGGCCCTTGCGCAGAAATTAGGCGACAAGCAGTCATTGGCGGAGTTGTATGATAGTCTGGCTAACTTGGAAAGCCACCGTAAAGACTACCGGAAAGCTTTGGATTACAACCAGAAAGCGTCTGAAGCGTTCAAGGAAGGGGGAGATTGGCAATCCTATTACGGGGTGTTGTACAACGCCGCTATGATGCGTAAAAACATGGGTCAGTATGCCCGCTCGGAACAATTGTTCAAGCAGGTTCTGGCGTATACCAACCAGAATAATGATACCTATCTGGAGGGCTTTGTGAACATGAGCCTGCCTTACGCGCTGATTCCATTGAACAAACTGGATGAGGCCGAAGCATCTTGTAAGCAGGCCTTGGCCTGGGCGGAGCAAAATGGCCCGGAAAAACACGCCATGCTGGAAGAGATTAACGGGCACTTAAGCCAAATTTGGGAAAAGCGGGGCGACTTTCAAAAGGCTTTGTTTTTCTACAGACGTCAGGTAGCGAGCCATGATAGTACATTCAATACTGCTAAAAACCAGCAGCTTGCCGAAGTAGAAACGCGCTACCAAACCCGCGAAAAAGAAGAAAGTATCAAACAACTAGCCGCCGAAAATACGTCCAAAACTCACCAGATATGGGCCGGTGTAGGCGGGCTGGTTTTAATGACGCTTTTGCTGGCTGTGCTCGGAGGGCTTTACGTGAATGTTCGGAAAAGCCGCCAGAAAATCAAGCAGCAATCTGACCAGATGGGGTTGATGATGAAGGAATTACATCACCGGGTTAAGAACAACCTAGCCATTGTATCGAGCCTGCTTAAGCTGCAATCAAACCGTATCGACGATGAGAAAGCCCTTCAGGCCATGCGGGTTGGGCAGCAACGGGTCGAAGCGATGGCGCTGATTCACCAACGCCTCTACCAGACCGACCAGGTAACTACCGTTAACATGCGGGAATATTTGACGGATTTACTCCAAAGCCTAATGAATGCCTACGGTTATCGGGCCGATGAGTTTGATCTTGAATTAAAAGTTGAGCACTATCAGCTCGATGTAGACGTAGCGATGCCCATTGGATTGATCGTAAATGAGTTAGCTACAAATGCGTTCAAGTATGCCTACGGGGAGGGACAGCGGCCACTGCTGCGAATCGTTTTAGTAAATAGGCGCGGCGAAAAACCGGGCATTACGTTGGAGGTGCAGGATAACGGGCCCGGCATCGACATGAGCGACTGGCAGCGCCACGGAGAGCGGTCGTCCTTTGGCAAACGCCTGATTGCTTCGCTGAGTGAGCAGTTGGAAGGCCAGTTTAAGCTATACAAAGAAAATGGCACGCTCTTCCAATTGTACATTCCTGAGGTTCGTCTGCACAGCGCCTAGCTGCATGGCTAAGGCTATTCCCAACGTGTACCATCGCCTGGGCTGCCGGAAATAGCCTTAGCCATCTAACTTTCTACATTACAGAATAATGCGTTCGTAAACGCTTTGGCCATGCTCAGGGTCAACACCAAACATTTCGATGTATTGAACTCGGGGAATAAAACCGGACTGGGGAGCAAGCTGAACAAATATTTTTTGTAAACAGGCGTTGCGGCCATTGATGGTAGCCAGAGCCACCGGCTTTCCCTGCTGCGATACAATCTTGATCGAACGTTTGCGGAAGGCATTCAGGCAGATATCAAAATCGTTGGCCTGATTGGAGGTCTGGCTGTGTTTATAACCGTAGGCCATCCGCCATTGCATGGACGAGAGATCTTCGCGCTGTCCTTTTTCGGCGTACCGAATCCAGTAAACCTGTACCGGTTTAGTAGGGTCCAGCTTTTTGTTAGACAGCATATTAGCATCATAAATGACCGTGTTGGCGTCATTGCTTCGCTGGATATAAAATAAGCGGTTCGACGAAGCGGGTGGGGTAGGGAATGATTTTGCCCGGGCTTGTGCTGTTGATTGGTTATGCAATAAGAACCCAATTAAAAACGAAAGAAAGACGAGCGTTTTCATTGTTCATGTATCTGTTGTGTGATTTGAAATTAATAGACCTGCAACGCGTATTCAATCAGATAAAGACTAAATTGACGATAATCCTTACTGAACTGGACGAAATCAAAACTAAATGGGCTTAGTCGCACTAAACCAGTCGATTGCATCCTCAATGGCTTGCCTGACCGGAGACATGGGCATGGCCAGTTCGTTTCTGGCTTTTGCTCCGGAATAATAATTATCCTGCGTCATTAAAACGGCGTTGATGGAATTAAGCCGTAAGGGGCGACGAAGCACTCGTTCTCCAACGCTCCCCAAGTTTCCCACCGACCGAAGCACGCTCGCCGGAACGGGAAACAGTCTTTTTTTTCTACCGGACAATTCGGCTACCAGCGAAAAGAAACGATCATACGAAATATTCTCGTTTGCCAGTAAATAGCTGTTTCCGGTTTTACCCTGGCGAAGGGCGTTAACGGTTGCCCGGGCCGCATCCCGAACATCAATGAAACTTTTACCACCCGAGCCGGGATAAAAGACGTGCTTGCTCCGAAGCACATGCTGAATTATGGCGCCCGAACTCGGTTTTAAATCATACGGACCAAGCATAAAAGCCGGATTGACAATAACTGCGTTAAGTCCCGCATTCACCGCCTTCAAAACCAGTTGTTGCGCCTGGTATTTACTGGCGATATAGCCCGAATCCATCAGGTGAAAAGCGAAAGGGCTTTCCTCCGTAGCGGGCACTGCCAGACTGCCGGGCCGGAAAACGGCTGCCGTGCTCACATACACAAACCGCTCAATGCCCATCGCCTCCGCCGCTGCTAGCATAATTTCGGTACTGAGAATATTGGCTTCGTAGTAAGACGCCAAATCCGAAGGCGAAGGATCCGTTCGGGCGGCGGCATGAATCAGGGCCTGGCACCCGCGCAGGCTTTTCTGAACATCCGAAGCCGCGGCAATATTTCCTTTTACCCATTCAATTTCGCCAAACCACGGCAGGTTCGTATAGGCTTGCGGCAAGGAGCGATACAAGGCTTTTACCGCATACCCCTGTCGAAGCAATTCCCGGGCAATGTGCAGCCCAAGCAGTCCCGTGGCGCCTGTTAATAAGACTTTCATAAGGATAGAGCAACTTCCCGACGAATCATAAAAAGCATCAGCGGCTCACGAATTGACCAGGGAATCCAGCGGGTTGCCCAATAAGCGACTTTGTTGGCCCAACCCGGAATGATAACCCGTTTGCCCCGTGCAACCTGCTGCAAAGCAATCTGCGCGATAGTCTCCGTTGGGACGGTGCTGATCTGGCCGAGCCAACCGTGCTTGCGCAGCCGATCCAGGTTTTCGGTTGAGGTCGGCATGGGGCCAGGATGCAAAACACTTACCTGAACACCCCGATGGCTTAACTCAGCGCGTAGCCCCAGCGAAAAAGAATAAATAAACGCCTTGGAGGCCGGATAGACCGTTTTGTAGGGAAGCGGTGAAAAAGCAGCCATACTGGAGACGTTTAAAACATACGATTGCTGATTCTTCACCAAAAAAGGCAGCAGGAGCCGGGTGAGTAAAGCTGTGCCAATGACGTTCAACTGGATAATGCGCTCAAGCTGTTCCGTTTCTGCCTGCTCAAAAGGTTTTGAACCGCCAATGCCTGCGTTGTTGATCAGGTAATAAATAGTCAAGTTCTGGTTGCTTACCCACTCTACCAATGCCTCAATATTGGGCCGGAAGCGCAGATCGGTTTCGTACGAAAAAACCGATACATTGTAAACAAGCTTAATGTGTCGGGTCAATTCATCCAAACCTTCGTTGGGGAGCGCAACCAGAATCAGGTTTTCTCCTTGCCGGGCCAGTTCCAGAGCCATCGCCTTACCGAGGCCGGCACTGGCGCCGGTAATAAGAACGTACTTTTTCATGATTAAATAAGTATTGTTGTTTGCTGTTAGCTGACCCTATGACCGTTCGGATGCGGTTTACCCCTACGCAAAAAAATAATTACTTGAGTAAACGGCTATCTTTGCGGTTTTATATAGCAGATACGCGTGGAAGAGAACGCGCGTTGCAGTTCTAATTTTTAACCGATTGTAGAATGACTCTCTCGTTGATTGCTGCCGTTGCGGATAACGGCGTTATTGGTAAGGATAATGATCTGGTCTGGAAACTACCGGACGACTTTAAGTTCTTCAAACAAACCACCTCCGGGCATCCGATTCTGATGGGGCGGAAGACCTTCGAAGCGCTGGGGAAGCCGCTGCCTAACCGGACCAATATTGTGATTACCCGTAATACAGGTTTTCAAGCAGCAGGGTGCATCGTTGTCGATTCGCTGGAAAAAGCCGTAGAAGAAGGCCAAAAAACGGGCGCAGAAGAGATTTTCGTCATCGGAGGCGCTGAAATATACCGCCAGGCCTTGCCCATTGCCGACCTGCTTTATCTGACGGATGTAAAAGGAACCTTTGAGGGCGATACTTATTTCCCGGAGTACGACGCGATCCGAAGCGAAACCTCAGTCTGGAAAGAGCGCAGCCGAGTACCCCACACTGCCGACGAGCGCCATGCGGTTGCTTTTGACTTTGTAATTTGGGAAAGAAAGTAGGCTTCTTTCCCAAACTTTTAGCCTTTCATAAAGCGTATTACGGCGATTTCGGCCAGGAAGAAACCGAGTGCGGCGATGATAAAATATTTCCAGAGGTTGGTTCCCAGGTTTTGCGCGCGGAGTTCATCCACAAAACCGCCATCGTGAATGCTGTCAAAAACCTGAACGTTGGGTTGGCCCGCGAAGGCTTTGCGTAGTTCGGCAGGCGTATAAAACTCCATTGCCGACTCCCGATTCCCGTGGTTGAAAGCCAGTAATCGCTCAGTTTTGCCATTCAACTGAAGTTCGTAATACCCCGCCTCCATTTCCTGACCGGCACTGAGCTGGTTACTTTTTGGCAACTCAAACAAAAGCTGGTTACCATTGAGACGCTGAATGGGAATAATTTCCATTTTGTCCCTTTTTAGCTTATAAACGGCGTTCGGGCTGGCGTCTGTAACAGTTACTTCCAGCGCATTGTCGTCAAACGAATAGGCCGTTCGCTGGGCTTGTACACTTAGCGCCGCAATTTTGTACATAATCGGCACAAAGAGGGCGTGTTGAGGTACGGTCCCAAACTCGGGCTGCAAGGGTGTCCCAAACACATACACGTACCCCTGACGGCTTGCGGACCCGCCCAGCCGTGATTGCGTCAGGAGCGGAGTGCCATTCCGCAAGGTTAACAGGCGTTCACCAACCGCACGCCATTGCCAGACGGGGACGGCATCAGGTAGATTTAGCAAACTTTGCTGCTGCGTTTGCTCAAAAATATCCCGGAAAAACGGATTCTGATTGTTAGGGGCAGCCATGGGTTGCGCGGGAGGTAGGCTATTGGCCTGCACCTGTAAACCGCCAACGCCTAACGTAGTCAGAAATGACGACCAGGCAGCCGCATCGGGATTGGCCGACGGGAAAATGGCCAGGCTACCGCCCTGACGAACGAATCGTTCCAGTTCCGACCGTAACGCGCCGCTCAGCTGGGGCAAACCTTCCAGCACAACTAAATCAGCATTCTTGAATTGCCCGACGTCTACATTTTGCGCGTTGAAGCTCTGCCGAACAAATAAGCTGTCATTTCCGTAAACATTCTCAATGTAATTGGATGGGCTTTTTTGTTCGTATAAATGCAGAACCCGAATAGCCGGGGAAGCTTGCAAGACAAAATAAAATTCGTTGTCAAACGTGATCGGGTAGTCTTCAAAGGCAATGCGACCGCGCCGGAAACCTTTCTCCGTAACGTTAAAATTCATTGTTGCCGTAGCACTCCCTTTTGCAGGAATGGAAACCGAAGCGGTAGAAATCTGGGCCTGATCGACAAACAAACGAATCGGCAGCTTCTGAACGGACTCTTCGCCACTGTTGCGCACCCGAACGTTGAGCGTATTATTCTGAAGTTCGCGCACAAAAGGCGTACTGAGCCAGACCGAATCTACGTAAATATTTCGCGTGGGTTTGGCTTCCATCGGTACCATAAAAACCCGCTGGGCGGTATCAATTTTTAAGCGGCTGAGATCGCCAACGGTGCTTTTCTGAAAATCGGAGAACCAAAATAACTGACTTGTACCGGCTGAATTCCGGGTGGCCATCAGATTGACCTGACGGCGGTAAACATCCGCTAACGAACGGGGCGTATGCGCGAAGCGAACCGTTGTTACCCGGTCGCGAAGAGCCTCGGCGGTACCGACCGTCTGCTCCTGGGCACTGAAATCATTCGTTATCAACTGCAAAGAACTCGCATTCCGAAACAAAGTCAGTAGCTCGTCCAGTTTTCCAATGGCTACGTCCAGGTATCTTTTTTCATCTTCTTCGTTCTGCATGGAGTACGAATTGTCCAGATACAGACTCGTGAAGCCCTGCCGGGACAAGCCTAACGTGCTCTTGCTAGGAATAAAAGGCTGCGCGAACGCCAACACCAGACAGATAATGGCCAAGGCCCGGCAAGCCAGAATCAGCAGGTGCTTTAACCGTCGAAATGATTTCGTTTCGGTCTGTACCGTTTTGAGGAGTGAGACGTTGGTGAAAAAAATCCGGCGGGTCCGGCGAAGATTAAACAGGTGAATAGCTACCGGTACAGAAACCGCCAGTAAACCAAGCAGGAACGAAGGGTATAGGAAACTCATTCAGGTCGGGTCGTCTTTCTTACGTAACGATTGATGTGTGTTAGTTGTATCTAAAAATAAGAAGTTTTGGCTTAGTTCCGCAATATTTCTTCTGCTGCCCGAATTCCCTGGTAAAACGCTTCTTCAAAAATAGAGATGCCACTCAGGTCAGAATGAGCAAAAAAAACTTGATTATCAATGGACTTATTCAGCTGCTGCCGGCCCGGATCGGTAAGGAAACCGGGCGTCGGCGCAATCATGCCGTGCCCCCAAATCCATAGATCAGCCTGTGAAATCAGCGGGGTGACACCAGGATGGGCCATTTCCAATTCAGCCACGATGCGGCTTAACCAATCAGCGTAAGACGTGCGATAGGCGCGCTGGCGGGCCAGATTGGGCGCTTCGTCGGTGAGGGGCTGGTAAAAGGTAATTACTTTCTGACGCTCCTGCGTGAGGTGCTGGTGGTTGGCGGTAATGTAGCCCACGGATGAGCTGCCATACAGCACATTGTCCCAGCAGAGAGGCATGCCTTTTCCCTGCGGCAAACCGTTTACGGTCAGGTTGGCGACCACCCAGGGGGCGTACTGAAAGTTATTGGGTGGGCTATATCCGGCAACATTTTTAAGCAGCTGCCGATTGACAAACTGCGGTGTGGCCAGGATCACTTTTTTAGCCCGAATGCCTAGTGTTTGCTTTTTTTGAGGGTCGTAAAGCGATACCAGTACCGTTGAGGCTTCGGGCTTCACCGCAAAAACCAGCCGGTTGTTCTGGATCGGCGCTCTAGCCTGGCGACGCAGTTGATCGACCAGAAAACCATTGCCTTCCGGCCAGGTCAGCACGGCAGAAGCGTCGGCATTAGCGGCCTGGCCTTTTCGGGCGGCAAAGTAATGGATACCTGCCCAGGCCGACGTTTGCGCTAGATCGGACCCGTAGTCGTCCCGGCAAGCGTAGGACAGATACCAGCGCAGGTAAGACGAGGTAAAGCCGTTCGTACTTAAATAACGATCAAAAGAAAGCTGATCAAGTTGGCGGTAGGTTTCGTCCTGGGAGGATTCCCGCAGCGGAATGGCAAACGCATCTTTGCCGTCTTTGCCCCGCGCTTTTCGATGTGCATTCATCAAGTCGAAAAAGCGGGTAATCTGCTGCCGGTCCTCCTCAGGAACGCCCAACTCAGGCACTAACCCTTCCTGCCAATAGCCATTGATAAAAAGTCGCTCTTCGGGGTCGTGGCAAAGAAAATAGTCGTTGTAAATGGGTAACCCTTGCGTATCAAAACTCGTAATGGCTTTGCATTCGGTCAGAAAATCAATCAGTTCCCGGTTGCGTAGGTCGGGAATTGGCAAATAGTGCGCTCCCCATGGGTAAGCCGATAAGTCATTTTTGCCACTCGCGGAATTGCCTCCCGGCTGGTTGTCCATTTCCAGCAGCAAAACATCTTTGACCCCGTTTCGGTGTAGCCAGCGACGGGCCGACAAACCGGCAATACCACCCCCGATAATCAGAACGTTGGTTTCGTCAATTTGTGTTGGCGGCGGGAGCGTGTCCGGGTTGCGCAGCAGGTGACCAAGGGTATGATTCGCGCCTTTTATTTCTCCTTTGATGTGGGCCAGCGGGGAGTCGGAAGAACAGGAAACTAGCTCAGAAGCGGCCAGCAAAGCGGCTGCACCCAAACCTGCCTGCTGAATAAATTCGCGGCGGGAAAACTTGTCGGTAAATTTGTTAGGATCCATCACGCGTCAATGGCCATAAGGTCCCCAATCATCTTCAAAATAGCGCACCAGAGCCTGATTGTTCAACTTGTTAATGTCAGTAGGCACCTCAGCCATGTCGGGGGGGAAGTCCAGCATTTGCCGGATGGTTTGCGAGTTTATAAACCGGAGATTCGCCGGAAGCGGACCATCACCGCGCCAGTGCCCATTCCGCCCCGCCAGAATGAAGCCCCATTCGCCAAACGAAGGCACGTAAGCATGATATGGCAAGGTATGAAAACCTGTGGCCGCCAGCGTGTGCCGGATGCACCAGAACGACTGCCGCGCAATGTAAGGCGAAGTGGCCTGCACCACAATTCGACCATTTTCGTTCAACAGCTTGTGCAACTCCGTATAAAAAGAGGTACTGTATAATTTGCCAATCGAAAAGTTAGAAGGGTCCGGGAAGTCAATGACGATGCAATCATAACGAGCGGTATCCTGCCGAATGTACGTATAGGCGTCGGTGTTGATAACCTGCACTTTAGGCGACGATAACGAGCGATTATTCAGGTTGGTGAGCAAAGGGTTTTTCCGAAAAAGATCGGTCATGCCGGGATCAAGATCGACAAGCTTGATGCTTTTGATCTGGGGGTATTTCAGAATTTCGCGAACGGCCAGCCCATCGCCACCACCCAGAACGAGCACGCGCCGGGCGTGCGGAAGCGCCTGCATGGCCGGGTGTACCAGCGCTTCGTGATACCGATATTCGTCCGCCGAACTAAACTGAAGGTTGCCATTCAGAAAAAGCCGCAATTCCCGGCTGTTACGCGTGAGTACAATGCGTTGGTAGGACGTGCTTTTGCTGTAAATAACCTGATCCTGAAACGCCAGACTTTCCGTGAAGTTCATCAGGCGGTCGGCGTAAAGAAATCCGGCGAACAAAACCGCCAGCGAAACACCAATGATGGTCAAAAATGATTTACGAAAAGGCCGCGTTTCGGGAAAGGGGAAAAGAAGGAACGCCGCCACCCCAATGTTCAGCATACCAAAAAACAGCGACGTCCGAACCAGACCCAAATAAGGAACCAATACCAGCGGGAAGATCAGCGAAGCCAGCAAAGCGCCAATGTAATCGAACGTGAAAACGCGGGAAACCAGCTCTTTAAACGACAACTGATTTTCCAAAATCCGCATTAGCAACGGAATTTCTAGCCCCACCAAAATACCGGTCAGCGATACTAACGTGTAGAGAATCAGCCGAAACGAAGCGACGTATTCAAACAAAACAAAGAGAAGCGGCGCACTGAGTCCCCCGACAAGTCCCACCAAAATCTCGATGCGGACGAACCAGCGCAGCAAATTGCCGTCGAGGTATTTGGACAGCCAGGAGCCAATCCCCATCGAAAAGAGATAAACGCCGATGATGGTGGAAAACTGCGTAATGGAGTCGCCGAGCAGGTACGAAGCCAGCGTGCCAGCAATGAGTTCATAAATCAGGCCGCAGGTGGCAATCACAAAAACCGACAGCAGCAATAGCAGTTGACGACTGCTTGCTTTGTGTCTCTCGGTCCTGCGCAAATCCTGACTAACCATGAATGGCCGAACTTATGATGATTGCCAACGAGAGCATGAAAGCTCCGGCCAGAATAGCCAACGCAATGTTCTGTTTTTCAACGATCTCCTTCCATAAATTTTCGGGCGCTATTTTCTCAATAACCACAAAACTCGTGACTAGAACGACAACTCCCACCAGCGAGTAAATCAGCGAAGGGACAATGTATTGAAGCGAGGCGTAATCCATGATGCTAGGTATTATTTATGGTGAAAACCGGATGAACGATAACCCGAACGGCGGTAGCTGCTGTGGCCACCCTGGCCATACCCATTAATGTTTTCTCTACTTTCTTTGTCATCGCCCAGCAGCCGTGTGCCCGTCAGAGTTGCCCAGACAAAAACGCCGGAAAGAACCAGCAGGAAAGCAACGTAATATTTGATTTTAGCCAGGTCAGTAAGCATTCTAGAGGCCAATTTACGGTTTAGAATTAACTATTCGGTCCGAAATTACTATTCTGCCAGCGTTGGTAATTCTTATACTGGCTCCGCCAAAGTTGGTAAAGCGGATAAATAAGAATCGCAATCGCAAAAAGAACCAGATTCGAGGTCAGCGTGGTGTTTTCGGTAACAATAACCCGTATATGAACGGGCGTCGGCTTGTCCGTAGATGGGTATAAATTCAGGTGATAGCGTCCGCTCGGAATTCGGGACAAAAGGGCTACATCCTTGGTATTTCCTTCCGACCAGGACTCGCCGCTCTCGTAACCGCGGTAGTACTCCATGACTTTCGTTAATTCGTAGGTCTTGCCCGTTTTTTCGTTAATGAGGCTAATGGGAAGTTCCAGCCATTGGTTGTTGAGCGTCGCCGAGAACTGAAGCTTAAGCGCCGCGGGCCCGTCTACGTCAAACGGCGGAGAAACCAAGGCCGAACGAAGCGTGGAACTGGGCTGCGTTTTTTCCACCCGACTGGTAAAGCGGGCATCCAGGCATTTTCTGGCCGGCTTAACAAGAAAGCCCAGCGATTGAACCGCAACCATGAGAATGGCAACGGCAATAGTGACATTCCGAAGCGGTTTCCAGATTTCGTCAAAACCCGTGGGTTCAATGGCACCCACACCCACCGGCGTCGGCAACGCGTGATCCAACCCGAAAGCGGTGCTTATTTCCTGGGGTGTTTTGTATTCGGCTCGGTACCAGTTGGTTTCTGTGTTCCCTATTTCCTGAACGAGCATGCGGGGCGGTGCAATGTATTCGGAAACATGCAGGGCATCATCCTCCAGAATATTCCAGTCAAATTCGCCAACGGCGTAGACCGTTTTGGGCTGATACTGATGGTATAACGTATACGACTGGTCGTTGTCTATGGCTTTGTTATTCGCAGTTGAAAAGCGCTTTTCAGCGGGCTGAATCACCATCCAATGACCGTTATACTCAGATAATTGCCAGTAACCAGATCCCTCAACCAGCAGCATGTATTCGCTCCATTCGGCTGGGTCGGCCTGTTCAGCGCGCCGCATATAGCCCACCACCCGGACGGCTTTCCCGTGCACAATACCGGGCGTCCCGATTGGAATGAGCGGGGGCGTGTTCGTGGGTTCAAATTGCCGCAGTATTACGGGTGGACCCTCGTATTCATACTCGAAAAAAGCGTGACAAACGGGGCAACCGTAAAAAGAACTACCCTGAACGTCATAATAAGAAATCGACGTATGGCAACTGGGGCACTCTAATTGCTCCGGTGCGGGCGCATTAAGAAAAGGCTGAGCGATTTCCGCCATCGGTTAGCGAGATATCTGAGCACGATTTTTCACCTTGGCGTCAAAGTACTGAATGGTTTCCTGAAAGACCGCTTGCGCCCGTTCGGTGTTGTCCCGCAGGAAGTTAGATAAAAATACGTCGAAGGTAGCCAGGTCATTTTCGGGCCACGTATGAATGGAAATATGCGATTCCGATAACGCAATAACGGCCGTAAAGCCACCATTGGGAAATTCATGGTACACTTCGCCGACCTTTTCCAGGTTTAATGCATCGATAAGCTGGTTAAAATGGGCGCGGCAGGCATTAACATCGGTTAGTTTAGCCGAAGAGGCTGTAAAGGACGCCAGAATGTGAGAGCCGGGTTTATACGTGTTCATGGATAGAAGCGGAATAGGAGTTTAGTCAAAGCTACCAAAAGCGGTTCATAAATCAAGAAAAAGTGGAACGCCAGTTAATTGACCTGTTTAAACGGTGAGAAATAAGGATTAATCTCGTCGGGACAATTGGCTAACTTTTTGGGAAATGATTTTTCGTGAATAATAGTGATCTGGTAAAAACCTGTATTTTTGCTTCCGACGTGACTGTTAGAGGGAGTCAGGAAAGTAGTCGTTATTTGCGAATTCAATGAGATTTTCGGGATTTTGGGCAGGTGTTGTTGCCGCATTTATAGCTTGGGGATGTCAGTCCGGTACAGATAAAAAGTTAGATCGTTCGGCAAATGCAATGCACAATTGCGCTGAAGGTCAGAAGCTAAGTCCGGCAGAAGAACAGAAGCTCAGGCAGGAAATCAAAGCCGAAGAGAAGATTGCCAAAATTGAACGCATCATCCAGGGCAAAGTCCGGGCGGGCTTCAACGGGAACGTATTAATTGCCCAGAAAGGAATCGTGCTTTACCAGAATACATTTGGTCTGGCCCATTTTGAGCGCTCCGAGCGGGATTCACTCAACATGGATTCCAAGTTTCAATTGGCTTCTTTATCCAAGACCTTCACGGCTGTGGCTACCCTAAAGTTGGTGGAGGCGGGTAAAATCAAGCTAACGGATTCGGTACAGCGTTTCATTCCTGATTTTCCTTACCACGGCATTGCTATCAGTGATCTGTTGTCGCACCGGAGCGGGCTGCCCAACTATGCCTACGCCTTCGATGACAGCATGAAGCACAATTTCTACAACCGCGAAAAGCCGTATCCCAATAACGATACAATTCTGCGGTGGCTGGCCGCTCTGAATCCGCCGCGCTACAACCGCCCTGGCCGGAGTTTCAGCTACAGCAATACAAACTACATGGTTCTGGCGTCCATCATTGAAAAAGCCAGCGGCAAAACTTACGAGCAATTTGTTCGGAAAACGATTTTCGAGCCGTTGGGCATGCGCCATACGTTTGTAGCAACTACCCAAAGTGATTCGATCAATATTTTCCGCACGGCGGGTTATCAGCGCGGTCGGCGTGTTCCCAAAGATTATTACGACAACGTGGTCGGCGACAAAGGCATCTATTCGACGGTGGGCGATCTTTTCCGCTGGTACCGGGCTTTGAATGGCGACTGCCTGCTGCGGAAAACGTTGCTGTCCGAAGCCTTTCTGCCGCGCAGTTTCGAGCGCAAAGGAACCCGTAACTACGGATATGGTTTCCGCATGCACGTTGACAACGAAAACAAGCCCGAATACATTTACCATACGGGCTGGTGGAAAGGCTATAATTCCATTTTCTGGTTTAGTCCAAAAGACGATTTTGTGGTTATTTTACTAGGTAATCGTCTGAATGCAACCATCTTCCAGATTAAGGAGTTGCTTGAAGTGCTGCACGATGGCCAATCGACGCAGGGAACGGAAGTTGAAAATGGGGAAGTAGACGTGTAAGTTTACGGGCTTTTATAATTGCAGAAAACCCCAGCCCTTGTATGCATCTGATTACTTATTGTTCCTTACTCTCAGCAACACTTCTGCTGAATACATTCACGATGGCGCAAAAACCGGAATCCGTTGACCTTTGGCCCGCTGGTAAAGTGCCCCATTCCGTGGCGAACGACGCTGTTCAGGAAAAAGGCGAGACGGGTGCCGATGGTATTTTGCGCATTAGCCAGGTAAAAGTGCCAACCCTGATGGCCTTTCTGCCAGCCAAAGAAAAGGCAACGGGTGCCAGCGTTATGATTTGTCCGGGTGGCGGCTATTCGATTTTAGCCTATGGGCACGAAGGCGAAGAAGTAGCGCGCTGGTTAAATGGGTTGGGCGTGGCGGCTTTTGTCTTGAAATACCGCCTTCCCGACGACCGTATCCAAACAAACAAAGAGCAGGTTCCCCTGGCCGACGCCATGCAGGGCATGAAGGTGATTCGGCAAAATGCAGCAAAATGGGGCGTTGATCCGAACAAAATAGGCATTATGGGCTTTTCGGCGGGTGGACACCTGGCGTCGACGCTTTCCACACACTACCACCGGGGCGAAGGAGCAAGCGAGGAGGCCAAACCTAATTTCGCTATTTTGCTGTATCCGGTTATTACATTCGGTACTAAAGCGCACTCTGGCTCCCGCGAAAAACTGGTTGGTAAAAATGCCTCTCAGGAACAGATTGATTATTACTCCAATGAGCTACAGGTTAGTGATAAAACGCCGCCTACTTTTCTGGTTCATTCAGAAGATGACAAAGGAGTTCCGGTGGAGAATAGTGTGAATTATTACCTGGCCTTGAAAAACGCGAATGTTCCCGCAGAAATGCACCTCTACCCCAAAGGGGGCCACGGTTATGCGCTCCGCACGAAAGGCAAAGGATCAGTAGAAACCTGGCCCGAAGCTTGCAAAGCCTGGCTTCAGTCAATGGGTTACGTCAAATAAAAGAATTCAAGAGCCGGGACTCGCTTAGTCTCGGCTTTTTGATGAAGAGCTTAGTCAACCATAAATCGTTGCAACCAATCAGCAACGGTGGCATTTGTCAAGTTGAAGAGTAAGTTGGGGAACAGACCCAGCCCGAGCGCCAGAGCCGCCAGGGGCACCAGCATAAGCCGCTCGCGGGTCGTAATATCGGTGAGCAGTCCCATCACTTCAGGCTTAGCCCAAAGTTGCCCGAAAAACATCCGCTGCAAAGTCCAGAGGAAATAAGCCGCCGCCAGAATGATGCCCAGCGTAGCTACCGCCGTCATCCAGCCGGGTAGCCAGAGCGACTGGAAACTGCCCATCAAAGTAAATAATTCACCAACAAAACCCGAAAAGCCGGGAAGGCCCAGCGAAGCAAAAAAGGCAATCGCGGTCAGGGCCGTATACTGGGGCATGACGCTCGCCAAACCTCGGTAATGATCAATGCGGCGGTCGTGCGTGCGGTCGTAGAGAACGCCCGTCAAGAGGAATAACATAGCCGACAGTACACCGTGGCTCACCATCTGGTAAATGGCTCCGTTAATGCCTTCGGGAGTCAGAGACGCTACGCCCAATAGCACAAAACCCATGTGTGAAACGGACGAATAAGCGATCATTTTCTTAAGGTCAGTCTGCGCGAGCGCGTTGAAGCCACCGTAAACAATCGACAAAACACCCAGCCCAGCCATCCAGAGCGCATAGTGCGAGGCGCCATCGGGGAAAATACTCCAGCCGATTCGCAGAAATCCGTAACCACCGATTTTAAGCAGAATACCCGCCAGCACAACCGAGACGGGCGTTGGTGCTTCTACGTGGGCATCGGGCAGCCAGGTATGGAAGGGAACAACCGGAAGCTTGATGGCAAAACCAAGAAACAGACACAGGAAAGCCAGCATTCTGGAAGGAATACCCCCAACGAGAACCTCGCCGTAAATACTCAGGAAAGAATTAGGCAAGTAATTTAACCCATCGGCCATGTAACGCAAGTCGAAGGTATGCACAAGCCTACGCGGGTCGATCTGGTTATTGACTAGCCAGGATTGGATTTGCTGAATGATTTCGGGGCTAATTTCGGAACGCTCATTGATCAAGCCTAAGTTCAAAGCAGTCTCGACCGGATCAATAACCGACAGATAAAGACCAATCATAACCAGGAGGATAAAGACCGATCCCGCCAGTGTATACAGAAAAAACTTGATCGAAGCATACTCCCGGCGCGGCCCACCCCACAAGCCAATGAGAAAATACATCGGCAGCAGCATGAACTCAAAAAATAGAAAGAAAAGGAATAGGTCTAGTCCCACAAAACAGCCGACGATGGCGCCCGTAAGCAGCAGGTAAAGCGAATGGTAGGCTTTTTCGCGTTGGTTGATCGTCCAGGAAGAAAGAGCGCCAATCAGCATCACCACGCCCGTTAGCAAAACAAGCGGCAGACTCAAGCCATCAACGCCAACCAGATAATCAATGGAAACAATACCCAAACTACCGAGTGGCAACGTAATCCAATCGTAGCGCTCGACCAGCTGATAGCCCGCTTGGGCAGCGTCAAAGTGGGCATAGGCGGCACCGCAAAGCAACAGCTCACCCAGGCAAAATAATAGCGTAATCCAACGGTAATGATCTTTCTGGGTTTCGGGCAATACTGCCACCAGAAGCGAACCGGCCAGCGGCCAGAAAATCAGTAAGGAAAGTAAATGCTCTGTCATGATCCTCGTACATGGCAACGTCGAAGCGGCAAACTGCCTGACTCGCCACCAAGTACGTTTATAGTAACAACCAAACAATCAACAATAAACCAATTACTGCCGACACGATATAGGACTGAATACGGCCACCCTGAACGGAACGCGTGAGCTGTCCCATACGCCCGGCCAGCCAGGCACCACCATTAACCAGGCCGTCAACAAGGCTTCGGTCGGCCCAGCTAAGCATGTGCGCCAGAACGACATTTCCGGTAGCCACCAAATGAACAGCCCCATCAATTACCCGCTGATCAAGGCGGTAAAGACCTTTCGACAAAAGCAGTGCCGGCTGAATAATGGCGCGTTGGTAAAAGGCGTCCAGATTCCATTCCCGCTGCCGCAGTCGCTGGATATTTCGGTGGTCAAATCCGTGCAGTCCACGGGCAAATGCATGAAAAGGACGGAATAGCCAGCGATCAAGTAAGGTTTCGCCACCTGTAATCGGATCAGTAGGGGGGAGAAAGTAACCGGTCAATAAACCAACTACAGCTACCATAACCGAGAGCAGGCCAATCAGAATAGGTTCGTAAGCTGAGCCCAGCGCTTCGTTTCCAACCGAAAAATCCATTGTTGGAAATAGTTGATAAAACCAACTGTGATGGGCAGAAAAAGGATTCCAGGAAAAAGTCAGGCCAAGAGAAAGCGCAGCCAGCAGAATAATTGGGCCGGTCATGCGCCAGTCGGATTCATGAACGGCTGCCGCATTGGCACCTCGGTATTTACCCAAAAAGACCAAATGAGTTTGCCGGGCCATGTAGGTTGCCGTTAAACCCGATGATAAAAGGGCCAAAATGGGAACCAGCATGGCTACGCCACCTTGTTCCTGCGCCCAGTCAACGGCACCGGTCAGGATGGCTTCTTTGGAAAGGAAGCCCGAAAACAACGGAAGTCCCGCCAGCGCCGCCGCACAAATCAGATATCCGATAAACGTCAAAGGCATCAAACGACGTAGCCCACCCATGCGTCTCATGTCCTGCGTACCCGCACCGTGAATCACGGAGCCCGCCGCCAGAAAAAGACCCGCTTTGAAAAAGGCGTGCGTTGTCAGGTGAAAAAGAGCGCCCGTGACATTCCCCGTTCCCATGCCAATGACCAGCAGACCAAGCTGCGAGACCGTCGAATAAGCCAGGACTTTTTTGATGTCATTTTGAAAAAGAGCGTTATAGGCAGCCAGAATCATGGTGATCGTGCCAATAATGACGATTACCGTTAGAGCATCTGGCGTTAGCATGAAATGGATGCGGGCCAGCAGAAAAATCCCGGCGGCCACCATCGTTGCGGCGTGAATAAGGGCTGATACGGGCGTTGGCCCCTCCATGGCGTCGGGTAGCCAGGTTGATAGCGGAAACTGGGCTGATTTTCCCACACAACCGCAGAACAGGCACAAGCCGGTCAGGGTAGCCAGCGGATTCGTGTGGTCGAAAGAGCGTGTTATATCCGTAAAGTCGGTCGTCCCAGTTTGGAAGTAAACCAGAAAAATGCCCAGCAGAAAACCAGCATCACCCACCCGATTCATCAGAAATGCCTTTTTAGCGGCGGTGGCGGCTTCGGGTTTGCGGAACCAGAAGCCGATTAATAGATAAGATGACAAACCAACCAGTTCCCAGAAGGCGTACATCATAATCAGGTTTCCCGCCAGCACAATACCGATCATGGATCCAATAAATAAGCCTAAGAAGCCAAAATATCGGTAGCGATCCGGTTCGTCGTGAAGATAGGAGGTGGAATAAAGCTGAACCAGTAGCGCAATGAAATGGACAATAATCAGCATCAAAAACGTGAGCGAGTCCAGCCGAAAGGCCATTGGTAGGGAGAAATCAACCAGCGTGATCCACTCGGTTCGAAGGGTTTGCGTTGTCTGGCCGACAGACGTAGCCACCCACACTGCAAGGCTCAAGCCTACCAGGGTAAGCACAACCGAAATTGGTCCAGCTAACGTATTTGCCCGACGCCCTGCTAATAACCAGACCGTGCCCGACAACAGGGGCAGCAGTAGAATAAACCAGAGGAACAGGCGAATAGAGTCGGACTCAGGCATGAAAAAGCATTACGTGATTTAGCGGGGCAAATATCTTCAATAATCAGTCTAAATCAAACGATATAGGGTACAGCTGAACCGTTTGCTCAAAAGTACGGCCTAATGGGTGATACACCTATTACCTTGTACAACAAATAATAACTTTTCTCCTAAAACGCTCCTATGACAAAAAAATTTACCAGTATAAATTTTCATCCGTTCTTTCCCTGGCTAGTCATTTCTCTACTGATAGTTGCCTTTTACTACTTGTTAATTACTTATAGCCAGAATATTCCGGCGGCTGATGACTTTCACGCAACCTTGCAGTTTCTGCTTGATTATGAGTATAGAAGCGCTTATCCCTACGCAAAAATTGACTTGCTGCTGGCCCAGCATAATGAACACCGTATCGCCATCAGTCGCTTACTTGCTTTGTTTTTATTCAAGCTAACTGGGCACATCGACCTACCCATTATGCTTTACATTCAGCAATTTTTTCTACTTGGCCTGGCGGTTCTGCTGCTGCTTATTTTTCAGAAAAAGCTGTTTGGTTTATCTGCCTGGATTTACGTTCTGCCCGTGGTTTTACTCTTCAACCCAGCCTCTTACGACTCGTATTTAATGATTGCTGGTGGTTCGCAGTCCTACCCGGCCCTTTTCTTTATGGTTCTGGCGCTATTCCTTTTGGACAAAGCGAGCGAAACACTGGTGCCCTGGCCGTGGCTCGGCCTGGCGGTGCTGGCTGCTAGTTTGGCAACATATTCGTTCGGATGTGGCCTAACCGTATGGATTGGCGGCGGCTTCCTGCTATTTTATCAGCGTTGCTGGAAATCCCTGGCCGTTTGGAGTGCGGCGGCGGTGCTGTTCATTGGCCTGTATTTCTTCAATTATAGTCGGCCAATCACCAGTGAGAGTCCTTTGTTACTGCTGGTCGAGCATCCGTTTATGCTGATAAAATGCTTGCTGGTTTATCCAGGCACTCCCTTTTTAGTATCATTGTCTGCCCCTTGGATGACGAAACTGCTGGTCTGTGTGTGTTTTGGGATTGGTGTAGTAAGCTGGATTTACGTTGCTTACCTGTTTTTTACCGGTTGTGGCCGCCGTAGCCCCCTGTTGTTCTCGCTGCTAGTAACCAGTTTATGCGTTGGTGCTATGCTGGCGCTTTCGCGAAGTAATCACGGCCTCAGCGGCATGTTTACCTCCCGGTATCGAATTATCTCCAGCCTGACACCCATATGTATGTTTGCCATTCTGGTTGAGCAGCAAATTATCTGGAGGCGCCAACAAATACGTTGGTTTAATGCAGCATTGCTTGTGCTGTTTGCCGGTGCAATCTGGATATACAGACCCTATTTGGAGACTCAGTTTCTGGGCCGTAATCAAGGGTTCATTGCCTGGAAGAAGCACGGTAGCCCTACTTTGCAGATTCAACCTGAACTACAGCAAAACGTTTCCGCAACGCTTTCGCAATGTATTCGACTTGGAATTTACCAACCACCTGTTTTAGATAGCCTGGCTACCAGATAGTAAGCAAAAACGGAGCGTGCTGATTTACCGAGTTCCCCCTGTCCTTAACCAACCCGTTAAACTAAGGCGCTCCCGGGTAGCGGGCAAAACTTCATGCTCCAGCTTATCGCTTTCGAAGCAAACCAGGCGGCCACCAGCGGGTAGGATAGAGATCGCTTCTTCACCTCCGTCGGGTTGCGGCAGGTAAACAACGAGTTGCCCGCCATCGCTTTCCTGCCAGTCCTGATTCAGGTAACAGATTACAGAAAGTTTGCGCTGGGGGCCACCCAATGACGAATTGGCACGAAACCGATCCAGGTGACGTTTGTAGAATGTGCCTGCCGGGTAAAGGGCATAGTGAATTTCGCTGTCGAGCAGACCCAGGTAACAGGTCCGATTCAGGTACTCAATCAGGTATTGAACCCGGTCGAGGTAAAGGGTTTCTTCCGGCAACGCATCTGCGCGGTCGAGCCAGCGAATCTGGTCGCCCCGGATGCTCGTCTGCACCGTTACCTGCTGATTTCCTATGGCAGCTGTTTTGAATTCGCCCTGCTGATTTCGGGCATAAAGCGTTTGGCGCAAGATTTCCACTTCGTCAGGCGACAAAAAATCATCGACGATGCCGTATCCTTTTTCCAGAATGCCATCAATAAGTAATTCAAAACGCTCTTCCATTATTTCTTCAAGTCATTAATTTCGTCCAATTGCACCGTATTGAAATGCCGGTGAAGCTGCAAAATAATCGCCAGAGCAATGGCCGTCTCGGCAGCCGCAACAATCATAACAAACAAAGCCAGCATCTGCCCTTGCAGGCGATCGGGGTCGTATTGGCTGAAAGCAATCAGGTTAAGATTGACGGCGTTAAGCATGAGCTCAATGCCCATCAATACCATGATCGCATGGCGTTTGATAACAACAATTGCCAAACCAATACTGAACAGAGCGGCGGCAATTAAGAGATAATAGCCTGGATTAACGGTTTCCATGGTTGGTTGGTGTCGGGCGGGAAGCGGCGGCTATGGTGGCAGCACCAATAAGGGCAACAAGCAATAAAACGCCTGCAATTTCAAACGGTACACTAAATTCGGTCATCAACTGCTTACCAATAATGGCTGGTGTCGGTTGCCAAACTGCTTCGCGACTGAACATGACAAAATTAGCCCGGATCAAGACGCTGTACAACGCCGCAAACAACCCGACGGCAACCAGCAAAGGCCAGAACCAGCCCCGGTGGCGGGTCAGGATATAATTTGGTTTTGTCGAAGCCGTTTGTTCGGGTTGTTGTTTATGGGTGAGCATGACCCCGAAAATAATTAGAACGAGTACACCGCCGACATAGATCATAATTTGCGAAACAGCCAGAAAATCAGCCCCGGCCAGAACAAACAAACCAGCTACGCCCAGCAAAGTAATCAGCAGAAAAAAAGCAGCGTACAACACATTTCGCGTTAGCAAAACAGCCAGCGCTGAGCCAAGAGTAAGTAATGCAAATAGAATAAAAATGAGTTGAACCACTGCTAGGGAAATTTAAGAGTCTAAGCGGATTCGCTGGGCGGATCGTTTGGTTTTGCTTTGGGCTTCATGCTTGGCCGGAACGCGGGCTTAGCAGCCGGCTTTGGCTCCTCCGTCTCACCGGGTTGCGGCTCGATGGAGGGCGAGCTGGCTTGTGGTTGTTCGGGATTCGTTTCGGCAGGGGGCGTGCCCTTTGGCTTCATGCTTGGCCGGAACGCGGGTTTGGGCGTTACTGGTTTCGCCACCTCCTCGACCGCTGGTTTTGATTCCTCAACGGGTGCGGGACTTGGTTCAATGCTTTTCGACTCCACCGGTTGCGCTTCGCCGGCTGGTGCCGACTTTGGCTTCATGCTTGGCCGAAAGGTAGGCTTAGCCAGTGGTTTCGCAGCCTCCGTTGATTCCGGCGCTGATGCTTCGGTTTTCGTCTCAACGGGTGCAACAGGCGTTACGTCACTCTCAGGTGCTGTTTTCGGTTTTAATGTTGGCCGGAAAACAGGTTTGGCCGTTGGTTTTGGTAGTTCTTGCTCAGGTATTGCATTGCCTGGAGCCAGTAACTCTTCCTGAGCAGGTTGAACGGCTTTGGATTTTAGCGTTGGTCGGAAGGCGGGTTTTGGTGCCGCTGGTTTTGGCTCCTCTGTCAACGATTCGGATTCTTCAACGGCCTTGCTTGGCGGTTCAATGGGCTTACTATCAGCCGAAGTGTCTGGAGTAGGCTGAGGCGTTTTTGGCTTTACGGATGGCCGGAAGGCGGGTTTGGGCACCGCTGGTTTGACTGCTTCTACTTCAGGAACTGCTGGTTCCGATTCATCCGTCTTTGGTGTTTCGCTGGGAGCCGGAGCAGCACCAGGCTTCATACCGGGTCGGAAGACAGGGCGTTTAGGAGCCGTAGCAGGCTCAGCGGTCTGGACGGGCTTTGCTGCTTCGGCTGCTTTTAGGGCAGCCTGTTGAACTTTGATTTCTTCTTTTTCGCGCACAAACTGGTCATACAAACGCCGTTTTTCCTCAGCCTCCGTGGGCGTCAGATTAGCAAAGTGGTAGTTCATGTGACCAATATCGAACTCGCTGTAGTCGAACGTCTTGGTCATGGTCAGGCATTCGGTGGGGCATACCGTCGTACAAAGACCACAGTAACAACACTTGGCCATGTCTATATCGAAAGTGCCCGCATACAGCCGGATAGGCGAACCATCCGACGCTTTCCCAACTTCTTCCGTCGCTTTGATGGTATCAATGGTGATGCAATCAACCGGACAGACTTTAGCGCATTTGTCACAAACAATGCAGTCGTCGATTTCATTATGCAGCCGATACCGCCCGTTGTCGGGAATAGGAATCGTTTGAAACGGGTATTGCAAGGTAACAATGCCCGAAGTCTGCTTGAAGTACGCATCATCCTGCACATTGATCGGATCACGACTGTGCCTAGCCTGCCAAATATGCTTTAGCGTCAGTTTCAGGCCTGTAATTGTCGTGCTGATGCCTTCCTGAATATCTTTGAAATACTGATTCATTCTTAAAAAACAAAAACCGCAAAGAGAATCGCCAGTCAGTGCGGGCGCAAATTACCCACCAATGCGGGAAATCTGTGCTGTCGCTACGAAAACTTTGCGCTCTTTACGGTTAAAAACGATTCAGTTACGAATATAATTCCGGGAAACGTGCCGGATCGCATTCCTGCATTAAGCTATAGACTAAATCAAAAACGTCTTCGGTGCTTGGTTTTGAAAAATAGTCACCATCCGATCCGTAGGCTGGGCGGTGGGCCTGCGCCGATAATGTTCGGGGAGGCGAATCCAGCCAGCGATAGGCATTCTGCTCTTCGACAACTTTCTGCATCATGTACGCTGAAGCACCGCCGGGAAAATCTTCATCTGCGAAAATAACCCGGTTTGTTTTCTGGATGGATTCAACAATGGAATGATGTACATCAAAAGGCAATAAGCTCTGAACGTCAATTACTTCAATATTGATACCCATTGCCTCAAGCTGTTCGGCGGCTTCCAGTACGATGCGGCACATGGAGCCATAGGTAACAACCGTCACATCCGAACCTTCACGAATTATTTCGGGTACGCCCAGGGGTACGCAAAATTCATCCAGGTTTTCGGGGAGCCGTTCCTTGAGGCGGTACCCATTCAGGCATTCAATTAAGAGACCGGGGTCATCGCCTTTGAGCAACGTATTGTAGAAGCCCGCCGCCTGGGTCATGTTACGTGGAACAAGGACATGCACACCCCGTAAACTATTCAGAACCGCGCCCATGGGAGAGCCTGAGTGCCAGATTCCTTCCAGTCGGTGCCCGCGCGTCCGGACAATAAGTGGAGCCATCTGGCCGCTCTTGGTGCGGTAACGCAACGTAGCCAGATCGTCCGTGAGGGTAGCCAGCGCATAAAAAATATAATCAAAATACTGGATTTCCACGATGGGGCGCAGCCCGCGCATGGCCATACCGATACCTTGCCCAATAATCGTGGTTTCCCGAATGCCTGTATCCGTAATTCGTAGGTCGCCGTATTTTTCCTGAAGGCCGGCAAACCCCTGATTAACATCCCCAATCTTACCTACATCCTCCCCTAAAGCAACCACCCGGGGATCACGCGCAAAGAGCGTGTCGAAATACCGCTGCATTAATAAATACCCATCAAGCATCTGACTGGTTTCCTCGTAACGTGCCGGAACAGCTGCTACGTTCATGGGTGATGAGGCAAATGGGCTGTATAAATGCGAATTAAAGCGGTCTTCGTTTTCGAGCTTAGCCCGTTCCAGCCAGGCAAGCAAGCCTTGGCGGGCTGGATTGTTTTCCCGGTTTAAGTACCGCAAAGCGCGACGGGCTGCTGCAACAGCATCACGGCGCAAGGGCGAATAGGTATGTTGAAGCTGATTGCGTATTTGAGCAATTGATTGACCATTGGACGACGTATCAATGGCTGCCTGAAGCAAGCCCATTACCTCGTCATAATCACCTTTCATGGAGGAAATGTAATTCGCCCAGGCCGTTTGTCGCGCCTGCTTGATGGTTTGAGCAGCAGCACGTTCGATCTGCGTTAGCTCATCGTCACTGGCAAAACCATTTTCCAGAATCCACTGCCGAAACTGCTGGTTACAGTCGAGTTCATGCTCCCACTTAAGGCGATCTTTCGATTTATAACGTTCGTGAGAGCCCGAAGTAGAATGCCCTTGAGGCTGGGTAACTTCCTGAACATGAACCAATACTGGTACGTGTTCTTCCCGGCATAGCTGGGCTGCTTTCTGGTACGTTTCAATAAGAGCTACATAATCCCAGGCTTTAACCGTAAAAATCTCAATTCCCTTGTCGTTTTCGTCGCGTTGCAGTCCTGCCAGAGCTTTTGAAATACTTCCTTTCGTGGTCTGGTATTCGATGGGCACGGAGATGCCATAGCCATCATCCCAGACAGACATGAGTAGCGGAACTTGCAGAACACCAGCCGCATTCATGGCTTCCCAGAACATGCCCTGTGATGTGGATGCATCACCAATGGTGCCGAATGTGATTTCGTTACCTTGGTGCGAAAACATCGTCATAGAATGTAACTCAGGGTTCTGGCGATAGAGCTTGGAGGCATAGGCCAGACCTAAGGCGCGGGGAATTTGCCCGGCAGTAGGCGCAATGTCGCCAACGGAGTTAGGAACATCGGTTTGGGAACGCCACTGGCCCGTTTCATCAATCCAGCGATTGGCGTAATGGGCATTCATCTGGCGACCGGCCGAATGGGGTTCGGCTTTTACGTCGGTATGGGCATAAAGCTGGGCGAAAAATTCGACCCAGTTTAACGCATCGAGCGCAACCATAAATGTTTGGTCGCGGTAGTAACCTGATCGGAAGTCGCCGGCAGCAAAGGCAGTTGCCGCCGCGAGTTGCGGAAGTTCTTTGCCATCGCCGAAGATTCCAAATTTAGCTCGACCGCCCATGACTTCGCGACGACCTATCAGGCTTGCCTGACGGCTTTCTGAGGCGAGCCGATAGTCTCGCAGGACTTTGTCCCGCGTTAAGAGATCGGTTTCGCTAACTGATTCGTTTACAATCACAGAACCTAAAATTTAAAGGTTGCCGAATTCGTTTGCTGATGAAATAAGACTACTGAATAACTGGTCTTACTAAGAATTAGACGACTTAAAATAATATAAAGTTCAGCAGCTTTCAAAGAAACGAAATTTTGGTTTTCTTTGTTAAGAGTTCATTTACCAATGTTTCTTTGGTATATGCTGGTGAGCGAGATGCGATTAGTAAGCTTAACGACTAAATTTTTATAACTAAATTTTCCAGAACCAATGAAAAAAGTTTTTTCACTTATCGTAGTTATTTTTGCAATTACGACAGGCGCGTTTGCCCAAAAAGGTGTTCTCAAATTCGAGAAAGAAACTCACAATTTTGGTAAAGTGGACCAAGGCAAGCCTGCTACTTATACCTTCGAATTTACAAATACGGGTACTGACCCGGTCGTTATTTCTAATGCACAAGCATCTTGCGGTTGTACAACACCTGATTGGACAAAGAGTGCGGTATTGCCAGGCCAGAAAGGAATCGTGAAAGCTACGTACAATGCTGCCGCGATGGGCAACTTCAGCAAAACAGTAACCGTGACCAGCAACGCTGAGCGCTCAACGGTTGTGCTGAACCTGACAGGTGAAGTCGTAGCGGCAAAAGAAGCTGCTTCAGCGGCTGCTCCGGCTCCGGCAGAGAAGAAAAAAGGTGCGAAAACAACCTCCCGCTAATACGCTGAAGGGTTAATTGAAAAGTAGTACCCCAAAGGCATCTGGCATTTACCGGATGCCTTTTTTGTGTTAACAGGGGTTTCTTTACGGGTTGTTTGGATTTCCAATATTACGCAGAGCTGCCGCCAGACTTTGAAGCTGAGAGGGCATTTCTCCTTCAGAGCCGGTTTCTGCACTGAACTCGGTTAGCTGGTCGGCAATGTCGTTGAGCAGCGCCTGAACGCCTTCTGACTGGGGCGAAGGTTGGCTAACGGCCTGCTTGAGCTCCTGTAATTTCCCGGCTAGTTCATGCGTGTTTTCGCTTTCCTGCAAAACGGTTATCCACTGGTCGAGTAGGGGAGTGCCATTATTTGCTAACTCAGAAGGGTCATCGCTGCTAAGGGCGTCAATGGTCGTGTCCAGTAAGTCGCTTGTATCTGAAAGGGTTGCCATAATGGAATGAATTTAGGGTAGCTAGAAATAAGCAGATGCACTCAAGAACAAGGCTTAAAGTGCATTGCCAAATTGCTGGATCGCATCAACCAGCGGACGCAACTGATCACGAACTTCCGGATCGGCGTTGTTGGTAACAACGTCGGTCTGTTCCGCTAAATCCAGCAAAATAGCCCGGACGGTAGTAGGATCCGGATAGCCGCTTTCCAGCTGGCTTTTCAGTTCTTCCAGCGAAATTTTTATCTGCTGCGTTTGCGGCGAATCGCCAAGCACTCGTAGCCAATTACTAATCAATGATTGCCCGTCTGTTGGAACAAGGCTTGTTACTCCACCGTCGTTCAAAGACGAAACGGTTGCGTCGATGAGTTCATTTGTTGGTTGGTTTTCCATAAGGCTTACCCTTTATAGTTGGTTGCTAAATTGCCGTAAGACAATTACAATTTCTTCCAGTTGGTTGGTCCACGTGCTTTCAATCCCCTGCGATAACAAGGCTGTCTGGTCTGCCAGATTATTAAGCAGGTATTTTAGCTCATCGGAAGAGGGGTTCTCAGTTTGGAGCAAGCCCTGCAAACTTTCCAGATTATGCCTAACGGACTCCGTCTGGGGAAAGTCTTTTAGAACCTTTAGCCAGTCTTCAACCAGAATTGCTCCATCGCGGGACGATACTTCCGAAGCGTTTTTGCCTTGCAGGGTATGCCGAGTTTCATTAAGAGCGCTTTGCGTCAATGCATTAGATGCCATAATGAGATATAATTAATGAACAATACTATTAACTTTCACTACCGCCTTCCCGCGTTGAGTTACCGGGAACACGCATGTCAGTACCGGGGTTTGGTGTGCCGGTTTGGGAGTTATTATCGGTTGTTCCAGAACCGGGTGCTGCCTCATTCGTATCACCAGGACTGCCATCTTTACGGCCCATCTCCGGAGCACCTGCGTTGCCTGTAGCACTGCCAGTATGCGTTCCAGTAAAGATTTGCCCTTTGCTGCCTTCAAAATCGGGTTTGCTGCGGCCTGCAATAAGGTCGCTAAAACCACGCAGTGACTGAGCCAGTTCTCGCAGGTGGGGTGTTACACTTTCGTCGGCTGAAGGCGCAATCTGTTCGGTCTGGTCAGCCAGCTCTTGCAACAGCACATCGATTTGTTCGCTGTTTGGATTGCCCGCCTGTAGTTGCATTTTAAGCTCACTTAGTGTGTTGGCAATCGGATTGGTAGACTCATCACCGCTGTGTAAGGCTGCCACCCAGTTATCAATCAGTGAAATACCGTCCTGGGCTGAAACAGAGGTGACATTACCATTAAAGGTCTCTACAGTTGAATTAATTAGGCTTATTTGCGTTTGTGTACTTGCCATAAGGTTGTTTATCTAGCAGATCATTACTCAGAAATAGATGACTTATTTGTCCTTACTCGGCTGAAATCGTTCAGAGAAGTCGCCCAATCGTTGAGGCACTTTGTATCTATTTTCTGTTGATGACCATGATGGTTTAGTTGAATAGCAGGATGTTTAGTCCTGAGTTTGTAGCTTTGTATTGTATGTTTCAGAACAGGCCTGACGAAGGTTTGTTTATGGATTGGTGGAAAAAACTATTGAAAGTTTGGGCCGGGTCATCTGGTTTGAAGCCACCCACACAGCATTGACCGAGTTATTGCAACACAATGGATCCAACTAAATTATATTCTGAGCTTCAGTTTCAATTTGCCCGTAGCGGGGGCAAGGGTGGGCAAAATGTTAATAAGGTGGCAACCAAAGCGGAGTTGTATTTCGATGTGCTCAATTCTGCTTTGCTGACAGAAGAAGAAAAAGCAATTCTCCTCGAAAAGCTAGCCCATAAGCTCACCACAGAAGGCGTGTTAGTGCTCTATCACCAGACAGAGCGCACCCAACTGGCTAACCGCGACAAAGTCACACGGAAATTTTACGATCTGATTCGGAAAGCCTTTGAGAAACCTAAGCCCCGCAAGGCTACAAAACCGACTAAAGCGTCGCAGGTAGAGCGAAAGGCCGAAAAAAAACGCCGGGGCGATGTGAAGGAAGCACGGAGAAAAGTGGATTTCTAGCCGAACAGGCTATTTTTTGCCCGCGTGCTGCGAACGGTAATGCTCCATGAGCAAATCTTCCCCAAAATCATTCGTTAAATCACGCACGACCGTATGAATGTGGTTGGCGTTATTTTGCGAATTATCGTATTCAATCAGAATGGTTGGGCCGTGGATGCGGTAATACTGTCCTTTGCCAGGACCTGGCTGGGCGATCCCGTACTCGGGGTCGCGGTCCCCTGCCCAGGCAAAGGCAATTTTGGATAACCCTGCCTTTTTTAGTTTATCTAGTTGCTGATTTTTCAGGGTAACGTGGTAATTGTTGAGATACGTATTCAGCAAATCCATGAACAGTTTTTGCTGGGCGCTGGTCATTTCTGCCAGGGGCAATCCTTCTATTTTTGCCAGTGAAGCTTTGCGGCTATTGCCCGTAAAAATGTCGTTAGGACAATTCTCCGAGATAACGGCCTTCGTCAATTGTTCTTTCGATAACGCCTTGATGAGCGCATAAGCCAGCTCCGTTTCGGATTTTAAAATATACTTGCCTTTCTGCGGAACATCAGCCCGCACCACGCCCGGATTACTGCCCATAAAAGTCGGCGTCATGCCAAGCACCTGGTTGGTGATGGATGAGAATTGAAACGACAGATGATGTCCTTCCATGCGCCATCCCCAGGGTTTGCTCTGGTCGGATTCTTTTTCCAGCGGCTCCCCAAAAACGCTGAAATAATAATTAGTTGGATCGCGGTAGTTATCATCTGGACCCCGTTTTTCGATGACACGTAGCACATTTTCCAGATCTATAATGGCCGTTGCTTTCGCGTAACCCTGATCGCTGAGGGCTGTTTTGAGAATGGCCATGGCCGCCTGTTGTTGCGACTCCGTCATTTTTTTGAGGGTAAGTCCTTTGCGCTGCCGAGGCACAAAAAACCAGTTAAAGCGTTCTTCATCCTCAAAATTAAAACTTACCTGTTGCCGCTGCTCAGGGGTGAGGGTTTGTAAAAATGCCCGCACTGTTCGGCTCATCGCCTGATTAACGGGTTCCGGCTTCGTTTGCGAAAACCCCAGAAAAGGGAAGGATACAAAGAGAAAAAGAAGAAAAGCTTTCATGGCTGGATTTGGGAATGCGTCAGCCTAAAAAGCAAAAACCCCCGCACATATACCGATGTGCGGGGCTGGAAACCGATTGTGAGTATTTTACTTCTGAATCATCAACTTAGTGGCTTTCTGTAGGTTTTCGCCTTTAAGTATCAGCATGTGCATGCCCGCGGAATGATTCGGAGTAAGGGTTGTCTTTACTTTGTAAAGCCCAATTTCGTGGTGTTTTTCCGGAACAATTTCCTGTATTTGTTTACCCTGCAAATCAACTAGCGTAACATTGGTTTGACCCGGAATTAAAATGCGGTATTTCACCTCAATCTCACTGGTTGCCGGATTGGGGGTTACTGAAAGGATTTCCTGGTCGGTGGTGCCTTCTGCCAGACCTACTGTCTGGGTAACTTTACCCCCAGATAATTTACCCGCCAGCGAAAGATTATCAACTGCCTTGGGTTTGACGAAACTGATCAGGTTTTGCTCGTGATTACGGCAATAACGTTCGGCTGCTTTTGAATTGGCTGAAACAGGCGACTGGATAGAAATTGAATTGCCGATATTGCTTCCGTAAAACTGCCGAATTTCTTTTTGGACTGGCTCGTTAGCCTTCACAATCCGAAGCTCGCCCGCCTGATCCCCTGCCGGGAAGGAGAAAAGCGGCACGGGCTGCCCAGCCGTTACCTGGCCTACATCAACAGCCTGAGGCGCCATACCAAATTGGTGCACGACCAGGTTGTCCAGCGAAGCAAGAGAATTTTTACCTCGGTTACTAAACATCTCATTATCAAATACAAAATCGCTCCAGCTACCGTTAATGTTCGTAATCTGGAAACCGGAATCACGGCTGGAGCCGCTCTGGGGCGGGGTATAGCCATTTGGCGCAACAATGCTAAATTGAGCCGTAACAAGTCGGTGCGTTGACGAAACGGAAGGTATGTACCAGGCCGTGACGCGATTAGTAGCTTTGTCGAACGTGATTTGAAATTCAACAGGCTGGTCGGCGGTGCTCGGGTTGAGGCATTGGGCCGAAGCGGTAGTTGTGGCAAATAATCCCAAACCCAGTACAGCTAAACGGCGCCAGCGCGTCCTTTTTGATGATGTAAACAGATTTTTCATGGTGTATTGGCTTAAATTTATAGCTAATAATGCTTGTATAAGCAAATATATATCCTTTATGTAAGACGCCAAAAAAAAGGTTTAGTAACAGCTATTTAGCTAAAATAGATCATAAAAAAAGCCTCCTTCGCATGAAGGAGGCTGCTTATATAGAGTATTGGCTAAACAAATGATCTTACAATTCTCGTATACGAAGATTCCGGTACCACACTTTTTCTTTTGGATTATGACTTTGTAAAGCAATTTTCCCTTTAGCGTGAGGCGTAGCGTAAGCCATCTGGGTAAACTTACTTTTAGCTAGTTGTGCCTTCCAGGCTTCTCCTCCGTAATGGTATTCAACTACTTTTTTGCCATTAACGTAATGCTCAACGTGGTCGTTGTTGACAACAATCCGTCCTTTGTTCCATTCACCGGCGGGTTTAACAGCTGTTGGGTCGGAAGGCGGTTGCATATCATAATTTGAACCCGTTAACTGGCTGTCTTTTAGTTGAATAACTTTTTCGCCAGTACCGTATCCTTTGTCGTCAATAATCTGATATTCAGGACCAGACATGTGAGTGGACTTATTGTCCGGTGATTCAATCACCTTATAAACCACGCCACTGTTACTTCCTTTTGGAACCTTGAATTCAAAGTCAAACTCAAAGTTTTCGAATTCACGATCGGTCACCAAATCGCCACCTGTGCCATCGGGCGTCAGAGTACCATCTTCGATGTTCCAGCCAACCGCTTCGTTTTTCAGGTAACTATGCCAGCCTTTAGTCGTTTTGCCGTCAAAAAGGGAAATCCATTTGCCGGGTTTCATATTGAAAGCGCACAGGGTAATTGCGCCAGCAAAAAGCAAGGAAAATAAGGGTGCTTTCTTCATGATTTTCAGAACCGTCTAGGTGACATTTATAATTTTCATGTTAACTGGATCCCAATTAACAACCTGTTTTTTGAAGAGGCTAATATTTCCACACTGCGTTGGGCCACAGGCACGTAAGCCGAAAGTAGCATCTTCTACACTTGGTTTATTTTCGCGAATCGACGTGAAGAAATTCCGGAAGTGTTCGTATCGGTCGCCTTTGTAATCTTTTGGCATTTTAAATACGTATTCCCGGGGCGCTTCCATTTCGGGTAGATTGGGGTATTTTTTATTGTATTCCGTCAAATACGCTTCTTTCTGATCTTTGGGGAAATTGTCAATCGACAGACCCGGCGCTTTCGGGAATTTGTTTTTGTGCATCACCAGGGAGTCCATGCCCAGCGATAAGTCACCTTCAGTTCCTACCAGGCGCACGAGGTAGCCACCGCCGCCGCCGTCTACGAAGTTGGAGCGCGTAGTGAGGTTAAATTCCGGATGTTCCGCCGTTTTGGGATAATCGTAAATCGCCAGGTGAATATCAGGTACGTCGCGTCCGTCTTTCCAATAACGCAGGCCACCGCTCGATATGATGCGGTTTGGGCCTTTGGAACCCGTAATTGTATGCAGGGATGTTAGCAGGTGGACGTATAAATCGCCAGCTACCCCCGTGCCGTAATCCTGGTAGTTCCGCCAGCGGAAGAAACGCAGCGGGTCCCACGAACGTTTCGGAGCACTGCCTAGGTAAGTATCCCAGTCAACCGTTTGTGGCGAAGCATCCGGCGGAATGGAATATTGCCAGGCGCCCATCGCACTGTGGCGGTCATACTGCGCTTCAGCAAAAACGAGTTCGCCAATCTCACCGGCTTTGAGCAGTTCACGGGCTTTGGCAACAATAATGGAACTGGCAAACTGGCTACCAACCTGAAAAATTTTGCCTGTTTCTTTGGCAACTTTAATCAGGGTGTGGCCATCTTCAAACTTCTGAACCATCGGCTTTTCGCAGTAAACGTGCTTGCCTTTCCGCATGGCATCCGTTGAGATTTTTTCGTGCCAGTGGTCGGTCGTACCGTTGATGATGGCGTCAACGTCAGAGCGTTCGATGACCTGCCGGTAGTCTCGGGTTGTCATCAACTGATCGCCCCAGAGCTCTTTGGCGCGGCGCAGGCGGCCATCGTATAAGTCACAGGCAGCTACCAGCTCAACGTTCTCAAACATGAGTGCCGTTTGGGCATCGCCGATTCCCATTCCACCCGTTCCGATTAGGGCCAGGCGAATGCGTTCATTGGCTGCCGTGCTGTTGTGGCTCCGAATTAGGTTGAGATATACCGGCGCTTCGTGGCTTCCCGCCAGGACCGACGGTACCGTGGCGGACGCTGCTGCCGTAAGACCCAGTGTCTTTAAAAAGTTACGTCGGGCAACTGATTGGGAGGTCGTTGGACGCGGAGTTGATGGTTCGTCAGAAAGAGATTTTGAAGAAGGCATTGGCTTGTCGCACATAGGAATTAGGTAAGGATTTCTAAGCGAAAGATAGGCTTTTTAAAAATTTTATAAAATATATAGTGTCCTTTAATCCATAAAAAAAACCGGACTGTGAATCCGGTTTTTGAAGAATGATAAATTATTGATAGTGTAAACAGGTTCGCTGTTTACACCTATTCACAGATAAATCTAAGTTAATTAAACTCAAATAACATCCTGGCGAGCAGCCTCTGGATCGTTGTATTTCAAATCCAGTTGATCCGTCGATTTAGCGTCCGATGGAGAATCGTTCGGCGTGCTTTCCTGCATTGGCTGCTTTTTCACGGAGCTTTCATCCATTGATTCCCGGGGCTGAGAAGCCATTTCCTGGGCTTCCTCCGGGCGTTCCGTGGCTTGGTATGAATCATCGTCGTTTTCACTGACATCGTAAGGGCGGGCTGAGGGACCCGTTGCTGGGCCATCAACCATTCCTTCGTCAGCGTTGCCAGAATCCGTTTTAGGGCCTGCCTGCATCTGAGCGTGATTAGACGTTTGCGACGAAGTTTCCTCCGGCTGAGCCTTGTCTTTAGGATTTTCTTCCATGTCGCTTATAGCTTAAGAGTTATTTACTTCGTGTGACCGTCCCGGCTGGGTTGGATCCGTAATTTCGGGATTTGCCGGCTGGGGTGTCGATGGTAATTCAGGGATTTCAGGGCTTACTGGACCTGGTGTAGGAGGCGTTGGAGTCTCCGGTGCAGCCGGTACAGGATTGTTTGGATCTGGAATTGATGGCGGAATCATCTCGCTAGTTGGGTCCTGATTTTCCGGTACGTCAGCTTGCGAGGCCAGATTAAATTCACTTTTTGCATCCATGCGGTCGTGAGCCATTCTTTCTGGCGTATTCAAGCCTTGTTCTTCGTCATTGGTATAATGATCCTGCAAAGAATCAGGAGCAATGCTTTCTGTGTTGGCTGTTGAAACCAGCTTACCGTCTACCAGTTTAACCATATTGGTTTCAGCCTGGTCCATACCAAATTTATCATCAGCGTGGGAAGGATCCATCAGACCCGCTTCCCGACTATCGTGAAATACGTTCGAATTCATAAGGGTTGTTCAATTACGTTGTACTATTAATAACCGACGCTGGTAGAAAAGGTTTTGGCTTGCTTGCTTCGAATCGGGCGTCTTGGGCAGGATTTTTACCCTAAACGCCTTACAATTAAACTATTAACCAGATCGAACAGAGGCAGCGGTTTCATAGTACGCCAGCTATCAATTTCGTCCAGCGTCCCGCCAAAGTTCATGTAGTAATCCAGGCGGTAACGTTTCCATTCGCGTTCCACAAAATCCCGGAAGTTGACCGCGGCAATCCAGCCATCTTCTACATCCTCAAACCATTCTTCGTAATAGCTGTCGTCGGAGCCGTGGAAGTTCAGGATGTTTTCGCCGATGATAATGAATTTATTGATGGACTTGTCCACGAGGGGATCAATAACCTGCCGCTTCAGATACATAATGTCGTTGTGGAGCGTATCATTCCACTCACCAAACAGCTCAATAATTACAAACTGTCGTTCATAATCGGCAAAAAGAATCTTGACGTATAAGGTTTCGGAGCCTATTTCGTCCCAAAGTGGATGAATGTAATAACCATAAATGGTATTGGTATACTGGGTTATATTATACTCCTGGCCGTAGAACGGGGAATTCGGATCATCGGCGGCTACGTAGTATTTTTCCCAGTTGTAAAAAGGTTCTATATCCTGCATGATGCGTGTGCTTCGTCTTATACCAATATAACGACGCAAGATGGGTCGGTGTTGGATGAAAGTTAGGGATAAATTGGGAAGAAACGCCGCCTGTCAGTTGAGGAATTAAGGGCGTGGTTAGAAAGCTAATTTGCGGAGGTATTTGGCCGGAACGCGATCAGTGAGCCATACACCATTAGCTGAAATAAAGAACGGGTAGCCATCCTGGTGCATCCGGCTGGCGGCTACTTCCAGGATAACCGGTACGCCATGGCGGGTGCCCACAGCGCGGGCCGTTTCCACATCCCGGCTAAGATGAACGTGGTGGCGACCCATTTTTTTGAGGCCTTCGTGCTGGATCGTTTTCATGAACCGCGCCGCCGTACCGTGGTAAAGTACGTGGGGAGGTTCGGCGGCCTGTAAGTCCAGATCAATCACAACCGAATGGCCCTGGTTGGCCCGAATGCGGCCTAAATCCTCGGAGAGCGAGAAACGCTGTTTGCTGTTGGTCGCGACGATGTGTTTTAAGATGTCAAAATCAATTCGGTAACCTTTCTCCTGTAGATTACGCAGCAGGAGAGGTACGTCGGCCCAGCCATTGGCATCCAGCGTAATATCGGCAAAGGCCGGTCTGTGCCGCAAAATCAGGCTTAACACTTTGCTCAGGCGTGTGGTCTCTTTTTCAGACAGCATGGGGCTTGCTTTTATTGCCAAAACGGGTCCAGGCCAGCCAGCTAACCATTCCCATACAAACGGCAAACCAATAGAAAGGAAGTCGCAAATCGATTAAGGATAATACGCCGAAAACAACCGTTGTGAAAAAGCTGGCCAAGCCGTTTAAAGCCTGATTAATGCCGAAAATTTCGCCCCGGTCTTCTTCCGAAGTCAGGTGCGCCAGTAAGCCTTCCAGCAAACCCCAGATAAGCGAAATAGTCAGGCAGTCGATTACCGTAACCGAGTAAAGCCAAACCAGTGAAGTGCCGACATTTGCGTAGGCGATGTGAATCAGAACGCCCGTCAGAGCGAACGTAATCGCCCAGCGTCGTTGGTTGATGCGCTGAACAAGGTAAGTATAAAAAATGAAGTTGATGAACAAGCTCAATATCCCGAAAAACATGAAATAATAGGACAGCCCCCGGGCATCCAGCTTCAGGGAACCAAGGCTGGCAAAAGTGACAAAGTAGTTGTAATAGCCCTGGGCCATCATCAGAAAATTCTGCATCACAACCAGAATGAGCAAGCCAGGTTTAGCCCGGTCCTTCTCTTTCAACCGCTTCCAGAGTGTGGTGACATTTAAAGAGCTTATCACTTCCCGGCGTAGCTGTTCTTTATCCAGCACTGCGCGGTTGGTGTGAGTTTCTTTCAGCAAAAAAGTAAGCAGAATATTCAGGCCCGATAGAATTACTGCCATCTGGACGACAAGCGCGGCCTGATCGGCTCCGGTAGCGTCAAAAGTGGTTAGGAGCAGCCCCGATGTCATAGGCCCCAAAACAAAGCCCAGTGACACAATCGTGCCTTCGATGCCCATGTTGCGGAACAGCTGGTCTTTGGGCGAAATATCGGTAATGGCAGAGCGAACAGTCGCGTACATACCATTGGTGATGCCATCACTAACCCGGTTGCCAAAGAAGCCCCATGACCGCACGGGAAGCAATAGCACATTGGCCAGAAAAGTCCCGATCGCCGAGGATCGGAAAATAGGCAAACGACCCAGGCTGTCGGATAATTTCCCGACTAAAGGGGCCGAAAACAACTGCATCCCCAGGAACAGGGCGGTTCCTACCGCCAGCCAGATTTGTGGCTTCTCCAGGCCTTTCACAAAATCGGGTAGAATCGGAGCGATGGCGGAACCGACAATAACGTCAATCAGAACAATCGTATAAATCAACAGAAGGCGGCGGTCGCGAAGCATGGTGCAAACTTTACTAAAGTTTAGAACATTGCCAAAGTTGACCACTCATGGATTTTAAGTAGCGCTTGGTCGATAAAAATGAAAATTTTGTAAAAACTTGTTGGTTATGCCCCGCAAAGACTTTTACGCCCTGCTGACACGCCTGTTTTTAGGCTATATTTTCCTATCCTCTGGTTTGTGTAAACTGACGGGTGGTAAGTTCGGGCAGCTCATCGGCCCGCCCGATCTCATCAATGATCTGGCTCCTTATGGCCTGCGGGACTTTGCCATTTTTATCGCCTTCTCGCAGGTAATGACGGGGGCCTTGATTCTTTCCCAGCGGTATAGCCTGCTCGGTCTGGTCATGCTGATGCCCGTCAATATAAGTATTCTGGCCGTAACCATTTCGCAGCGCTGGCAGGGCACGCCGTATGTCGATGCGGTTTTTGTGCTGTTGAATGTGCTCGTGTTGCTCTACGAGTGGAACACGCTGAAAGTCTTTATTTTGCCCGAAGGCGAGCGGGAAAACCAACCACCTCGTACGAACCAGTTATTTCCTAACCAGTGGCTACCAGTAGCCACCATTGGGTTGGCCTTAATCGCTACGGTTACGGCTCGCTACAACGCACCGCTGACGGTTATTCCGGCAACAATTGGTTTTTTGTTGATTTACGGCAATATCCTTACCAACAGCTTACTGGCAGTATTGGACAAAGCCGTACTGGCCTTGTCCCTGTTGGCCATTCTATTTGTTACCTGGGCGGATAAACTGCTGGCCATTCACTTTAATCCCATGTTTGCCTTTCTGGTGGTCATCTGTCTGATCGGATTACTACTGGTCGTATCGATGGTGCAGAATTGGTGGGGAAGAAAGCGGCTGGCCAACCCGTGATAGTGGCCAAGGTAAGGAGCTTATGCCAACCTCGGCGCTGTTCAATTAATACGTTTTGGTCATATCCGCCGGGATAGACAAGATAAAATCGGCTAGATTTTCATTGGATTTATCGGGTTTAGTAATGTCCACCAATTCAATGGAAGAAAGCGTGACAATCTTCAGAGCCGGATTTTTCTGCTTTAAATACCAGACAATTCCTTCGAAGTTTTTCGAGTGATAATCGCCGTTGAAGTGCAGCAGGGTTTTGCCGGGAGTCCAGGCTTTCAGGATGCGGTCGGCCATGGTCGCATCTTTGATGGCTTGAGCGCGGGCGAAGTTAGCGGCAGTTTCGGAGCTGTTGGTCCCTGTTGGACCCGTGCCGCCGTGGTCTTTCATCATGTCCAGCATGGCTTTGTAACCGGGCAATTCCAAATTAACCGTCAGCGGGAGCGGGGCAATAAACGCTTTATCAGTAGCTGACAACGTATCGAGCGAAGCCAGCCCTTTGCGGGCCACAGCGCTAGCGTATCGGCGCGGGATATTGGTCGCAATGAAAGGAATGCGTTCTCTCTTGGCAAATTCGACAATAGGCTTGTAATCCGTATTGTAGTTATTCCACAAACGGGCGTCTTTCTTAAACTGACCGGCATCGGATTTACCGGATAAATAATCGTCCAAGGCCGCCTGGTTATCAGTTTCGAACATCTCCGCGCCGTAAATCAGGTTCTGTTTTTTGGCGCTGTGCAGGTCTTTCGCCATTTGCAGTTCGAGCCAATGGCAAATGGGATTGTTGTGTAATTCGCCAAAAAAGACAATATCAGCCCCAGAAGCTTCTTTTAGTAATTTCTGGTATGAAGTGGGCTTAAGTTTTTGATTGTAGAGCAGATAGGCGGGTTTGTCCGTCACAAAGGCGCAGCAGCAGCAAACCAGTAGCAAGAGGTATCGCATGGAAAAATTGAGTTTCTGAAATTCTTCGCAAAATGGCAAAGAAACGTTAGAAACTTAATTATTAGTCTAAATAAAAAGCCCCAACGCAGATGCGCCGGGGCCAAGGTAGAGCAAAGGAAATCTTAAATTTCCCGGATCCAGATGTTGCGGTAGCTTGTCGGATTGTTGTGATCCTGCAATTGGATGGGGCCTTTTCCGTGCGGCTGCACCATCGGTAATCCTACGTAAGGAGTCGTTCCCCGAATCGCGGTATGGTTCTGCACAATTACTCCATTGTGAATAACAGTGATGTAAGGGGGGAACAGCATCTGGCCATCTTTGTTAAAGCGCGGCGCCGTGTAGATAACGTCGTAGGTTTGCCACTCACCCGGCTTACGGCTAACATTCACCATGGGCATCGATTGCTTGTAAATCGAACCTGCCTGTCCATTGGAATACGTGCGGTTGTTGTAGCTGTCCAGCACCTGGAGTTCATAGCGGCCCTGCATGAAAATACCGCTGTTTCCGCGTCCCTGACCCGTGCCTTCTACCTGCGCAGGCGTCCGGAATTCGATGTGGAGTTGGTAATCTTCAAACTCCTGCTTGGTACGAACGTCGCCAGCTCCTTTGGCAACGGTCATCGCACCGTCGCCAACCGTCCATTTCGCGGCAGATCCGTCTTTAGCTGAAACCCAGCTATCCAGATTTTTGCCGTCGAACAGGACAATAGCGTCCGACGGAGCAGTCATACCTGAAGCTGTGCTGGGCGAAAGGTTGCCTGGAGTAACCACGCGCGGAACGGGCTCCCAGACTTCTGTAGACTCGGGAGTTTGTTTCGTAGGCTGTGGCTGGGCAAGCGCCAAACCTGCTGAGCAGGCTAGTAAACCGAGGGTAAGGCTTCTCTTTTTCATCAATTATTAAAAAAATTAAAAATATTCATTTTTCTCGGATCAAATATAGGACTATTGCCTGTTTCTTGACCTTTCGGGGTAAAAAATAGTATCTTTCCGGATCAAATTCCAATTAACTGTGAGGTTTAATTTGGACAATGCTTCCTTACTCCGCGTGGTAGCCGGGGTCGGATTCGCAGGCAGTGTTGGTCTGGCTTTTGGCCCGTTTGCAGCCAATCAGGCGGGCGGTTTTCGGCACGCTGCCGGCGGCGGAAAGGTCCGGGTGAATACCAGAATTTGCCTTTGATTTTCGGAGCAGTTCCCAGTCAGGTGTGTTGCGCATGGCGTGGGAAAAGACGGTTCGCTGTTTGTGGGCGAAACCAACCGGGGTGGGGCACAAGTATCAGAAGCCGATGCGCTAAAAATTACCGCCTAGATTAATTCCTTAGTACCGGGTGCAAAAACCGCTACCAAAGAAGCTAAAAATCCTGACGAGCAATAGTTTACCGAATAGGAACAGAAATAGACACTTTGTCCCAGGCAATGGCCAGCACGTTGTTGCCTGGGGTAATGGTCAGTTTTTCAAGAGGAAGCTTGCTAAGGACAACCGGCACTTTCACCTGCGCCACATTTTTATTTTTATAGCGGTCATAATCAAAAGCGCCCCATTGGTCTAGTTTTCCATTTAGAATGACCGTCCATTCTTTCTCCATCGGAATGGTAAATAGTGTGTAGGTGCCTGCTGGCACGGCTTTATCCCCAAAAACCACATCTTTTGTAAAGGTAATTTGGGTAGCATTATTCGCTCCCGTCCGCCATACCTCGCCGTAGGGAACCATAGCACCAAAAATCTGCCGCTTCCGCTTCGACGGCTGGCCATAAATCACTTTGATTACTTTATTCGGGCTTTCGCTGGTTATTTTTGGGCTGAGCGGTGATGTTTTCTGGGCAAAAGCAAATGAACTGGTTAGGAAAATCAGAAAAGCAATCAGGCTTAGGACTTGTTTCATACGAATGGTTGTCGTTTTTCTAATCAAACGTTTGGGCTAAGGAAAAGGGTGTGTGAAACAGCAAGTTTACACTTTTTATTGATAACCAATATTTAACCCTTTACCTTTGCAACGCATCGCCACGACGCGCCGCTCGTTTGCTTATGCCGCTGATTGAACCATCTGATTATCGTCCCCCTGCTTACCTGTGGAATGGCCACCTGCAAACCATCGTGCCCGCGCTGTTTCGCAAAGTAGTGGTAAATTACCAGCGTGAGCGAATTTTAACCCCCGATGACGACTTTCTGGACCTTGATTGGAGTCTGGCCAGCGGACAATCTCCTAATAAAGAAAAGGCTGATAGTAAATTAGTTATCCTCTCGCACGGACTGGAAGGCGATTCAACGCGGCAGTACATTACGGGCATGGTGCGCCACCTGAACAACAACGGATTTGATTGCCTGGCCTGGAATTTTCGCTCGTGCAGCGGCGAGATGAATCGGCAGGTGCGGTTTTATCACAGCGGCGCAACCGATGATCTGGAGCAAGTTGTGACACACGCCGTTGCTAAAGGGTATCAGGACATTTCCCTGCTTGGCTTTAGTCTGGGCGGCAATTTAACCTTGAAATTTCTGGGGGAACAGGGCGCGGCTATTCATCCGGCGGTAAAACGAAGCGTGGTTTTTTCGGTGCCGATGGATCTGGCGGCGAGCACGGCGACTATTTCCCGGGGCTTTTCCCGCGTTTACCTGCAACGGTTCCTGAAGCACCTGCGCCTGAAAGTGGCCGGGAAAGAAAAGTTATTTCCAGAGAAAGTTTCTACAAAAGGCTACCGGCAACTTCGTACCTTTGTGGACTTTGACGACCGGTACACGGCTCCGCTGCACGGCTTCAAAGATGCGCTGGATTATTATACCCGCAATAGTTCGATACACTTCCTCAACACGATTTCTGTACCTACATTGATTATTAATGCCAAAAACGACCCAATGTTGGCTTCTGAATGTTTCCCGGAAAAGCTGGCTCAGCAACTAACCCACGTCTGGATGGAATTTCCGAAGGAAGGGGGGCATTGCGGCTTTGCACCCAATGATTCAAACAGTGACGTCTATTGGTCGGAAGAACGGGCATTACAGTTTTTGACAAAAACGCATAGAACAACTTGATTGAGGAATAATCACGATGCTTACCAAACCACTCGAACAAACCTATTTTGTCATTGATTTCGACAGCACCCTCACGAAAGTAGAGGCCCTGGATGTGCTGTGCGAAATTTCATTAGCTGGCGACCGGGAGAGAGACCGGATTCTGGATCAAATTAAAGCGATCACAGACCGTGGCATGTCGGGCGAAATTTCGCTTACGCAGTCGCTGGAGCAGCGACTCAAATTGCTGAAAGCGCACCGCGATCACCTGCCCGCGCTGGTTGAGACACTAATGACAAAAATTTCGGATTCTTTTCTGCGAAATAGCGAATTTCTAAACGAACAGGCCGACCATATTTTCATTATCTCGAACGGGTTCAAGGAGTTCATCGTTCCGATTGTTACGACATTAGGCATTAAGGCAGAAAACGTTTTTGCCAACACCTTTCTCTTTGATGAGGAAGGAAATATTGTAGGTTTTGATGTGGCCAATCCACTATCGGCCAACGGGGGCAAAGTACAAACCATTCGCAACCTGAACCTAGAAGGCGATGTATATGTGCTGGGCGATGGTTATACCGATTACGAAATCAAGGAATCGGGCTTGGCAAACCGCTTCTACGCATTTACCGAAAACGTCATGCGGCCAAAAGTGATTGAGAAAGCCGACCACATTGCTCCGTCCCTGGATGACTTTTTATACCATAATAAATTGAGCCGCAGTCAATCCTATCCCAAGAGCCGCATTAGAGTGCTGCTGCTGGAAAACGTCCATCCGGTAGCGGTGCATTTGTTTGAAAAAGAAGGCTTTAAAGTCGAAATTCTGAAAGGTGCTCTGGACGAAGACGAGCTGATTGAGAAAATCCGGGATGTGCATATTCTGGGGATTCGCTCTAAAACGCAGGTAACCAGCCGCGTGCTGGAAGCCGCTAATAAGCTCATGTGTGTCGGTGCCTTCTGCATCGGGACCAACCAGATTGATCTGGCGGGTTGTACCGAGCGGGGTATTGCCGTGTTCAACGCGCCTTACAGCAATACGCGCTCAGTGGTTGAACTCGCCATTGGTGAGATCATCATGCTAGTCCGCAACATTGTGCCGAAGAGCAACCAGATGCACGTTGGTCAGTGGGATAAATCAGCAAAAAATAGCTTTGAGGTACGCGGTAAGAAATTAGGTCTGGTGGGCTACGGCAACATCGGAACGCAGCTTTCAGTCGTGGCGGAGGCGCTGGGAATGGAAGTTTATTTCTACGACATCGTGGATAAACTGGCGTTGGGTAATGCCCGCAAATGCAAGACGCTGGATGAACTGCTGTCGATTGCCGATTTCATTAGCATGCACGTAGATGGTCGGCCCGAGAATAAAAACCTGATCAGCCACCGCGAGTTTAGCCTGATGAAAAATGGGGTAATCTTCCTGAATCTGGCGCGGGGCCACGTGGTGGATGTGGAAGCCCTGACCGAAGCCATCACGAGCGGCAAGGTGGTCGGTGCCGGAATCGATGTGTTCCCGTATGAGCCAAAAACTAACAACGAGGAGTTTATCAACACGTTGCGCGGTTTACCCAATGTGATTCTGACGCCTCATATCGGCGGAAGCACGGAGGAAGCGCAGGAAAATATCGGGACTTTTGTGCCGGGGAAACTGCTCGAATACATCAATAATGGCTCAACCTACGGCAGTGTTAACTTCCCGGATTTGCAACTTCCTTTGCTGAAAGATTCGCACCGCCTGCTGCATATTCACAAAAATGTTCCGGGTATTCTGGCAAACATCAACTCGATTTTCGCCAAATATCACATCAATATTAAAGGGCAATACCTGAAAACGACGGAGCAAATCGGATACGTAATTACGGATATATCAAAGAGTTACTCAAACGACGTAATTAAGGAACTGCGCGACATCGATCATACGATTAAGTTTCGGTTGTTATATTAAAAACATCACTTAGTCCCTCTCCAAAACCTGGGGAGGGATTTTAAAATATACCTTGCTCTCTTTTTGCTGGCCACTCAGAAAAGGGAATAAGGAAAGCTACCTGCATCATGAAACAAATTTACTTCACGGCTGGCCCTGCCGAATTGTATCATACTGTTACTCAGCATTTGCAAACCGCAATGAATGAGCAGATTGGATCTATATCGCACCGGAGTCAGAAGTTTCGGGACATTTACCGCTTTACGGTTGAACAACTGCGGGAGTTGATGGCAATTCCCGAAACGCACGGCATTTTCTTTACGGGCTCGGCCTCGGAAATTTGGGAACGCCTGGCGCTGAATTGCGTCGAGCACGAAAGTTTTCATTTGGTCAATGGCTCTTTCTCGAAGAAATGTTACGACTACGCGCTGGCCCTGGGAAAATTTGCGCATAAGCAGGAAAAACCCTTAGGGGAAGGCTTCGACTACAGCGAAGTAGAAGTACCGGAATACGCCGAATTGGTTGCTTTAACGCACAATGAAACCAGTGCCGGGGTACAACTGCGGACGGTCGATATTCACAAACTGAAACGCAGCTATTCCAAGAAGCTGTTTGCGGTGGATATGGTGTCGTCGGCGCCATACCCGGATCTGGATTATTCGTTGATTGATTCCGCTTATTTTTCCGTTCAGAAAGCATTTGGTCTGCCCGCTGGTTTGGGCGTCTGGATCGCAAGCGAAAAGCTGCTGGAAAGAGCCGAACAGCTTAAAAAAGCAGACCAGAATATTGGTGCCCATCACGACTTGCCGACGCTTTGGAAGTTTTACCAGACCTACGAAACCCCCGCTACGCCGAACGTACTCTTTATCTACCTGTTGGGTAAAGTGGCTGAAGACCTGAACCGCATCGGCATTGATAACGTGCGCCGGGATACAGAAGAAAAAGCCAAAATGATCTACAAGTTCATCGAAAGCCACTCCGCCTATGAGCCTTTCGTGAAGGAAGATCGGCACCGGTCGCGGACGGTTGTTGTTGCGAACACCATCCAGTCGTCGGCAAATGTGATTGCCGAGGTGAAAAAAGCGGGGATGGTGATCGGAAGCGGTTACGGCAAGTTCAAGGATTCGCAAATCCGAATTGCCAACTTTCCGGCTACTTCGGCTGAACAGGTGCAGCAGCTGTTAGACGTACTACAAAAAATCGGTTAACGCAAATCTACAGATTATCAGCGAGTCGGCAGGGGCGGCGGGACAGTATTCCGAGTCTCTGCCGACTCGTTTGCTTTTCCAGAAGTCAACATTTTTGGGTTTAATCGGTTCTACCTACAGAATTAAGGACTCAACGTTTATGAACCGATTTGTGCAATTGAACCATACTTTGTTTCTGCTGGCCGCTTTTTCTTCGGCTGTTTACGCGCAGGAAACAACCGAACAGCAAACCCAGATAGCAGGCGATACGACACGCCGTGAGCTTCGTGAAGCGAGTCGGGAAGCCAGTGATGCATCCCGAGAAGTTGAACGGGGCTTTCGGAATACCGACAACGATCGGGATCGGAGACGATCAGACCGCGATTATGACCGGTATCGCGACAATGATCGTGACCGCTATGATAGAGATCGTAGTCGTCGCACGAATACCGACGAAGGCGGGTGGTATGGGCGCGGAGGCTTTTTTGGCGGCCTAAACTTGGGCTTTGGCTTAGCCGACCAACAGGGCGGCTATATAGTATTAAACCCACGTCTTGGTTATTTCATACAAAACGGACTAGCCGTAGGGTTAAAACTAGCGTTTGAAGATCGTTTGTCAACCAGTTATCGGGCTACCCAGGGTGGACCTTTTGTGCGGTATTACCCGTTTCGAACTCGGCTGGCTGTCTTTGGTGAAGGTGGATTAAGCCTTGGCCGCTATCGTAGCAGCGTAGTTGATGCAGATGACCGCCGGGGCTTCAGTAGCATTAATCTGGGTATTGGGGCTGCCTTGCAGGCTACCCGATCGCTCGACTTAGAACTGATGTACGACCACAATTACTACGACAAAACGCCCGAGTTTGCGGGCCGCAACCGGGGGCCGCAAATAAAATTAGGTGTTGTATACCACGTTATGTCGCGGCGCAATAGAAATTAAACAAATGAAGCGAGCCTATCGGGCTCGCTTCAAACTTTTAAAGGGCAGTATACTTACCAAACTCTGGTTTGATCAACTTCGGGTTTATACAGGCGCTGACCCGACTGCACATTAAATGCCCGGTAGAACGGCGCAAAATTAGTCAGAGGACCATTAACGCGGAACTTAGCCGGTGAATGCGGATCCGTTTGAACGCGCACGCGCTGTGCTTCATCCCGAATTTTAGACCGCCAGATTTGCGCATAACCCAGGAAGAACCGTTGATCTGGGGTGAAACCGTCGATTTTTTCGTTGCTCTTGCCTTGCTCTGTTAGCTTAAACGCATCGTAAGAAATGGCCAAACCACCCAAATCAGCCAGGTTTTCGCCTAATGTCAGGCGGCCGTTCAGGTTTAAGTTATTCAGAACCGTGTATTTGTTGTACTGATCAACGACCTGATTGGTCTTGGTTGTAAACTTGTCGGCATCTTCTTTTTTCCACCAGTCGCGCAAGTTACCTTTCGGGTCGTATTGTCGGCCCTGGTCGTCGAACAAGTGGGTCATTTCGTGGCCGATAACCATGCCAATTCCGCCGTAATTAATGGCGTCGTCGGCGTCTTTATCAAAGAAAGGAAACTGCAAAATACCCGCTGGGAAAACGATTTCGTTAAAGGTTGGATTAGCGTAGGCATTAACGGTTGGCGGGGTCATTTGCCATTCTGTCTTATCAACTTCTTTCTCCACTTTGCCTAAACTTTCTTTCCATTCGTGTTTGCGGGCGCGCTGTACGTTACCAAAATAGTCATTGCGGTTGATGTCCACATCCGAATAATCTTTCCACTTATCTGGATAGCCAATTTTCTTGATGATGTCATCCAGCTTCACCAACGCAATTTTCTTGGTTTCTTCCGACATCCAATCCAGCTTTTCAATGCGGGTGCGGTAGGCTTTCTGGAGGTTATTCACCAACGTTAGCATGCGCTCTTTTGCTTCCGGCGTAAAATATTCTTTTACCCACGACTGGCCTAGAAGTTCGCCTAAATAAGTATCCGTATTGTCGGCAACGCGTTTCCAGCGCTCGCTCAATTGTTGTTGTCCGCTCAGGATTTTCCCTTTGAACTCAAAACGCGCCTGAACAAAAGGTGCGCTCAGTAGCGAAGCGTTGTCGTCGATGAAGTTAAAGGCCAGTTTGTCTTTGATCACCTCGATGGGTGTTGTCGCCAATAAGCTGCTCAGCGCCTGATAGTACTCGGGTTGCCCAACCAGCACGGTGTCCGTTTTTGCGGTCATGGTGGCCAGGAAGGGCTTCCAGTCGATGTTGGGAGTAAGTTTTGTTAACTCGGCAACCGAATATTTATGGTAATTTTTGATGGGATCGCGCAGGTCCGCCGGGGCCTTGTGTGATTTGGCGATGGCCGTTTCAAAAGCCAGAATAGCATCTGCTTTTTTCTGGGAAGCTACCGAATCTAAGCCTGTTAACGTAAATAGTTTTGTGATGTAACGCACAAAAGCCGTGCGTACTTTTTTAGTTTCCTCGTCTGTTTTGAAGTAGTATTCCCGCTCGGGTAAGCTCAGTCCCGCCTGCGAAAAATTCATTCGGTTCAGGTTGCTTCGGCGATCATCCGGACCAATATACATTCCAAACAAAGCCCCGCCCCGGTTGGTCTCATCGGCGGCCAGGTAATTGAGCACTTGTTTGTAATCCTTGAGGGCGGCTATTTTGGCCAGTTCTGGTTTCAGTGGTTCATAAGCCAGCTTTTCAATGGTAACGGTATCCATGCCGCTGGCGTAAAAATCACCCACTTTTTGTTCAATGCTTCCCTTGTCGGCCTTGGCTGCTGCGGCTCTTTCCAGCAGGGTTCTGGTTTTCTTCTGATTCTCCTGATACAGCGTATAAAAAGAGCCCCAACCGGTTTGATCGCCGGGAATAGGCGTGTTTTTAACCCAGCCTCCGTTGGCATAGGAAAAGAAATCGTTACCAGGAACAACAGTGGTGTCCATGCCTGCTTTGTCGAAGAAAACAGTTCGGCTTGCTTCTTCCTTCTTGTCCTTGCAGGCTCCGAGCAGGCACAAACCTATTCCTGCCAGAAGGGTGGTTTTGTGAAGATTCATAATAAACAAATGAAATTGTGATTAGCTGGGATAAATTTACTGATTCGGTGAAATTAAATAGTATTTAATCAATTAATGCTGCTTAGAAAGCCAGATGAACAGCAGGGCTTTGGATTCTTTTTAAATGACAATATCTTTAAACCAATATCTGTTGAGAGAATAATATTTTCAAACAGTTTGTGCCGCTCACGAGTATATTTATTGTTTGTTTTGCAGATAATAAAGCCTTTTATTTAGGGCGGTTTTATCCTTATCTTCTAAAAAAAGAATGGCTCTCAAGCAACATAGAACAAGTATACTGATTGCCGACGACGACGCTGATGATCGATTATTGCTAGAGAAGGCATTTCAGAAAGCTCAGCTTGAATCGAAGCTTTATTTTGTGGAGGACGGGGAGGAACTCCTAGAATATTTATACCAGAAGCCCCCGTTTGAAGACGCCCCCCGGCCAAGTTTAATTATCCTGGATTTGAATATGCCCCGGAAAAATGGGGTGCAGGCACTGCGGGAAATAAAAGAGAACGAACAATTACGGCAAATTCCGATCGTTGTATTGACAACTTCTACGGCCGAGGAAGATATTCTCCGCACTTATGACCTGGGCGTGAGTTCATACATCTCCAAGCCGTTTGATTTCAGCACCTTACTTGAAATTACAAAAACTATCAAAAAGTACTGGATTGACACCGTTTCCTTACCTGACGACTCAAGCCGATAAATCGACCGAAAAGCCCATCCGGGTTTTGCTTGTAGAAGATGATGAAGACGACTATGTGTTAACCAAAACACTCGTTTCATCGCGTGATAATGCCAACATACAGCTTGATTGGGTTACGGAATTTAACGAAGCGCTCAAATGCGCCTGTAGTAAAGACTACGACGTTTTTCTGATTGATTACCGATTGGGCGAACGAACTGGTATCGAACTGATCCAGGAGGCTTTCAAAGCAGGTTGCCAGGCGCCGATGATTTTGCTAACCGGGCAAGATGATGTAGAAATTGATTATTCGGCCCTTAAACTGGGGGCCGCCGATTACCTCGTTAAAGGCCGGATTGACGCCCAACTGCTGGGGCGAAGCATTCGCTACGCCGTTCGGCAGGCCGAAACGATGGGTGAAGTAGCCGACAAGGAAAGTAAATACCGTTCGCTCTTTGAGCGGTCGATTGATGCTATTTTCGTGACGGATCTACAGATGATTATTCAGGAAGCGAATCCGGCTCTAGAACGTTTAACGGGCTATTCACAGCAGGAACTTTGTGGCCAGGTGCCGCGCCTGTTGTTCGAAAAGCCAGAGCTTTACGAGATAAGCCAGAAAAATCTGGAAGAAACTGGACAGCTAAAAGACGTAGAGGTGACGTTGCTGAGTCGCGATGGTCATAAGATTGACTGCCTTTTATCGGCGGTGGCTGTAACGGACAAATCGGGCGAGGTAAGTCTGTATCAGGGAATTTTTCGGGATATAACGCAGCAAAAAAAGGCCCAGCGCGATTTGTTGGTTGCCGAAAAACTGTCCATGACCGGAAGCATTGCCCGGAGTATTGCACACGAAGTGCGGAATCCGCTGACAAACGTGAACATGGCATTGGAGCAGCTCAAAGATGATTTGCCACCGGATGATCCCGTTTTGACCCTTTATACTGATATTATCCGGCGAAATGCCGAGCGGATCGGGCAGCTGATTACCGAGATGCTTAATTCGTCGAAACCACGTGATCTGGTTCTTCAGCCTGATGATCTGAACGAAGCCGTGCAGGAAACCCTGCATCTGGTCAATGACCGATTGAAGCTGAAGGGCATGCAGTTAATCACGGACTACACGACCGAGCCAACCATTATTCCGCTGGATAAAGAACCATTCAAGACCGCGCTGGTCAATATCCTGATCAACGCTGTGGAGGCCATGGAAGAAGGGAAAGGCATCCTGAAAATCAAGACGACGGTTCTCAACGAAAACGCGGTTATGGTATCGGTAGAAGACAACGGGGCTGGTATTTCGGAGGAGAACCGGAAGCGCCTGTTCGATCCGTTCTTTACGGGCAAACAAGGTGGTATGGGGCTAGGCTTAACCGCAACCCAGAATATCGTTAATAGTCACCGCGGGTCAATCGAAGTGGAAAGCACCATGGGTGTTGGAACTACCTTTCGGCTTATTCTTCCCTGTTAAATAAAAGAGATAGTAGCTTTAAAAATAATCATGTAACCCCGGCAAAACCGGGGTTATTTTTTTGCCACAGTGTGTAGAAAATTACACACTGTGACGGCCGATTCTACAGTAGTATTACTAATAATTCCTAAATTAATATCATATGAAATAAATAATAAAAGTAGTAAGTATCTGTATAACAGGATATAAGCGATTTTAGGACTGGAGACGAAGTAAGATGAAAAAAATGGCATAATTATCTCAATAGAAAAGTAAAATCAAACCATTCGGGACGATGATGTGGAGCAATTTACATTTTCCGGCAGCCATGAAATCTCTGACACCTAGTGTTCGGGATAAGGCCATCGAGATTGCAAATTCGCTATTAATGAAAGGCGATCTGGATAAGCAAGAGGTTATTGCAACCAGCATACAGGAGGCCAGATTGTGGGCTCGTCGTCGCTATAGCGAAGCGGATGGGATTGGTTATGGTCATCAGCCATTTTCACAACGTTAAATAAACCTATTAACTCAAGAACTTCACACTCCCATGATTTGGAAAAAGAATATTTACGATACGCTAGTAACTTGCGCTACTGTTTGTGATGAATATGCAACGGAGTGTTCTCGTCGGAGTGACATGGAAGAAATGTACCGTTGTATCTTTTTAAGCCTGGATTGTGCTGACATCTGTCGCCAAATGGCCATGTTGTACGTTCGGGGTTCAGAAAATACACGTCTGTTGGCAAAAACCTGCATGGAAATTTGCCAGAAAACAGCTGAAGAATGTGAATTAATGGCTAACGAACGGGGCTGTCAGATTGCGGCTATATGTCGCCAATGCATTCGCACTTGCATGAGTATCAGTGAGCTATCTCAGAAGCCAGAACCTGAAACGGCTTTGTCCCGCACTTTATTTGATGCGCTGGGACGTCAGGAAATGCTCTATAATTAATAACTATTATTACTGGCGGTTCTTTGTAGGATCAGCAGAAACAGCGTTGGCGGACTATTCCTAAAACCTAACCCTTTCTGCATACTCCTATAGAGAACCGCCAACGATTTTCATTCTAATCCACAAATCCCATGAGTACGCAACAGCAAAACCCCGGTATGGAGAAAGTCAAGGAATTGATTGAATCTATTCGAATAGGAATGCTCACAACCCAGAACGAGCAGGGACATCTGGTGAGCCGTCCAATGGCTGTAATGAACATAGATGCACAAGGAAATCTTTGGTTTCTGACGAAAAAGGATTCCGCAAAAACAGATGAGATCCAACAGGATTACCACGTAAACGTAGCCTTTTCTCATCCTGATAAGGCTTCGTATGTATCTGTGGCTGGTACGGCAACAGAAATCCACGATCGTGCAAAAATCGAAGAGCTTTGGTCGCCGATGGCAAAACCCTGGTTCCCCGATGGCAAAGAAGATCCAAGTTTGCTGGCCCTAAAAGTTCATACCGCTACGGCTGAGTACTGGGATTCAACGTCTAGCCGCATGGTGCGCCTTTTTGAGATGGCACGAGCAGCTATCACGGGAGATACCTACAAAGAAGGAGAAAACGAACTGGTTGAAAACCGGTAGTCTATAGATTTTGCAATATCCACACCATTCTTTAAGATAACATAGTTTCCAGTAGGAAACCCGCAACGCCCAATAACAACAGCTTTATAGCTGGATGTTGTTGGGCGTTTCTGCGTTGTTTTAAGGTATGCGTATTTCTGGCTATTTGCCTATATTTAAGCTCTTTTGCTTTTTGGTAACTTGTTAGAAATCGATTCTGAAGACATGCATCAACAAACCACTGAGCCACCGCAGCGAGTCAGAAATCGGCTGAAATCTGTTGTGGGCGGTTCAATTGGCAACCTGATTGAGTGGTACGACTGGTATGCTTACTCGGTATTTGCCCTTTACTTTGCCGGCTCGTTTTTTCCAAAAGAAGATGAAACGGCGCAACTCCTCAATACGGCGGGTATCTTTGCTATCGGGTTTTTGATGCGACCCGTTGGCGGGTGGTTAATGGGTGCCTATGCTGACCGGAAAGGGCGGAAGGCAGCCCTGACATTATCAGTTCTGCTCATGAGTGGGGGCTCATTCCTTATAACCATTGTGCCTGATTATAACCAGATTGGCATTATGGCACCTCTGATTTTAGTCTTGGCCAGAATGTTGCAGGGCCTCAGCGTTGGCGGTGAATACGGAACCGTTGCTACGTATTTGAGCGAAATCGCGCCTGCCAACCAACGGGGCTTCTATTCCAGTTTTCAGTACGTTAGCTCTACCCTGGGTCAGTTGATCGCGCTGGGAATCTTGATGGTGCTGCAACGGTGGGTTTTGAACCCTGAACAATTGAGCGCCTGGGGGTGGCGCATTCCGTTTGGTATCGGAACACTGCTGGCTTTTTCGGCCATTTACCTACGCCGCAACTTGTTAGAAACAGAGTCGTTTCGGCACGAAGAGGTGCCCGCAAAACAACGGGGTACGCTTCGGGAGTTGGCCAAATACAAAAAAGAAGCGGCTACCATCGTTGGTTTTACCATTGGACTGACGGTTGCCTTCTACACTTTTACTGCCTATGTGCAAAAATTTCTGGTCAATACGGCCGGTTTCAGCAAAAACGATTCAACGCTAATTACTACCCTGTCGCTGATTGTTTTCATGCTGGCCCAACCTGTGTTTGGCATGCTGGGCGATCGGTTTGGGCGTAAACGCATGATGATTGTATACGGTGTTCTGGGTGTGATAACTACGGTGCCTCTATTAACCGCGCTTGGTAACACCACAGATATCTGGATGGCTACCTTTTTGGTCATCCTTGCTTTGCTAATTACGAGCATTAACACTTCCCTGTCGGCCATCATCAAGGCGGAGCTTTTTCCGGCCAACGTGCGCTCGCTGGGCGTTAGTTTACCTTATTCTCTGGCGGTAGCTTTGTTCGGCGGAACGGCGGAATACGTGGCGCTGTTGTTCAAAAACGTAGGGCATGCTACCTGGTTTTACTGGTACCTAACTGCCTGTATTGCTGTGTCTTTGGTAGTAAGTGTCAACATGCGTGATCCCGAAAAATATTCAAAGTTAGCGGAGTAATAAGGCAACGGCGGATTTGTGCATCGAAAACACAGTTAAACTCTTCAACCAATACCGCAAGCTTTAAAGAAGAGCCAAATTCCAACAGTTTCAGGTTGGGTGGTGTTCTACGCTACATACTACTATTCGTATAAGCATGATTGTAAACGCCACAGATGAAGGGTGGGAGGTAATCCACCAGCAGGCTCATGGTTTGTTGGCGGTTCAACTCGCCGTAAACTGGAAACCAGAACTGCGCCCGATTCGCTGGATCGAAACCCTTATTGCGCTAACAGAACACGATGATGGGCAGGAAGAGTGGGCAGGAAAAAATCACCTCACAAAAACCGGTGCTCCCAAAGATTTCCAAATTCAGGAATATTCAGTGACCCAGGCCCGCAACATGGTTACCATTGCGTTGGAAAAAAGCCGCTGGAACGCTTTAATGGTATCGATGCACGCTAGGTTTCTGTATGAACCGATGCAAGGAAAAGATCCGCAAATGGATGAATTTCTGGAACAGCAGCGTAAAAACCAGAAAGATTGGCTACGAAAATTAGCCGTTACGAAAGAAGAGGCGCAGTACGCTTACGCTTTCTTACAGTGGTGCGATGCGTTTTCGTTGATTTTGGTTCAGGGCCACATCCCACCTAGCCAGCGTCGTCTGGAGATTAGCCCGGGGCCAGATGGCGTTTCGTATTACCTGTCGCAACGGGCCGATCAAACCCTTCTGGTGGACCCCTGGCCCTTTGAATGCGATGAGTTTACAGCCCATACAGAAGTCTATCACCTGAACGAACTCAGCTTTAAAAATGATCAGGAGCTATACGATGCGATCGGAAAAGCACCTATAGAAGAGCGAAAGTGGACGATTAAGGCTTAATGATCCCCCTGTTTGGACAGAAATAAGAATTTATTTACGGCTAGAGGCACTAAGATTCACAAGGAATATACAACGAGAAACATACTTCACGATCTTTGCGGAAATCTTGGTAAAGAGATACCAGGCGAACCTGCCTAAATGGCTTTATTCAGACTTATTTCTATACAATGGACTTAAAAAATACGTTCTTCCACCAGGTTTCTCAACGTTTTCAGACTCATTTTCAAGCCCAGCCTGAATTAATCGTCCGTGGACCCGGCCGGATTAATTTGATTGGTGAGCATACGGATTATAACGGTGGGTTTGTTTTGCCAGCCAGCATTGACAAGGAAATCATTTTCGCGATTTCAAAAAAAGAAGGAACGACCTGTGAAGTTTACGCCGAAAACGTGGGCGATTCGACGACGTTTAGCCTGGACCAGCTTGAAAAATCCCGGAAAGGATGGCCGAATTACCTGATGGGCGTCGTGGATCAGTTGCAGAAAAGAGGCTGTAAACTGGGTGGCTTTCGGTTGGTATTTGGCGGTGATATTCCAACGGGGGCGGGCCTGTCGTCGTCGGCGGCTATTGAGTGCGGTCTGGCTTTTTGCCTAAACGAGCTCTATGCGTTGGGCTTGTCAAAAATAGAAATGGTAAAGCTAAGCCAGGCGGCTGAAAACCAGTTCGTTGGTGTGCAGTGCGGTATTATGGATCAGTTTGCGTCCATGATGGGAAAAGCAAATTCGGTTATTCAGCTGGACTGTCGGTCGCTGGAATATCAGTATTTTCCGCTGGAACTAAATGATTATTTAGTGGTGCTTTGCGATACGGCAGTAAAACATTCATTGGGTAATAGCGAATACAATACCCGCCGCCAGGAATGTGAAGCAGGCGTGGATATTCTGCAACGAAAATACCCTGAGGTTCAGTTACTACGTGATGCTACGCCAGCGATGGTAGAAACTTGCCGGGACGAAATGCCGGCTAAAGTTTATGATCGGTGCCGTTATATGACCGAAGAAATCGAGCGCGTTCAGCTCGCTTGCCAATTGCTGTTAGCGAACGATTTAGAAGGCTTTGGGCAAAAAATGTACGAAACGCACGACGGCTTGCAGCACCTTTATGAGGTGAGTTGCCCAGAACTGGATTTTCTTGTCGATCAGACGCGTAGTGACGACAACGTATTGGGTTCTCGCATGATGGGCGGCGGATTTGGCGGCTGTACCATTAATATCGTTCGGAAAGATGCGGTTGATGCCTTTGAGCAGAAACTGGCTCAAGCCTACCACGAAGCATTTGGTATCGATTTGAAGTGTTACCGGGTAACCATTACGGATGGTACCGAAGCCATCACGGCCTAAAAGTTTGATTTACAGTACTAAATTCCTAAACTCTTACCATGAGATTGACGTTCGTTAGCCTGCTGTTCCTAATCCTGATTGGACCAACGGCGGTGGCTCAGACGCAGCCAACATCAACAACTTTTTCTAATCCGCTACTGCCCGCTGGTGCCGATCCGTGGAGTATTTACCGGGATGGTTATTATTACTACACGCATACCACAGGCCGGAATATAACGCTTTGGCGAACCCCTTCGCTGGCGGAATTACCCAATGCCGAGAAAAAAGTAGTTTGGACGCCGCCCGCAACCGGGCCTTATAGCAAGGAAATATGGGCACCAGAATTGCACCATATGAATGGACGCTGGTATTTAGTCTTTGCCGCGGATGATGGCCGAAATCGCAACCACCGCCTCTGGGTGCTGGAAAACGAATCAGCAAATCCGCTGGAAGGGGAATGGACCATGAAAGGCCAGATTAAAACACCCGAGGATAAATGGGCCATTGACGGATCGCTATTTGATTATCAAGGCCAGCTTTATCTGGTGTGGTCAGGCTGGGAAGGGGATGAAAACGGGCGGCAGGACATTTACATCTGTCGGATGGAAAATCCCTGGACGGCTGTCGGAGCGCGCACGCTCATTTCAACCCCAACCTACGAATGGGAACGCGACGGCACCCTTTCCCGGCCAGGACCAGATGACAAACCGCTAGTATTAGTAAATGAAGGTCCGCAACCGCTTGTGCGCGACAATAAACTGTTTATTATCTACTCGGCCTCGGGTTGCTGGACAGATAGTTATGCGCTAGGGATGGTTTCGGCAACAGGAGATAAGAATTTGCTGGATGCCAGTTCATGGACAAAACATCCGAAGCCTGTTTTCAAAGCCGTTAACGTTGATGGCACGAACGCCGCCGGACACAATTCGTTTTTCAAATCCCCGGACGGAACGGAAGACTGGATTTTATACCACGCCAATCCAGAATCGGGGCAGGGTTGTGGTCAGAAACGGTCACCAAGAGCGCAGCGTTTCACCTGGACTGCCGATGGCTTACCCGATTTTGGCCAGCCTGTAGCAACGGGAACGATATTGTCTAGCCCCAAGTAAAAAGCCTTAAGGTTTCACAAAAAGGCCCACTCTATTTTGTAGAGTGGGCCTTTTTGTGAATTAGATATGTATGATTAAGCTTTCAAAACCAGCATTGAGCGTGGGGCCAGATCAAGATCCTTTCCGGCTGGAACATCTTTTTTGGATTGATCCTCGGCCGTATTGATCAACACGTCCCATTTGCGCTTACGCCCTGCTTTTGGAATGGAAAACGAGAGAGGCTCCCAATAAGTGTTAAACAGCAATAAGTATTGGCCACCGCTGATTGGTTCTCCATTCTCGTCCTGTTCCTCAACTTTTGAGCCATCAATGTGCAGCCCCAGGCAGCGCGTGTTACAGTCATGCCAGTTTTCAGGCGTCATTGCTTCACCATTTGTACAGAGCCACGATACTTCGTCCTGCGTATAGAACTTACGGCGGCGGAGCAGAGCGATGTCTTTACGAAGCGCTAATACCTGACGGGTATAATCAAACAAAGCTTGTTGCTTTTCATCCCACTCCCAGTTAAACCAGCTAATTTCGTTATCCTGTGAGTAAGCGTTGTTATTTCCCTGCTGGGTCCGGCCACACTCATCGCCCATAAGCAACATTGGAGTTCCTTGGCTCAGCAGGAGCGTTGCCAGAAAATTACGCTTTTGCTTTTCCCGCAATGCGTTGATTTCAGCGTCATCGGTTGGGCCTTCCGCCCCGCAGTTCCAACTCAGGTTGTCGTTGTGTCCGTCGCGGTTGTCTTCGCCGTTAGCGTCGTTGTGTTTATCGTTGTAGCTAACGAGATCATTGAGCGTAAAACCGTCGTGAGCCGTAATCAGGTTGATGCTGTTGGTTGGATTTCGTCCATCGTTGCCGTACAAATCCGGGCTACCCAATACACGCAGCGCCAATTCATGTGCCTGTCCTTCATCACCTTTCCAGAATGACCGAACGCAGTCGCGGTATTTTCCATTCCACTCCGACCATTTTACCGGGAAGTTCCCAACATGGTAGCTTTGAATATCCCAAGGCTCTGCAATCAGTTTTACCTGCGACAGAATTGGATCCTGGTGAACCGCATCCAGGAAGGCCGACAATTGACCGGCGGCGCTCAGGCTTTGCGCCAGGGCCGAAGCCAGGTCGAAGCGGAAACCATCGACGTGCATTTCCGTAACCCAGTACCGCAGGCTGTCCATAACGAGTTGCAACGTCCGCGGATGGTTCATGTTCACGGTATTACCCGTTCCGGTATAATCCATGTAAAAGGCTTTGTTGTCTTCAACCAGCCAGTAATAAGCCGGGTTGTCAATGCCTTTCATGGAAAGCGTTGGGCCAAACTGGTTGCCTTCCGCCGTGTGGTTGTACACAACGTCCAGCACAACTTCCAGACCTGCTTTGTGCAAGGCTTTAACCATGCCTTTAAATTCATCAACTTGCTGGCCCATAGCACCGTTAGCCGCATATCCGGAGTGAGGAGCGAAAAAACCAATGCTGTTGTAGCCCCAGTAACTTTCTCCCGTAAACTGATGCACAGGCATTAGTTCAACAGTCGTAACGCCAAGCTTCGTCAGGTAGTCGATGGCTTCCGGGCTGGCCAGACCAGCGTAGGTTCCCCGTATGTTTTTAGGGAGTTTCGGATGCTGAGCGGTAAAGCCTTTAACGTGTAATTCATAGATAACCGAGCGGTTTTGCGGAATGTCAGGACTCTTGTCGTCTTCCCAGTCGAACGCATTGTCGATAACAATGGATTTAGGAATGACCGCACTATTATCCGTCGTGCTTTGTGTGCGAAAGCGCTCATCCGACTCATCATCCAGATCATAACCCAACAACTCAACCTCTCCGTCAATAGGGCCACTAATGGCTTTGGCATAGGGGTCGAGCAACACTTTGTTGGGGTTGAAAAGCAAACCCTGCGATGGATCAAAAGGACCATCAACGCGATAGCCGTAAAGTTGTCCTGGTTTTATGTCGTCAAGGTAAATATGCCAGACATAGTCGGTTTGTTCAGTTAATGCGATGGTTTGAATTTCCTTAGTTGGGTCATTGGCGTCGTACAAACAAAGCATAACACCCGTTGCATGCTCACTAAACAAGGCAAAATTGACACCTTCGCCATCAAATGTAGCTCCTAGTGGATATGGTTTTCCGGGTTTAGACCGGAGTGATTCAGAATTTTCGATTGTGATAGTGTTTTCCATAGACGAACACGGACTAAGCCGCCGAAGAGATTACTAATTTATTGTAACTAATGTAGGCACATCAATTTAATGCCTTGAACAAGGAAAAGCCCTCACTTGTTGGAAGTAAGGGCTTTTCAACTAATTCATTTAGCGAAAGGCCACGAAGTACCTATTACAGTACATCAGCTAGCCGGCTCATGGATGAATGGGCTGATTGGATGCGGTCCTGCTGACGAATCAGTAGCTCACGCGTACTAGCTGCCAGGTTAGTTCCTTGCAAAATGTCATTGTAATCGGCCAATGCTTCGCCATCGCCGCGCTTACATTCTTCTGCTACTGCCTTGTCATCATCGCTGGTAAAAGCTGATTTTATATTAATCCAGGCACGGTGTAAATCGGCCATCAGGCTAGTTGTTTTCTCTGGATCGCCCCCCAAAGTCCGAATTTCGCGGTCTAGTTCCAGCGCAAATTCACCCCGCTGTTTCGACTGGGCTAGAAACAGGCTTTTCAGTTCTGGGTCTTTTACGTTTTCAGACGCTTCTTCATAACCACGTTCACCGTCACGTGTACGAGTTAACAATGTATTTAGGCGATCGATCAATTCTTCGCTTGTGTTTGTAACATTCATGGTATTTCAATTAACGTTGTGTGCTACATGTTGACAAGTTGATAGGCTGGAACTCGCTTAGTTAACCTAAGGAGTTCCAGCCATATCCACTACTTCTCGGGATCGTGACCCCAGTTTTTCAATGAAAACGCCCAATTACTCCCCCTCACATCTTTCGGCCTCTGGGCGTTGTGCCTTTTTATATAACTAATCACCTTACGCATATGTTCGTAATCAGGATTAGCTAACTCGCTGTTTTTCTTCTGTTTGATAGTAATAATTTTCTCTCCAGACTTATGCCCGATTGACTCACCATCACCGCTGTCCTGGCCAACCGATTTGGAATCATCTGTTTCCAGCCATTTCTTTAGTTCAGAAGCTGACATGTTTGTTAATTCATCAAACTCATCTAAAACTTCCTTTTTTTCCTGATCAGTCATTGAAGTATCGTTTAGAGATCAATTAGATTTGGCCGCGTTCTGCCGCTTTCTGTAACTTATCGTTTGCAAAAATGGCTACTTCTACCCGACGGTTTCGCTGACGACCTGCCTCCGTTGAATTGTCGGCCAATGGCTGGGCTTCACCGTAACCTTTTTCAGTCAGGCGGTTGTTTTTTACCCCCTGAGAGTTCAGAAAATTAGCTACTTTTTTAGCCCGACGTTCAGAAAGCTTGACGTTATAGTCATCACTTCCCTGCGCATCTGCGTGACCCTCAATCACGACATTGGTATCGTCGTATTTCTTGAGCGTTTCGGCGAGCTGGGTCAAGTTCTGACGAGTTGCAGACTTCAGATCATATTTGTCTACGTCGAATAGCAAGTCAGAATTAAACGTGATTTTTATACCCTCTCCCACACGCTCTACGCGGGCATTCTCCAACCCCCGACGCAATTCCTCTGCCTGCTTATCCATGCGGCGACCAATCAAGGCACCAGCCGCGCCACCCACTGTTGCGCCAAGAATAGCGCCAACAGCCGTGTTTCCTGATTTTCTACCAATCAGACCTCCCGCTACAGCTCCGGCACCAACACCGATGGCTGCTCCGCGCTGGGTCTTGTTTGTATTTTGTTTGATGGATTTACAACTCGTTAACACATCTGTTGCTAAAAGGCTTCCAGCTAGTGCAATTGCCACAGCTTTCACTTTCAGCGTATGGCTACTTGTTTTCATCGTATTCATAGCTTGATTGTATTTAGTTTATGCCAAAACTTGTACCAACTAACACTAAATATTCTACTCTTGCGTGTAAGGGGCTGTTGGCCAATTTCTTATTAGAGAAAGAGGGGTTTAAATGGTTTAACGAGAGAATGTAATTTTTTGGGATAGTGTGGATAGGCGTCAAACATAATGGGGCGACGTTTCCACAATTGGAGCATTTTTTGTTAGCACAGAATTAGTTGCTGAGCAGGTAGAATCGTGACGTAGCAGTGAGCCGCGAAGGCAGTTAAAAAGCCCTTTTAATTCGTGACTATTTAGGGTAGATGCATCTTTATCGTAGTACCGTTTTTCACCAAAAGACAGTTTCATCTCTATCGTTTGTTATGAAAAAGAACCACTATTTAAAAGCCATGCTTTTGCTGGGGGCGCTTGAACTAAGTAGCTGTATGGCACCCAACTGCCCGATTAAAAGCTGTCATGTTCGAAAAGAACACCGGCACGGGAAAATTTATCGAGGAGTAGCTTTTGGCCAGCTTCATAACCCAATCTGGTGGCTGTCTAACCGGCGGGATGAAGGCGTAGCTGCTTCTGGAATCGCGAAGAAAGATTCAAAAGCTAAAAAGCCGAAATTCAAAAAGCTGATGGAGTGGGAGAGTCAATAAAATACGGAAGAACAAACTAGACTAGGTAACGTTTATCCTTCCGTATTTTTAGTAAACCTTGATGGTGTGGCAACCACGGTTCACAGTGATTTTTGCCGGAAGCCTTTCTAAACTGGGTTTATCGCTTTTGTTTACTTTCCAGAACTCGACTGCGCCCTTGCGGTCACCATAGTCGAGGTATTCGTATACAGCCACCGCCAGGGTATTGCCACTTTTGTCAAACTCTACGCTCTGAGGCATTACGCCTTCAAAAGGATAGTCATTGCCCAGTTGTAATTGACCGGCTTTACTCAGGGTATAAATTGATAACGAACTTTTACCCGCCGCCGAATGGCTGTAAGGCTGGTAGGATTGGTTTGAATTAGCAATAACAACCGTTGATCCATCGGGACTGATGGCCAGCGCCTCGGCACTTTCACCGCTAGCAACTTGTGAAATAATTTTACTTTCACCCGGCGCATCGTCTGTGCTGAGTTGAACCACAAAAAGCTCTCCTTTACCAGCACCCTGAGCATTCGCGTTTTTCTTAATGTCGCTTACAATCAGAAAGTTGCCGTCTGGCGTGAAACGGCCCGTTGCGGGTAAACTACCCACTTTGATGGGCTTTCCGTGGGGAATGAGAGTTGGTTTTCGGGCGTTATCGGTTGATAGTTTCAGCAATCCAATCTCCTGCGTTTCCCCGATGATATACGCAATAAAGCGGCCGCCCGGATGCCAGATTAGGTTAGTAATACGGGCACTATCAACTGGAGAGGCCGCCGTTACAATGCGCGTAGGTTTGCCCGTATTATCGACCTCGACCAACCGGATTTCCTTACCCGCTTCGCCCGATGCCACCGCTAGCAGGTTGCCTTGTGGGTTGATAACTACAGCCGTTGGTTGATTGCCAACATTAAATCCATATCGGACAACGGGTTTGCCCGGTATGCTCAAATCAACCGTGAACATTTTCGACGAAAGCGGTAAGTCGCCAAGTCCATTTTTGAGCGTTGTAAGGCTGTCATTCAGGGGGCCGTGGCCTTCCAGAACGAAAGCAACGCGGCCATTTGGGGTAATTGCTAAAGTCTTGTCGTACAGCGCTGATGAGTTAGAAACCGAAGCCTGACCAATGTTTTGGCCACTGCGGTCGAGTGGAAAACTGATAACTGTCAGGGCGTCACGGGTACCTTTTCCTTTGTGTAAGTAACCGTCGGCCACGGTAGAAGCGGCCATGTCGGCGTCCGATAAGGTAATAATGCCCCGCGCCTGAAACGGAATTGTACTTTGTTGCCCATTGCTGCGGAGCGGCCATAAGCTGCCCGCCAGCAGAGCCGTATAGATTACTAAATGCTGTTTTCTCATGCTAGAAAGCCAGGGAGGTTGAGCGCAGGTTACTAAAAAATAAAAACCAGATCTCACAAAGATAAACGAAAGCCTAAAGCTAGGTAAGCCCGGAAAGGCTTTTATACGTATTGTTTGGAGGTTAACTAAAATGAGAATCGAAAACCGATGCCATGCATGTTTTCAATCCGAATGGAGGGGTCATGCCGGAGCCGTTTGCGGAGTCGGGAAATAAAAACATCCAGGCTGCGGCCCATGAAATAATCGTTATCGCCCCAGATTGCTTTCAGGATTTCGTCGCGGCGAACAAGGGTATTCCGCCGCTCAAGCAGGTAAGAAAGCACTTCGGCTTCCCGGTGAGTCAGCGTTTCAACGTGGTTATGAGACTGGATTTTCAGGTTTTGCCGGTCAAAGAGATAATGTCCAATTTGCACGATGGACCCGGATGGCGACGCCTCTGGGCGCTGCTGGCAGCGACGCAGAAAAACGCCGATCTTCAACAATAATTCTTCAATGCTGAAAGGCTTAGTCAAATAATCATCGCCCCCGAGCCGTAAGCCCTGCAACCGATTGTCTTTGTCCGCCAGCGCACTCAGGAACAAAATGGGTACGTGATTGTCGGTTTGCCGAATACGCTGGGCCAGCTCAAAGCCATCGGAGCCGGGGAGCATTACGTCCAGAATGCACAAATCGAATGGCTGACGGTTAAAAGCCTCCCAGGCAGCCACGCCGTTAATGTGGTGTTCAACTTGAAAATGAGCGAGTTCTAGATTGTCCTTCGTGACGAAGCCCAGGTTAATGTCGTCTTCAACGTACAAGATGCGGGCTTTGGGTGTGGGCATAAGACCGGCTTTTACGTTGAAATAATGACAAATTCACTTCCGGCTCCTTCTGCGCTTTGCAGGCGAATTTGCCAGCGATGCGCCCGAATGACCTTCCGAACGTAATAAAGCCCAATGCCAAATCCTTTGACGGTATGCATCCGATCCGTTGGAACGCGGTAAAATTGACCGAATATTTTCTCGTGGTATTCCTGAGCAATGCCAATGCCATTATCCCGCACCGACCAGATCACCTGGGCGCCCTCGTTACGGGTCTGGATGGTTACGCAAGGGGCATCGGTACAGTATTTTACCGCATTGTCGAGCAGGTTTTTGACCAGATTTTCGAGATGGTATCGATCGGCTTTGATGACGGATTGCGCGGCTTTCAGGTCTAAGCTGACGTGCGGTTGATACAACGCGGCCAGCGTTTTTAAAACCTCGTGTAAGTCAAGCTCCTGCCGGTCAAGGGCGAAACGCAGCCGCTCGGAACGAGCCAGTTGCAGCACATCCTGTACCTGATTCTGAAGACGCACACTTTCTTCCTGCAAAATGCGGGTGTACTGACGCAATCGCTCCGGCTGTTCGGTAATGGTATCGGAGCGAAGCACGTCGGCAGCGATGCGGATGGTCGAAATGGGTGTTTGCAGTTCGTGGGTAATGTTGTTGATAAAATCCTGCTGTACTTCGGTTAATCGTCGCTGGCGGAGCACCACGAAAAGCGTATACCCAAAAAATAAAACCACGACCAGCACCGCCACTGAGGAAGCAATGTAATTGTCGAGTTGCGAGGTCAGAAAGCCGGTCTGATTAGGAAAGCGAATCCCAAAATGATACGTAAACTGCGGCAAAGTCGGAAACTGACGGGTTGGCTGAACAGCGGTTAGACTGGCCTGCGTACTGACGTAATTTCCATACACCATGCGATCACTTTCGCAGCTGTAAACACCGTATTCAAAGTCAGTGATTAGGTTGTGCTGTCGCAGCGACTGCGTAATGAAATGCTCGAGTATGGTTGGATCAACGGGGGATTCGGTGTTGACAACGAAGTAGTTAGAGGAAATCTGAGAAACAGCGTCGCAGCGGAGTGTAACTTTATTGAGCTGTGCGACCTGCTCGGCAACATCCTGCAAAGCGATAAAAGCGGTTTGCCGAAATTGGCGCTCACCTAGCCGATAAGCCTGCGTGACCCACACAATCTGCACTGTTAAAATGCCGATGATAGACAGCACCGATAAAACAACCAATATTCTGATAAGCCGTCGGGACATAATGCGTCTGATCTACAAATCAAATGTAACAGCTTCGGGGAAGATTGCAAGAAGGAGTAGCCCGCCATTAACATCTCATTAACATTTATTACCGACTCATTAACAGGCTTGAACGAAGCGTGCAGATACCTTTGCTTTGAACAAAAAGCACTTTGTTGTAACCCATAAACACAGAGAAATTTATGAAAAAATCCTTGATTTTCGCTTCGGTTCTTTGGCTGGCAGCAGCGGCCTATCTGGTGGCTGGCTCGATGGCCGCTGCCTTCAACTGGACAGAAACTACCCACAATTTTGGAAAAATTAAGCAGGGAAAGCCGGTTGTTGCAGAGTTTGCCTTTACCAACAAAGGGCAGGCACCATTGGTGATTACAAACGCCCGGGGTTCCTGCGGTTGCACAGGCGTTGAGTTTCCGAAAAGTGCCATTTTACCGGGCAAAGAAGGAAAAATCAAAGCGACCTTCAACGCGGCGGCCGTAGGGACGTTTAGCAAAACAGTTACCGTCGAATCCAATGCCGAAGGTGGTCTGACAACGCTGGCCATTACGGGTGAAGTAGTGGCCGAAAAAGCAGCCAGGTAATTCATTTCTTATCCACACCAGGTCTATCCTCCGCGTCTTTGTGTACGATTGCGCTTGCCACGCCGTACACAAAGACGCGGAGTTTTTGTTATAGGAGAACAAGCTAATCAAGCAAAGGCTAGGGCAGAAGTGCACCGATTTAGGACAAAAAGTAAATCGAATTTGTCTTCCCGAAAGAATTATGCGTCTTTGTGCTTGAGAAGATTTCACCGATAAGGCAGACTCAGATGGCAAAAATAGTCAAAACCATAAATCCGTATACGCTCGAGCCAGTCGAGGAGTATGCAGAAGAAACCCCCCAGCAAATTGACACCAAAGTAGAGCAGGCGAGTGATGCGCTGGTTCATTGGGCAGAGGTTTCGTTTGCGGAGCGAGGACAATATTTCAAAAATCTGGCCAATTATCTGCGTGCCCATCAAGACAAGCTAGCCACCCTGATTACTACCGAAATGGGAAAAGTTCGGGTGGAAGCGGTAGCTGAGGTGGAAAAATGCGCCGCCCAATGTGCGTATTATGCCGACGAAGCGGAAGGATTGTTACAGCCTGACCTCATTCCAACGGATGCTCAAAAAAGTCTGGTTGTTTACGAACCAGTTGGCATCGTGCTGGCTATCATGCCCTGGAATTTCCCGTTTTGGCAGGTATTTCGGTACTCGGTTCCGGCCCTGATGGCTGGAAATGTAACCTTGCTGAAACATGCGCCAAATGTGTTTGGCTGTGCGCTGGCCATCGAAAAAGCCTACCGGGCGGCTGGGTTCCCGGAAGGAATTTTCCAAACCATTCTGACGGATACGGATGCCGTTGAGCGCCTGTTGGCCGACGACCGCGTGGGCATGGTAACCCTGACGGGCAGTGAGCGGGCGGGGTCGGCGGTGGCTAGTCTGGCCGGGAAAAACATCAAAAAATCAATTCTGGAACTGGGAGGCAGTGATGCCCTCATTGTGTTAGCCGACGCCGATCTTGACAAGGCAGCGGCGGCGGCTGTGCAGTCGCGGATGGCTAATGCCGGACAGGTGTGTCTGGCAGCAAAGCGCTTTTTGGTAGAAAAATCAGTCAAGGAAGCTTTTACACAGAAAGTCAAAAAGCTCATCGAAGAGTTAAAGCAGGGCGACCCGATGAATCCGGAGTCAAAGTTAGGCCCATTGGCACGCCCGGATTTAGCGGATAATCTGGAAAAGCAACTGAAAGAAGCCCTGGCAGAAGGGGCCACCTTGCTGGTCGGTGGACAGCGGGAGGCGTGTAATTTTCAGCCTACTTTGCTGGATCATGTATCGCCGGATTCGGTGGTCTTTCGGGAAGAAACGTTTGGCCCGCTGGCGATCATTACAGAAGTGGCCGATGAAAACGAAGCGATTCGGCTGGCCAATCAATCCCGCTACGGCCTTAGTGCTTCCATTTGGACGCAGGACAGTGCGAAAGCGGAGCGATTAAGCCGGAAATTGGCTGTGGGGAGTGTATTTATCAATGCAGTTCCTCGCTCCGACTCGCGTTTGCCCATCGGCGGCGTTAAAAAATCAGGCTATGGGCGGGAATTGGCCGAAGCCGGAATAAAGGATTTTTGCGTCACAAAAACGGTGTATATTGGTCAAAATGAAGTGGCTACTCGTGCTGCTGGTGAATAAAAATTATCCTTATGAACCCTTACATCCGCGCTTTATTTGTCTGCACAAATCATACAGACTATAAAACAAAACCGCAGAAGACGGGCCTTTGGTTGAGTGAGGCTACGCACTTTTACGATGAATTATCGGATCGGGATATTCCATTCGATGTGGTGAGTCCGCGCGGTGGTGCTATCCCGATAGATCAGCGTAGCCTCGATCTAAAGGACAATACAAACGATAAGTGGTATAACAACCCGATGTTTCGGGAGAAATTGGAAAAATCGCTCTCACCAGAAGAGGTAAATGCGGCTGATTATAAGTTGATTTACTTCACGGGAGGGCATGGAACGATGTGGGATTTTCCGGAAAACAACCACTTGCAGGAACTAACACGACGCGTTTACGAAAATGGCGGTATGGTGGCAGCCGTATGTCATGGCGTAAGTGGATTACTTAACGTCCAGCTGTCCGACAAAACGTGGCTAGTTGCCGGTCGGCAAATTACCGGCTTTTCCAACATGGAGGAAAAACTGGTTCGGCTGGACGAAGAAGTTCCTTTTTTGCTGGAAGATGCACTGCGGCAGAAAAATGCACTCTATAGTAAAGGATTCATTCCGTTCCTGCCCTATATTGAAGTTGATGAGCGGCTAGTAACAGGGCAAAATCCGCTCTCTGCCCGGAAAGTAGGGAAAAAAGTGATGGAGGAAATGTACGAGAAATAGCAAGCAGGGAAAGCCAATCCTTGCTCGCTAGATCGTGTTGTTTAGAATACCTGCCTGAAGAACTTTCTGATAATAGGGCAGCGTCATGGCGTAATGCAGAAGCGGCAATTGATGGTCTTTCTGTAAGTTACTGCCTAGAAAAGAAACCAGCTTCTGGTCGATCATCCATTCGGCCAACTGCTTTGCCTCCCGCGACGGCTGACCCACCAACGATAAAATATTGACTTGAAACAGCACACCCATTTCCTGCAGGGTGAACAGATAAGAGGGCATTTTCTGTAAATAAATGTATTGTTCAGGATGCGTCATCACCGGCGTAATTCCCTGTTTTCTGAAAGCCCGAATGGCATCTTCCAACTCTTGGGGTGCAGTAACCAGACTCGTATCGAAAAGCAGGTACCGGTGCTTTTGTTGGGCATCGCTGAAAGTCAGCAGGGGCTCCTGTTTGTAAAGTAAGCGCATCAAACCACGATCTATGTAGTATTCAGCGGCTGGTTTGATCTCTATTTGGCCATACTCTTCTTCCAGGCGTTCGGTAAGTTCAGCGGCAGTTGCCAGAATGCTGGCAGCTGTATTATCGTAGTAATTATCCATGATGTGCAACGTCGCAATCACCTTGCGAAAGCCATACGCCGCGAGTTCATTTAGCAACATCAGGCTGTGATCGACCGAATCGGTTCCGTCGTGGCGACCGGGGAGCAGGTGCGCGTGGACATCTACCTGTAGGGTAGGCGGCTGAAAGGACGAATTGCTCGGTTTTCGGCCAAGGGGTAAAAATGGGAAAGCCATTGCTCTATGGGTTAGCTACTTGAGAGAACTAAGTGAACTCAATTAAAATGCTAGTTCGAAAGGAGGGCATCTCACTTTCTTAATTTACCCAAAGGCAGGAACCGTGCCAAAAGAACACTAAATAAATTTCGGACTGAAACTTGTATGAGAAAAACGGAAAAAGCGCCTGAGAGTTAATCAAGGCGCTTTTTAGAGTAATTATTTTTCTTTTGTCAGACTAAAATATGCGGAAATAGCTGACGGAGAGAAGCTAGCTCCTGGTCTTTGGCCGACACGATTGGATTGTCGATATTCCAGTCAATATTCAGGTCTGGATCGTTCCAGATAATGCCAGACTCAGCCCCTTTATTGTATACGTTGGTACATTTGTAGCTGAAAATGCTGTCTTCAAGCGCCACAAACCCATGGGCAAAACCGGTCGGAATGTAAACCATGTTGTTCTGCTTCGGATCCAGAATGAACGTTTCGTATTTTCCGAACGTAGGCGAGTCTTCGCGAATATCGACGGCAATATCCATTACTTTTCCAGAAATAACCCGGACGAGTTTCCCTTGCGCAAAAGGCTCATTCTGAAAGTGAAGCCCCCGTAAAACGCCTTTTGTGGAAAACGATTGGTTATCCTGCACAAAGTTGGTTGGCAGACCCAGTTGTTCAAATACTTGTTGGTTGTAAGACTCAAAAAAAGCACCGCGCTCATCTTCAAAGATACGCGGAAAGAGTTCGACGAGTCCTTCAATGGATGTTTTTCTAACTTGCATGGAAAGTGTTTATATGTAGGATGCGGCTATTCAGGTTGTGAAGGCCAAATTTAGGAAACTCTTGCCAGTTCACGTATTTTTAACCGCTTTTTAACTTAAGTCCCTGTTCATGACGCGTAACCAGCTCTATCAGAATATTTTGCAAAAAAAGTCTTATCTCTGTGTTGGTTTAGATACAGATTTACGCCGTATTCCGGCCCATTTGCAGAACGAATCGGATCCAATTGCGGCCTTTAATCGGCAAATTATTGAGGCAACGGCAGAGTTTGCGGTCGCTTATAAACCAAACATTGCCTTTTACGAAGCCCTGGGGCCGCGCGGCTGGGAAAGTTTGCAGCGAACGTTGGAATACATCCCGAAAGATTGTTTTACCATTGCTGATGCCAAGCGGGGTGATATCGGGAATACCTCTGGGTTGTATGCCCGGACGTTTTTCGACCCTTCCTCGTCGGGTCTGGATTTTGATTCGGTAACCGTTGCGCCTTACATGGGCCGCGATTCTGTGGAGCCGTTTTTGGATTACGAAGGGAAGTGGGTTATTCTGCTGGCTTTGACTTCCAACGCAGGAAGCGCCGATTTTCAGCGTTTGGAAGGCAGCGGAGGCGCTTTGTATGAATCTGTAATCAAAACGTCGCAGACCTGGGCAAGTCCTGATCAATTGATGTATGTTGTTGGAGCTACCCAAGCCGATCAGTTGGCGCACATTCGTACGCTCGCACCCGATCATTTTCTGCTGGTACCGGGGGTAGGAGCACAGGGTGGCAGTTTGGAGGAGGTTTCCAAATACGGAATGAATGATCATTGTGGACTGCTGGTCAATGCATCCCGCAGTATTTTATATGCTTCGAGCGGTGTTGATTTTGCCCAGCGGGCGGCTGCCGAAGCGAAGGCGCTGCAACAAGAGATGGCCAATTACCTTTAACAGAGAACGTTCAGCAGGAAGGGGGAACAAGAATAGTTGAACGAGAAGCGTGACTTTTAGGGCGCTTTGACTTCCAACTGAGATAATCAACCCTTCATCCTGAACGCGCCCATGTCTGAAGATTTTCTGTATTTTCTTTGGCAATTTCAGTATTTCCGGCACGATGGTTTGCAGACCGATCAAGCTGAACCCATTGAAATCTATCAGGTTGGTTACCGAAATGAAGATGCCGGACCGGACTTTACCCAGGCTCGCTTGCGAATTGGCACAGTCGAATGGAGCGGTACGGTGGAAATCCACATTAAAGCTTCTGACTGGCGGGTGCATCGGCATCAGTATAATCGAGCTTACGACAACGTTATTTTGCATGTGGTCTGGGAAAATGATCTCCCAGCACCACAGTTGCGCACCAATGGCTCTGCTATTCCAACGCTTTCCTTGCAGGATCGGGCAGATCGCAACTGGCTAAACCGCTACCAAGCGTTGTTGAAAGAATCGGGCGTTATTCCCTGCGCTGGTCGAATTGCCGAAGCAGAAGCCTTGCACCGAACGGCCATGCTGGATAAAATGCTACTGGAACGGATGGAACGAAAGGCAAAGCTGGTGAAGGAAACTTACGAAGCCGCTGGTCAGGACTGGGAAGAAACAACGTATCGGTTACTCGCAACTGCTTTTGGATTCGGGATTAACTCAGAGCCATTTGCTCAGCTGACACGAGGGCTTTCGTTAAAAGTACTGCATAAACATCGGAATAACCTCTTGCAGATTGAAGCGCTTTTATTTGGCGTAGGCGGGCTTTTGCCAGATGAAACGAACGAAGCCGAGACAGAGGGCTATGTTAAGGAGTTACAGCGAGAGTATCGGTTCCTAAAGGTAAAATATAGATTGGAAGACAGCCAGTTACCTGCTTATGTCTGGAAATGGGCAAAGCTTCGGCCCGCTGGTTTTCCGAGTCTACGCATTGCTCAGTTTGCACAGTTAGTTGCCGCGCCCGGTAGTTTGTTTGCGCAATTGATTGAATTTTCGGACAAAACACATTTAAAACGCCTGTTCCAGATCAATCCGTCAGTTTACTGGCAGACGCATTATCGTTTTGGAAAAGCGTCGGAATCGGTGCTGGCCACCCTGGGAGATACGGCTGCCGAAAGTTTATTGATTAATGTGGTTGCGCCCTTACTGGCGGCTTACGCGCACCATACTGGTAATGAAGCTTATCTGGAACGGGCTGTCGAGCTTCTCGAAAATTTACCGGCTGAATATAACCGAATTACCAAAGTATGGAAGTCATTGTGCATTCCCCTTAGCAATGCGTTTGACTCGCAGGCAGCCATTGAGCTCTACAACAATTATTGCCAGCATAAGCGCTGCCTATCCTGTCAAATTGGTTTACAACTCATCAAATAGTAGAAGGAATTGCTTATAAAACAGCCGGGGCACCCCTGCAATCAGAGGTGCCCCGCCGGGTCAAATCATTTGTGACCGCTTACCAGCTCGTATGACCAGGACTATTGGTGTCCTTACGAGGGTTAAGGTCATCAGAATCTACATCGTCAGCGCCACTTACGCGGCCGATCCGGCTATTTGATGAACCCGTGTTCGGATTGTTGGAATACGAATCTTGATCAGCGTAACTGCCTGATGAAGTTTGTCCGGTTCCATACCCCGTGTTGCTCGTTGAGTTTGTACCGTAATCCGTATCAGCATCCGTTGCACGGCTGGTACCTACATTTGCTGACCGACCAAAATCGGCGCTATTAATGGTACCTGCATATTCTGTAGATTCAGTACCAGTGCCAACGACACCGGTGCGGCTGCTTGTGTTGCCATAATCGCCTTCATTTACTCGGTCGCGTACTTCCGAATGCATGTTGTCGTCACCCGACTCTAGCTTAGCGCGTTCGTTGATGAATGATTCAGCGATTTCAGTAAGCTTTTTGTCAGTATTTTTTTCTTCCTGCAAGGTTTCGTCAAGCAGGCGGGCAGCATCATGGTAACCTAGCAAACGGGCCAGTGAGTGTAACGAACCATACGAGGCGATCTCGTGGTGCTCTACTTTCTGACCGGCAATAATTAAGCCTGCATCACGCGTCAGTGAGCCAGAATCTGTGTCGGCAATAACCTGCTGGCCATCATCAACCAGGCCATCGGCTGCATCGCACGTCTTCTCATCTACTTCAACGCCAATGGATTGGAAAATCTGCTCCAGCCGGCGAATTTGATTTTCTGTTTCGGCCCGGTGTTGCTGGAAGGCATCGCGAACAACATCCGTTGTTGCTGCCTCAGCCATTTGCGGTTGTGCATCGGCGAATTGCTTCTCGGCATAATAAATGCCTTTCAATTCGCTGATAAATAATTCCCGCAGAGACGTATCCGTCTCGTTCATTCCAAAGAACTTGGCTAATTGATCCGTGAACGAAGCCATAATAATTAAGTTTTTAAGAGTTTCACTTGTTGAGTTTACAAAGACAATAGACCAAAACTTATACCAAATTGAAAATTATTGATAAACAGACAGTTAGATTTTGACAGGTGTGGACAAAGAGCCACAATAGGGAAGTTGGGTCCTCACTTATCGGCTTTTTAACTATTTATTGCTTTGCTGGCTTGAAGAAGAACTTACCCGAACTGGTAAAAAGATGGAGAAGGTGGCGCCTTGCTCGGCTTGACTGTGTGCAGTGATGTAACCCTGGTGGTTCTCGACCACTTTTTTGCAGATCGCTAAACCAATGCCAGTTCCGGTATAACTACTTTTGCCGTGCAGCCGCTGGAACAATTGGAAGATGCGGTCAAGGTATTTTTCGTCGAAACCAATGCCATTGTCTTTTAAGTCAATTTGCCAGTAGGGTTGTATCTGGGGAGTGGTTTCCTGGCCCGGGATTTGGTTTGCCTCTACCTGGTGACACCGAATTTCGATGTGCGGAGTCTGGCTGGTGGAGGTGAATTTTAAAGCATTGGTCAGCAGATTCTGGAAAAGTTGACGCAACTGAAGCGGGTCACCAACAAGCTCCGGGAGCGGATCAACCTCAATGGTTGCCTTTCGTTCCTGAATGGGAAATTCCAGATCAGAAATAACCTCCTGAATCAGGTCTTGCAGCGAAAGCGTCTGAAAAGTTTGCTGGTGCGTTGCCAGGCGGCTATACATCAGTAAGTCACGAATAAGAGCGCTCATGCGGACGGCAGCCAACTGCATTCGGCGCAGTAAATCCTGCGCTTCGGGTTCCATGCCATTGCCAAACTGATCCAGTAAAATATCACCGAACGACTGGACCTTGCGGAGCGGCTCCTGCAAATCATGGGAAGCTACGTAGGCAAACTGTTGTAGGTTTTCGTTCGAGCGTCTTAGGTCCTGATTGCTGCGTTCGAGCTGAAGCTGGTAATTGCGGTTTTCGGTGATATCAAGAAAAGTAAAAAGAGCACCGTCATTTTGTTTTTGCAGTGCTGCTTCAATCCAGACATCCAGGTTATCTTCCTGATAAGACATCACAAACCGCTGCGATTCGCCCGTTTCAGTTGTTTTCAGCAGGCGCTCAAAAAAGCCGGTTGGCTGCGTTCCCGGAAAGCGTTGGAGCAGGCGTTCGCCCAAAAGTACTTCAATGGGCAACCCGATAGAGCGTGCGTTTGCCTGATTGGTAAGCCGAATCGAGAAGTCAATAATCTGTCCTTGTTCGTCCCGAATGGCCTCAAACAAAGCGATGCCCGCGGGGGAGTTATCGAGAATACTTTGTAAGTATTTGGCTGTCTGCTGATGGCGCTGCATCTCTTCTTTCAGCGCCGTTATGTCGGTAAAGCAATCAATAATACCTTGTCCAAACGTCGAAGTGGTGTGCTCAAACCAGCGGTTTCTGGGAATGAAAAATTGTTCACTTCGCTCTGTTTGGCCCGTTTGCAGCACGCGGATATAACGGGCCAGCGTGCCGTTCGTGGCACTGTCTGGGTCCAGCGAAAGCAAGGTACTCCCAATCATGGCTTCACAATTAAAGTCCGTCAACTCCTGACAACGTTGGTTGCAGAGATAAACCTGAAAATCGACAATTTTGGAGGTTTCATCGTAGATTGGGTTACTTAAAATAACGCCGCTTTGCACCGTATCAAGTACCTTGTTGATGAGCGCGGTTTGTTCCCGTTGGGCAGAGCTGGCCCGGCGGCGGTGCGTAATGTCGGTAATAGTAATGGAAAGGTAGTTCAGTTCGGGGCGCGTAACCGTGACGGCCAGCCAGCGATCTTCATCGGGCTCGTAACGCTCCGTTTGTAACTTAACTCCTGTTTCTAAAGTAGGGTAAAGTTTTCGAATTAACGCTTGTTGAGTCTCGTCTTGGAATAGCGTTAGCAGCGAGTGACTTAGTAAGTCTTCACGGCTACAATGAGTTAGTGTAACCGCCGCGTCATTGATTAGCACAACCCGCAAATCGGTAACCCGATCTTGCTCATCACGCATGGCTTCCAGCAGCGTAATGCCGATGTCGGTGCTGTTTAGCGCGTAGTCATGCAGGGCAGATTTCATAGAGATAAAAGACTGCCGATAGAGCAATGTCCTAGGCATTACAACAACAGTCAGCCGTAATCAGCCTGTTAGCATAGGCTGATTACTTCACTATTTTACTGAACGGTTGACTTTCCCAGAACAAATGAAAACAGGTATGCCGTTTACATACTCAAATGATATGCGTAATGCGCTGATTTATAGGGAAATTTTAGCTGTAACGGGGAGTTTTGTTAAATTGTTCACCGTCTGCTCAGGATTCGCGAACCAGGTTGATTCCAGCCATGAAGAAAACGAGACCGACGAGAAAAGGAGCCAACGATTCCCACTTGGTTACGCTTAGACCCAAGACTGGTTTGCCATCGGACAGAAAGGCAACGCAGGCAAACAAGACAACAATGGTACCCAGAATGGTAAGCATGGCTCCGAAGAATCGGCGAAAATTTGTGTTATTGTTCATTGGGGAACGGTTTCAATTGCGGACGAATTATTCTTGATTTTCACTATTAATTTTCACTGGTTTCAGGCCTAGCTTCTGGCCCTCTTCGAGCATAAACGGGTAGGCGTCGGCCATGGTGTTGGCAATTTTACCGTCCAGAATGGCTTCCCGGATGGTCACTTTGATCTGGCCAACTTCCTTGGACGGTTTCAAACCAAAGGTTTCCATGATCATTTCGCCCGTAACCACCGGCTGAAATTTTCGGAGTTTATCCCGTTCTTCCAGATCCTGTAATTTCCGTTCAACCCGGTCGAAGTTGGCCAGGTGTTTTTTCACCCGTTCGTAGTTTTTGGAGGTAATGTCGGCGCGACAGAGCGTCATCAAGGCTTCCAGGTCTTCTCCCGCATCGAACAGCAGCCGGCGCAGGGCCGAATCGGTGATCTGCTCTTTGACCAGGGCAATTGGCCGCAAATGCAGGCGGACCAATTTTTGAACAAACCGCATTTTTTCGTTCAGCGGAAGTTTCATTCGCCGGAAAATAGCGGGGACCTGTCGCGCACCTAATTCTTCGTGACCGTGGAAGGTCCAGCCAACTTTCTGATCGAAGCGTTTGGTGGCGGGCTTCGCAATGTCATGCAGCAAAGCCGCCCAACGCAGCCAAAGGTCATCACTACCGAAACCGGGGCTTTGGGCCGTAATGTTGTCTAATACCTGAAGCGTGTGGAAGAAATTATCCTTATGACCTTTATTTTCAATGGTTTGAACGCCTTTCAACAGTACGAGCTCCGGGAAAATAACGTCCAGAAGGCCGGAGTATAAAAGCAGCTTGAAGCCATAAGAAGGCTTGGGCGACAAAATGATTTTGTTCAATTCGTCCAGAATACGCTCCTGCGAAACAATCGTGATTCGGTCTTTCATCCGCACGATGGCATCGAACGTATCCGCCTCAATATCAAACGACAGCTGCGAGGCAAACCGAATGGCCCGCATCATGCGCAGGGGATCGTCTGAAAAGGTAATATCGGGATTGAGGGGCGTACGAATGGTTTTTTTACGCAAATCTTCCAGGCCGCCAAACGGATCGAGCAGGCTGCCAAAATCGTGTTTGTTGAGGCTGATTCCCATCGCGTTGATGGTAAAATCTCGTCGATTCTGGTCATCTTCGAGGGTTCCGTCCTCAACAATTGGTTTGCGCGATTCGGCTCGATATGATTCTTTCCGGGCACCCACAAATTCCACCTCCGAGTCAAGTTCGCCGTTTCGGTCGATTCGGAGCATGGCTGTACCAAAATTTTTGAAGACCGCTACGGGTACACCAGCGGCTTTTCCGACTGCTTCGGCCAGTGCAATGCCACTTCCGAGGCAAACAATATCAATATCTTTTGAGGGGCGCTTCAAAATCAGGTCGCGTACGTAACCACCAATGACGTAGGCTTGTACGTCGCCTAGTTCTGCTGCTTGCTGGGCAATCAGGTCGAAAATAGGGTTAGTATGTAGTGTATCTGCAAAATTCATTATTTCCGTAAAAAAGCCACTTCTCCATTCGGGCCAAGTTCCATGATGCGCGGCAATTGTACTTTGGCGGGCGCTTTCCCCCAGGTCAAATCCGGCTCATTCAAACCCACAGGCCACTCCAGTGTTTCGAAGGGCAATACTAAAATACCACGTCCCAGCGCGCCAATCAATTGCTTCACGGGTTCACTCAATGCCTTTCGAACAGGTACTTGCGGCTGAAAAGCTTCCGGTAGATTCACTCCACCCGGCAAAAGGACCGTGAGCGGGTTTTCGGCAAAGTCAATCAGGTCCCAGGCTATTTCCGGAATCGGTCGGACATATAGATTCAGCATGCCGCTATCGGCAATCAAAAGGGTTGGAATCGGCGCCGGAATCAGATCCTGCCGAATCTCCAGCAGCTTTTCAACGGCTTCGGCGTGCTGCGGATCGCAGGCCATAGACAGGCCTGTTTCGTCAGACAACAGAATATACCGGCCTTGCCGGAGAGCAAATGCTATTTCGCGGGTTGTTGGTGTCATGGTTTTATAACCTGCAAAAGTACGGCAAGTTTTTGGAATGGCGTTTGGTAGGTGATAAGAACGTGGTTATTTTCACCAAAAATAACCAGTTTCGTCCGGCCCCTTTGCTATTTTTTTTACCAAGCGCCCGCAGGCATTGGCTGGCAGTGACGGATTACCTACCATTTTATTTATGCATAAATTATTAACGGCAGTTCTGTGTATAATAATTTGTACGACAGGTCTCTATGCGCAAACGCGTAAACCCGCTCCGGCTCAAAAAGGAGCAGCTCCACTAACTAAACTGTACATCATTAAAGACAAGCGCTACATCATGCGCGGTGATCAGAAACCCTTTTTCTGGTTGGGAGATACGGCCTGGGAATTGTTTCACCGCCTGACACGGGAAGAAGCCGATCTGTACCTGAAAAACCGCGCGGCCAAGGGCTTTACGGTCATTCAGGCGGTTGTACTGGCAGAACTGGACGGGCTTACACAACCCAATCAATACGGCGCTTTGCCGCTCAAAGGCAACGATCCGGCGCAACCAAACGAAGCGTATTTTCAGCATGTCGATTGGGTGATTAACCGGGCGGCAGAATTAGGACTCGTTATTGGCCTTTTGCCGACCTGGGGCGATAAATTCAATAAAAAGTGGGGGAAGGGGCCAGAGATTTTTAATACGGCCAATGCGCGGGTCTACGGCGAATATTTGGGGCGGCGTTATAAAAGCAAACCAATTATCTGGATATTGGGTGGCGACCGCAATCCCGAGGGTGAACAGCGCATGGTTACTGTCAGAGCGATGGCGGAAGGGATTAAAAAAGGAGATGGAGGGACTAAATTGATGACCTATCATCCGCAGGGTAACAGCAACTCGGCGGGATTTTTCCATTCCGATCCTTGGCTAAACATCAACATGTTTCAGTCGGGCCACAGTGCACGCAACCAGAAAAGCTACGTGATGCAGCGCCAGAATTACAGCCTGTTTCCGGTGAAGCCAACCCTGGACGGGGAGCCCCGCTACGAAGATCACCCCGTTGACTGGAAGCCCCAGCAAGGTTATTTCGACGATTTCGATGTGCGGCAGGCAGCCTGGTGGGCCATGCTGGCGGGCGGGTGCGGTCATACATACGGCAACCACAACATCTGGCAGTTCTTCGATAAAGACCGGAATGAGCCAATTTCGGTAGCCCGAACTCAGTGGGCACGGGCGATGGACTTGCCAGGCGCTTTTCAGGTGGGGTACATGCGTCGCTTGTATGAGTCGCATCCCTGGACGCGCCTGATGCCCGACCAGAGCCTTATCCTGAACGCAAATCCAGAGGATGGCGGTTACCAAATGGTGGCCGTTTCGGAAGATGATAATTTTCTTTTTGCCTATACGCCGCACGGTCGTCCGTTGACACTCGATCTGGCTCGCCTGAAAGCGGCCCCGCTATTATTGGCCTACTGGTTTAATCCGCGCGATGGCCGAACCGAGCTGATCGGGACTTTTCCAAACACGGGAAAACAGGAGTTTAAGCCTTATGCAGCGGGTCCTGGTACCGACTGGGTCCTGGTCATAGATGATGCCAAAGCCTCTTTTGCGGGCTATGGGCTAAAGCGCAAATAATAAAAAAGTCCTATTGTAAAATATTTCTGCGTATATCCCCACTTGTTCAATAATAGGTGGGGATTTTTATTTTATTTTCATATAAAAACAGTCATTATAGGGTGGTTGATAGAATGAATTGTATTTTTCGACTAATCTTTAAATGGGCGATTATTCTTTAACCATCGCTTCGTAACTTAGCAGAGTACTACGATCCACCTTGTAGTAAACAATGATAATTTCCGCTCGTAACTTGATAAATTTTGACAGTAAGACAGTTTATATGCGTAATACATTTGACCCTATATAAGACTCAACCTTATTAAACAGAGTTGGCAGTACAAGCGATGAGACACATTATTGTAGTTACGGACAAGAAAAAAGAAGAAGCCCCCGCCTTACATCGGCATTTAAATTTTCAGTACCCGCATCACCGGGTAACCTTCAGAACATCGGACGCACCTTTGCAGGATGAATTGGCCAGCCAGTCAGAGAGTGCATGGCCGCAACTGATTTTATTGGATGAATGCGACAATGCAGAAATCGATCAACTGCTTAAGCTAAAAGAGTTGAAGGCAGATCCTGAATTACGCCGCATACCCGTATTGATGCTGACAGCGGCCGCTACGCAAAAACAACTGAGTGTTTACTAATAAATAAGTTGCCTTCTTTGATAAGCAGATTTAATGGCTAAGGTTACAGCGGTATGCGTAACTTTACTCCTTAAATCTGCTTATTAAGTTATGAGTCCTTCCGTCGGTAAAACAATCATTCTGATTGGCCTGCTCGTTCTGGCGGTGGGCGTTATCATCTATTTTTTTGGCGACAAATTAAGCTGGCTGGGTCGCCTGCCCGGCGATATCCGCGTAGAAGGCAAGAACGGTGGATTTTATTTTCCCATCGTGACCTGCCTTGTGGTCAGCCTGCTGCTTAATTTGATTATCGTCCTGATCCGGAAGTTTTTTGGGTAGCTGATTCTGCATCCGGCGCATCAGCCGATTTGCCCAGGTCTTTGGTGCTATAGGTGAGCTTATTGATGTAAAATACTTCACGCGGCGGACCAATGCGTTTGTCGTGGCTGATTTTCTGAAATCCGTAGGCCAGAAAATACTGCCCAAACCAGGCTTCCAGTTGATCCTGCTCCGAGTAAACTACTTTTTCATTTTCGGACAACTTCTTCATGGAGAAGTTCTGGCGTTCCTGTAAGATTTTATCACCTTCAATAACGCCCGCGTTGATCTCGCCTTCCTGCGGATAAGCCAGCACGGTCATATCGCCCTGGCGAGACACCTGCACCATGGGGTGAAGCTCGTGACTGATCACATCCTGAATAGCGAGGCAGTTGTCCCACAGCAGTTTACCGCTCTTGTCAAAGCCGCATAAGAAAGCGTGCGTATAGCGAAAACCTTCCTGATGCCGATCAAACGAGCGCAAGCGGTTCGCGTAAGAAACGGCTGATGCGCTCCCACTTCCTTTGTACTGCGGGTAATAAACCTCGGCAATGAGCATCAACCCGTTTTCGGTTGGAACCAGGTCGTGAACCAGAATCCGGTAGCGAAATTTTACGTTTTTACCCTGGCCTTGTCGGCGGTCAATTCGCGCTAGCATTTTTTCCTGGCGCTTGGGTTTCAGGTAATTAAAGAAGTTTTTTAGCTGCGAAAAATCAATGTATTTTGTTTCGTCAGTAACGACCTCGCCGTTCCGAATGTGCGCTACGTAAAGCCCCTGCGAGTAGGGCGTGCAATCGACCGAATAGTTACCAACCAGCAGAGATTCATCGTCGTTGATAGGAAGAATTTTACCGGTAATAAGGCTGTGCTTCATCCCATCCATATTAACCGTACGCAAAAGCTTTCCTTCGTACGAATACGTTTGAACCGTAAATTCACAGTTGCGTTTGTGCGTGGCGTCGGTCATCACGTGCACGAGCCGCCGTTCTTCATCGACCTCGATGTTATTGAGCTGAATGTGGTTGACATACAGTCCGGGAAGGACTTTGGCCGAGTTGTCGAAGAAGGAAAAAGAAAGAACCATAGGCCGATTCCGGTAATTACCACCGATATAAGCCATGTTGTCGAGCACCTTAAATTGCTGAATTTCCAGTTGCGTCAGCAAGTTGCCTTTAAAAATTTCCGCGTGCCCATCTTCCAGATTAATCCGCAATACCGCGAAATGTTCGGTGCTGGGTTCGCGCAGAAGCCAATAAAAATAATGCGAGGACAGATGCGTCAGAACGGGTTCAAAATAACTTTCAATCTTATAGCCGCTATGCCAGATAAGCTTCAGATTGTCATCATATTTAAGGAAAGAAACTCGGTTGGAGCGTGACGAATAAATATCATCGTGCCGAACTGTAACCAGCACGCCACGCTCGCCCAGAGGAAGCACATCGAAGGTATCTTCTGAGCGGTCACTGGTTGGTAATTCGACTCGTACAGACGGTTCTAACTGCGCCAGCGCAGAACTAACCGTGAGCAGAAGCCAAGCCAGAAGGGTTAAGGGGAGATGTCTGAACATCAAGCTATTGGTTTAATATCACTAAAGTTAACGAAGATCAGGCAATGGTCAAAAGTATTTTGGTCCGAATAAACGGCTATGTTATGTAAAGTACTGCACATACCATTTTTTACCGTACTTTTGCCGCCGGAACAATTCCCATCGAATGGACATTCAACAGCTACTAAAAGATGATATAAGCCGGGCTATCTCGGCGCAGTTTGGGGTTACCACTGAAGAAATTATCCTGCAACCGACCCGAAAAGATTTTGAGGGTCTGTATACGTTTGTTACTTTTTCGTTGACCAAAGCGTTGCGCCAGGCTCCGGCAGCCATCGGCGAAGCAATTGGTAAATACCTGCTCGACAATTCGGCCATTGTGAGCCGGTATAATGTAGTACAGGGTTTTCTGAACCTAAGTCTGTCGGATTCACTTTGGGTCGATGCCCTGAACGACCTGCTGAGCAATCCGTCGTTCGGCCAACTGCTGTCGAAAGGCCAGTCGGTGATGGTTGAGTTTTCCTCCCCAAATACCAACAAACCCCTGCACTTAGGCCACTTGCGCAACAATTTCTTGGGCGCTTCGGTAGCGGAGATCCTGAAAGCCAGCGGCTATGATGTGGTGAAAGCCTGTCTGGTCAACGACCGGGGTATTCACATCTGTAAGTCGATGCTGGCATACCAGAAATTTGGCACCGATTCGTCGGGCCGCGCCGAAACGCCGGAGTCGTCGGGGATGAAGGGCGACCACCTGATTGGAAAATACTACGTCCTTTTTGACAAAGAATACAAACAACAGATTGGTGAGTTAGTGGCGGGGGGCATGGCCAAAGAGGAAGCTGAAAAGAAGGCTCCTTTTATGCTGGAAGCGCAGGAAATGCTCCGCAAGTGGGAGCAGGGCGATCCAGAAACCATCGCTCTCTGGAAGCAGATGAACGAGTGGGTGTACGCCGGATTTAACGAAACGTACCGAAAAATTGGTGTTTCCTTCGATAAAACGTACTACGAATCGCAGACGTACGTACTCGGGAAAGACGTGATCGAAGAAGGGCTGGAAAAAGGGGTTTTCTACCGGAAAGAAGACGGCTCTGTCTGGATCGACCTGACCGAAGAAGGGTTGGACCATAAGCTGGTGCTGCGCTCCGATGGTACGTCGGTTTACATAACCCAGGATTTGGGAACCACTGACCTGAAGTTCCAGGACTACCACAACGACAAAGCAATCTGGGTGGTTGGCAATGAGCAGGATTACCATTTCGACGTTCTGTTTGCCATCCTGAAGCGGCTTGGCCGTCCGTACGCCAACGGATGTTACCACCTGTCGTATGGCATGGTTGATTTGCCAAGCGGCAAAATGAAGTCGCGGGAAGGAACCGTGGTAGATGGCGATGAACTGGTGCAGTCGATGTACGAAACCGCCGAGGGACGCACGCGCGACCTGGGCAAAATCGAAGACTTTGACAGCGACGAAGCAAAGGCCCTGTATCACATGCTGGCGCTGGGTGCCCTAAAATATTATCTGCTGAAGGTAGAGCCTAAAAAACGGATGCTCTTCAATCCGCAGGAATCCATTGACTTTCAAGGTCATACTGGACCATTTATTCAGTACACGCACGCCCGGATTCGGTCGGTTCTTCGGAAAGCCGAACAAATGGGACACAGCCGGACGCAGGCCATCGAGCAGGTTGAACTGTCGGTCATCGAACAACAGATTATCTTTCTGCTGAACGAATACCCGCAACGCATCGCCGAAGCGGGTGCCGACTACGCCCCGTCTTATCTGGCGCAATATGCCTACGACCTGGCTAAGACGTATAACCAGTTTTACGCCGAGCTTTCAATTCTTTCCGAAACGGACCTGACCAAGCAGAAGGTGCGCGTGGCAATTTCGTACGCCGTGGCCGAAACTATCCAGAAAGCAATGCAGTTATTAGGAATTGAAGTACCAATCAAGATGTAGCTAAGTACCGCACAGCATCGCGTCACTACGGCGACCAACCGGCGAAACGTCCTGCTGTGTTCTCTTTGAATGATACAGAATCTTTCATTTTAACTAACAAAAAGGGACAGCGGTAACGTTGTAGAGACATTATGAAAAAGTCAATTCTGATTGCGTCTAGCGTTGTTTTAGCCGTAGTATTATCAAGTTTTGTGTCTGTAAAACCAATCATTAAATTTCTGTTGAGCGACAAAAGCGAAGTAGCTGTGCGCCCGGAATCGGCGGCGGCTCCGACTAAAACATTGTACGATTTTACCGTAAAAACCATCGAAGGCAAAGCCGTTTCGTTGAAGCAGTTTCGGGGTAAAAAAGTGGTTGTTCTGAATACGGCGTCCAAATGTGGTTTTACGCCCCAATTTGAAGATTGGGAAGCTTTTTACAAAGCACATGGCGATAAAGTAGTTGTATTGGGTTTCCCGGCCAACAACTTTAAAAGCCAGGATCCGGGCACAAACGAGGAAATTGCTGAGTTCTGCAAAAAGAATTATGGCGTCACATTTCCGATGTTTGAGAAAGTAGACGTAATCGGCGAAAACCAGGCTCCCATTTACAAATGGCTGTCTGATAAGTCGATGAACGGCTGGAACGATAAAGTTCCTACCTGGAATTTCTGCAAATACGTTATTAACGAAAAAGGTGAATTAACGCACTTCTTCGCCTCGAAGGTGAAACCAACCGACGAAGAGTTCAAGAAAGCGATCGGAATCTAATATTGAAAGGATGGAAGAGCGAAAGCGTGATTGCGGCATAGCGGGTCACTCTTTCGCTCTTTCCTGTTTTCGCTCTTTACCATGACAAAAAACTGGTTGGCAGCAGCGCGGCCGCGTACGTTGCCACTGGCTCTGGCCAGCATTATTTTAGGCAGCTTTCTGGCCGCAGCGGCGGGTCACTTTAGTTGGTTGATTGCCATTCTGGCGGCTCTGACTACCATTTTCCTTCAAATCCTTTCCAACTTTGCCAATGACTATGGCGATGCCATTAGTGGTAAAGACACCGAAGAGCGCGTTGGCCCGCGTCGGGCGGTTGCTACGGGCCTGATTACCAAAGAGAAAATGCTCACTGGGGTAATTATTACATCGGTACTTTCGCTGATGTCGGGCGTCTGGTTGTTGGCCGAGGCGTTGCGTGGCGCTTCATCGAATGTGTTCTGGGCTTTTCTGGTGCTGGGCTTGCTCTGTATTGGCGCTGCCATTGCGTATACCAACGGTAAAAAACCGTATGGCTATAGTGGCTTCGGTGATATTGCTGTCTTGCTTTTCTTCGGCTGGGTTGGCGTTTTGGGCACGTATTTTATGCATACTCAGAATTTTGATTTTCGCTTGTTGCTCCCTGCGACCAGTGTTGGTCTATTCGCAACCGGGGTGCTGAATATCAACAACATCCGGGACATTGAGACAGATGCCAAGACGGGGAAAAACTCGGTTCCGGTGCGGCTGGGCCGGGCGCGGGCTATCCAGTACCACTGGCTGCTGCTGTCGGGTGGGATGGCTTGTGCGCTGGTTTATACCTTTATGACAGCTTCGACGGGCTGGCAATTTTTATACCTGCTTACGTTTCCGTTGTTCATTCTGAATGGCCGCGCCGTAGGGAATCACCAGCAGGCCCGCGAACTAAACCCGCGTCTGGGGCAACTGGCCATGACAACGCTGTTATTTGTTCTGTTGTGGGGTGTGGGAATGACCGTTGGGGCTTAGGTTAATCGAATCCAGCCACTGCGACATTTTTTGAAACAGGGTGGATGAGGCCAGATACATGACCATCAGCGGAATGGCCTTGAAAAACCCCCGCCGGAAGGTATAAGCAACATTAGCCCCGTTGATGTGCTGAAGAATTAAGCCGAAGATCAGGTACAACCCGATCAGCCAGATTAAAAAGAACAAACCCCGCCGATCTCGAAAAAAGAGCAAATTGATGAGCGTTAACGTGCCGAAGAAAGGGATGAGGTAGTTCCAGTAATCCGGTCGCAAAATTACGTCCTTATTCATCGCGGTAAACGTCTTCTGGTAATCAAACGAAGCGAAAGTAAGTAAGCTGCTTCCCGTGTTGGCGGCAGTGGGCAAATACCAGTGCATAAAACCAACGTTCCAGCAAAGAAGGGTTAAAGCTGGAAAAAGAATCATCCCAATGCTAAGCTTGACGGCTCGCCGCCAATTCTGCTTATATTCTTTTTGAAAAACAAATCCTACGCCAATAGGCACAAAAAAGAACGTTTCCGTGCGCGTCCAGCAAGCAAGCGTCATCAATAAGATACTCGTAGCTAAAACGCCTGTTTTCGAAGTAGTAAAGTAACGGTGAAGCAGCCAGACCGAAGCGGCAAAGAAGGCCATGTTGCTGTAATCAGTTTGTATCAGAAACGTATACGCAAACAGTTCAGGCGTGCACCAGTAAACCGCGAAAAGCAACGTAAGCAAAAGCGGATGCACCAGCCGCCGCAGTTCGGCGTATAGAAATAGATTGAAGGCTACCACCAAGGCCGTTAGCCAGAGCTTCCCAAAAGGCAGACCCGTCAGCAGGTACATGATTTGACTCATCGCCGTGAAGGGCGCGTAAAACGGTTGGTTGCTGTACAGCGAAGCAGTGGGGAGGTGTTTCGTGAAAACAGAAGAAACCAGTTGCTCCTCCCGCACGGCATACGTGGCTACCAAATCGGGTCCCACAATTGCATCGAACGAAATATTGGCAAACCAGGCCGCTTTCCAGGCGCTAATGAAAAGTAGATAACCCACCAGTCCCAGCAACGGAAGTTCGCAAAGTTGGAAGCCCCTGCCTTTCTGGGAAAACACTTGTTTTAGATGAGATAGCTTTCTGACTGTATTGAAATTACAAAGCATCATTAGCAAAAAGACCGCCGGGAATACAATCGTTCTCCGCAACGGAATAGCGGCGACTTCCAAGACCAACGGCACCACCGAACTAATCCCTAAACCAACGAGCAGTGAGAGCGCAACAAAACTAACCCGCGACTGAACCGGACGCAGCCAGAGCAGCAGGCCCGCACCCGTAAGAAACTGGAGCAGAAGCAGAATACTGGCCAGGAACGTCATCGGGCTGGCAGGTAAGGCTTGGCCTGCTGAAGCGTGTAACAGCAGAAAGCCGGGTTGTAGGTACGAAATAACGACAGGACCGCCTGCCGATTCTTAGTTGTCAGGGGCGTTAAGTCTAAGCGTCCGTTCTGAACCAGAAAGGTGTGCGTTGCTTTTTCGAGCAGCGAATCGGGTTGGTGCATTTCCAGCAGTTGATAGTGGCCACGGGCGTAATAATACATCACACTCGGATAAACCCAGGCAAAAATCTCGCTGTGCTGCTTCGGCGAATACGCCTTGTCGAGCAGATACCGCTGCGGTGGAATGAGCACGTAGTCAGTGGGTTGGCAATTTCGGCGGAGGATGGCTGCGTAGGTATAAGCTGGGCCTGCACTTTTACGAAGCCTAAAATCAATAGAGTCGTTATGTCCAAATTGCTGCCGTTGTCGATAATAAGTACCTACCTGCTTTTGAAACCAGCGCCGGTTCAAGGGCAGGCGGATAACAAGCAGAACCACACAGCAGGCCACAAAAAAAGTCAACCATTGCACGCAGGCCGAGCGGTGTTGACTCAGCCAGGCGCGAACAGTTGACTTTTTAAGGGACTTACTCAACGAGCGAAAATCGTTAGACTACATCGACTTTCACCCGCAGCAGAAATTCATCCATCTCAATCTCAGCCGCGCCGCCGTTCAGATCTGAAACCAGATCCAGCGATAGCGCCTGCACTTCCTGACAGATGTATGGCTTGTTGGTTTCAATGGCGTCGGCCAGCATGACGTTGTTGTTTTCCAACTCAATCCGAATCTTATCTGTTACGTCGAAATCCCGGTCTTTGCGAAGGTTTTGAATCCGGTTGACAAAATCCCGGGCAATTCCTTCGCGGCGCAGTTCGTCGGTGACGGTAACATCGAGCGCGACGGTCAGCCCGCTTTGGCTCGCTACAATCCAGCCCGGAACGTCTTCTGTCAGGATTTCAACGTCGGCCATCGTAATCTCGCCAATCGCCAGTTGCATCACCCCGGCCCGTTCCAGCGCCTTGATATCGTCTTCGGTCATAGCGTTGATCGTGGCCGCTACGTCTTTCATCATTGGGCCAAATTTTGGTCCGAGCGCCTTGAAGTTCGGCTTGATTTTTTTCTTTAAAATGCCCGACGTATCGTCGATAAACTCAACGGCTTTTACGTTCACTTCCGACTGGATAATCGGAGCAACGTGCTCGATCTGATGCCGGGTCGTTTCGTTCAGCACCGGAATCAGGACTTTGGTCAATGGCTGACGCACTTTGATTTTATGTCCTTTGCGGAGCGAGTGAACCAGCGAACTAACATCCTGCGCCAGACCCATCGACGTTTCCAGATCGTTATCGATTAAGTCCTGTTCCGCTTTCGGGAAAGTCGTCAGGTGAACCGATTCGTTTTCGTTGCCGGTCAGGTTGCGGTAGAGCCAATCTGCGTAAAAAGGCGCAATCGGCGACATCAGCTTGGATACGGTCACCAGACATTCGTACAGGGTTTCGTAAGCTGCGTGCTTGTCATCATCCAGAATTTTAGCGTCTTCAGTACCGTCCTGCGTGGAAGCAGAGCCGGTCCAGAAACGGCGGCGGCAGAGACGCACGTACCAGTTTGACAACTGATCGTTCACGAAATCCTGAATCGCCCGACCTGCTTTGGTAGGGTTATATCCATCCAACTGGGCCTCTACTTCTAGAATCAGCGATTGCAGTTTCGACAAAATCCAGCGATCCAGTTCCGGGCGTTCACTGACCGGAATCGTGCGGCTTTCGGCCACCGTGTAATTATCCAGATTGGCGTACAGCGCAAAGAACGCGTAGGTGTTGGTCAGTGTACCGAAGAAGCGGCGTTGCACCTCCGTGATACCGTCCAGATTGAATTTCAGGTTGTCCCACGGTTCGGCGTTGGTGATCATGTACCAGCGGGTGGCATCGGGACCGTATTGTGCTAGCGTCGAGAACGGATTAACGGCATTGCCCAGCCGCTTCGACATTTTGTTGCCGTTTTTATCCAGCACCAGACCCGTCGAAACTACGTTTTTGAACGCCACCGACGATTCTGTTTCGCCGTCCAGCGTACCCAGCATACCGGCAATGGCGTGCAGGGTGAAGAACCAGCCGCGTGTCTGGTCAACGCCTTCCGAGATAAAATCAGCCGGGAACGACTTCTCGAAAACGTCTTTATTTTCAAACGGATAATGCCACTGCGCGTAGGGCATCGCTCCCGAATCGAACCAAACGTCGATCAGGTCTAGCTCACGCTGCATCACCTGACCCGACTCCGAAATCAGGTATAGTTCATCCACATAAGGCCGGTGAAGGTCGTAATCACTCGACGCCAGTTTTTGTAAATAGGCTTCGTTCTTTGCTTTCTGATCTTCCGACAGCGCGTCTGAGGCCGTAGCTTTTTCGACAAGCTCTTTCAATTGAGCTACCGAACCAATGCAAACCTCCTCCTGGCGAGTACCCGCCGTGGCTTCGCTCCGCCAGATCGGCAGGGGCGTTCCCCAGTAGCGGCTGCGGCTCAGGTTCCAATCCACGAGGTTTTCCAGCCAGTTGCCAAAACGACCTGTTCCGGTGCTTTCGGGGTTCCAGTTGATGGTTTTGTTCAGGGCAACTAGCTTGTCTTTCACCGCCGTTGTCTTGATAAACCAGCTATCAAGCGGGTAATAAAGGACAGGTTTATCCGTCCGCCAGCAGTGCGGGTAAGGGTGTTCGTATTTCTCGACGCGGAAAGCTTTGCCTTCTTCTTTCAGCTTGATGGCAATCAGCACGTCCGTTGGCTTAAATTCCGGGTCTTCCTGCTCTTCGTCCGAGTAGTATTGTTCCTTGACGTAACGGCCACCGAACTCGCCAATTTCTTTCACAAACCGGCCTTGTTTGTCCACGATGGGCACGTCTTTGCCGGTTTCATCCTGCACCATGATCGCCGGAATGCCGTTCTGCTGGGCAACCCGGAAGTCATCCGCCCCGAAGGTAGGCGACGTGTGCACCACGCCAGTACCGTCTTCCGTCGTGACGAAATCGCCGAGGATGACGCGGAAAGCGGGTGTGCTGGGCTGCACGTAAGGCAGCAATTGTTCGTATTCAATTCCAGCCAGTTCGGACCCTTTAAATTCTTTCAGGATCGCCCACGGTAACAGCTTTTTATCCGAAGCAGCGTACCCTTCAAAGTCTCCGTTGGATCCTTTCTCCGAGAACCAGCGGCTCACCAGTGCTTTGGCCAGCACCACGTTAGCCGGTTCGTGCGTGTACGGGTTGAAGGTTTTGATCAGTACATAGTCGATGTTTCCACCAACGGTCAGCGCCGAGTTGGCGGGCAGGGTCCAGGGCGTGGTTGTCCAGGCCAGGATGTAGCTTGGATTGCCATCGGGCGTACTCAGCAAGGCGTCGGCCTGCATGCCTGCTTTTACCTGGAACATGGCCACAATGGTCGTGTCTTTCACGTCTTTATACGTCCCCGGCATGTTTAGCTCGTGCGACGAAAGACCCGTTCCGGCTTTGGGTGAATAGGGCTGGATCGTGTAGCCTTTGTACAGCAAACCTTTGTCGTACAGCCGCTTCAGCAGGTTCCAGATCGATTCGATGTATTCGTTATGGTACGTAACGTACGGATTGTCGAGGTCAACCCAGTAGCCCATTTTCTCGGTCAGGTCGTTCCACTGGTCGGTGAAGCGCATGACCGTCTCGCGGCATTTCTGGTTGTATTCCTCAACGCTGATTTTCTTGCCAATATCTTCTTTGGTGATACCCAGTTCTTTTTCAACCTGCAACTCGATGGGCAGGCCGTGGGTATCCCAGCCGCCTTTCCGTTTTACCTGAAAATTTTGTAACGTTTTGTAACGGCAGAAAATATCCTTGATGGTCCGGGCCATGACGTGGTGAATACCAGGTGCGCCATTGGCGGATGGTGGGCCTTCATAAAAGGTAAATGTCGGCTGGCCTTCGCGGGTTTCGACCGATTGCTCGAACACCCGGTTCGCTTTCCAGAACTGTAAAACGTCTTCGGCAACCTGAGGGTAGTTCAGGTTTTTGTATTCTTTATAACTCACGGTATTGCAGATTTTGAAAACAGCTGCAAAGATACGGAATAATTAGGCCGAATGCAGCTTGAAATTCGCGTTAGGGTCTTACCGATTCGGCCAATTTCCGTCTTTTATATCGGTAAGTTCCAGCTTGGCGGGATCGAGAACCACATACTTGATTTTCTTCCGGTGATGCGTGTAAGTAATGTGCACGCGTCCGTCGCGGCTTTGAATAACGGCGGGATACGAAAATTCGCCACCCGCTTCGTTTTCCAGCACGGCAGCAGCTTGCCAGCGTTTGCCATCGGGCGAAAGAGCCACGTTGAGCGGCGAGCGTCCTTTAGCGGTATGGTTATACACGATCAATTGACGACCATCGCGGAGCGTGACGGCATCCGTACCCGAATTAGGGTTGGGCAAACTCGTGGGCTGAAGCGCCGACCAGGTTTTGCCGTTATCGCTCGACCAGGCTTCCAGAACCGCTTTGTTTTTGCTGCGGCAAAGCAATTGCAGGCGGTTGTTGGGGTGAAACAGAATACTGGCCTGAATGGCGCTAAAGGTCTTGCCATCGTTGAGCGGCTCCGATTTTTTCCAGGTTTTGCCGCCGTCAGCGGTGGTTTCCATATGCAGGCGCCAGCCATCGTGTTCGCTGCTCGATGGGCAAAGCAACTGGCCCGACGAAAGCAAAACCGGTTTGTTCTTGATCGGTCCCAGGATGCCTTCGGGCAGGCGCGTCGGTTTGGCCCAGGTCTTGCCGCCGTCGGTCGAGGAGGTTAGCATCCCCCACCAGGTTGACGGGCTGGGACCCACTTTGAAGAACAACAGCAGCGGACCGTTGGGCATTTGAAACAAGACCGGGTTCCAGCTGGCGTACCGTTTTCCGTCGGCCTGCACGCCATTTGCGACTTCGACCGGGGCGGTCCATTTGTCGTTCACTAACTGACTAAACCAGATCCCCACGTCTGGATTGTTTTCGTGGGTACCGCCAAACCAGGCGGCTACGATGCCCTGCGGCGTTTCGGCCAGCGTCGAAGCATGGCAGGAAGGAAACGGAGCCTGTTCGTAAATAAATTCAGATTTGAGTACTCCCTTGGCAGTCTGGCCAAGTGAAATCTGGGCAAAAAATAGGAGCGAGAGAAAGGTAAAGTGCAGGAGCTTCATAGAAAAGGTAAGAGCGAATGAGTTCAAATGTACCAGAAAAGTTAGCTTCCGTTATCAGGTCGCGCGGAAATTTCTTGTCTGATTGCTTCCTATATTATACGCAAAGTCCCTCAAAATAGGCCATGCAATAATGGTAGGTATCTATCTTAATGTTCTTGCTGGTTTTTCGCTACTTTTGAATAATTAAAAATTTTAAAAACTAACCCTTATGCTCAAAGCCAGTTTCTTATGGCTTGGCTTACTAATGTCCTCGGTGGGATTTAGCCAGTCAGCCAATGAATACCCAATTATTCCTAAACCGGCTAAACTGGAGGCCCGCCAGGGTAAATTTCAGCTCAGTAATACTACCACGGTCATGGTTCCTGTGGGAAACGACGAGGTAAAATCCATTGCCGATCTGTTTACTAACCAGCTTAACGCTTCCAGCGGCCTGAAGGTGGCAGTTCGCAATAGCAATAAAATGGCGCTTCCCGGAAATCTGATTTCTTTTCAGCCTTCGCAGGATGCCAGTATTGGTGAAGAAGGCTACCGCATTGATATCAAACCAGAAGTCGTTACGATTGAAGCGCTCAACCCCAAAGGATTCTTTTATGCGGTTCAGTCGCTGATGCAGCTTTTACCGAGCGAGGTGTTCCGGGGAAGTGTGAATACGCAAATGGTGATCGACTGGGCAATTCCGTCTTGCCGCATTGAGGATAAACCGCGCTATAGCTACCGGGGCTTGCACCTGGACGTTTCCCGCCATTTCATGCCGGTGGCATTCGTTAAAAAATACATCGACCTGATTGCGCTGCATAAAATGAATACGTTTCACTGGCACCTGACCGACGACCAGGGCTGGCGAATTGAAATCAAAAAGTATCCGAAATTAACCCAGCAGGGAGCAGAACGGAAAGAAACGATCATTGGCCACTATTATGAATCGGACCCGCAGCGCTTCGACGGCCAGCCTTACGATGGTTTCTACACCCAGAATGAAGTTCGGGAGGTGGTGAAATATGCCCAATCCAAATACGTGACGATTATCCCCGAAATTGAAATGCCGGGTCACGCGCTGGCGGCTCTGCGGGCTTATCCCGAGTACGGTTGCACGGGCGGACCCTACGAAACGGCCACCAAATGGGGTATTTTTCCGGAGGTGTTCTGTCCGTATGACAAAACATTTGAGTTTTTGCAGAATATCCTGACGGAAGTAATGGAGCTGTTTCCCAGCCAGTACATTCACATCGGTGGGGATGAGTGCCCGAAAGATTCCTGGAAACAAAGCAAATTCTGTCAGGATTTAATTAAGAAGTTAGGGCTGAAAGATGAGCACGAACTGCAAAGCTATTTCATCACCCGAATCGACAAATGGGTGACGTCAAAAGGACGTAAAATCATCGGTTGGGACGAAATTCTGGAAGGTGGTCTGTCGCCAAACGCGACCGTCATGAGCTGGCGCGGAACCGAAGGCGGGATTGCGGCGGCAAAACAAGGCCACGACGCCATTATGACGCCGGGAAATTTCTTGTATCTGGATAAATACCAGTCAGATCCGACACAAGAACCAACGTCGATTGGTGGATTCTTGCCGTTGGAACAAACGTACTCGTACGAACCAACGCCGCAGAATTTGTCAGCCGATGCGCAGAAACGCATCATCGGGGCACAGGCCAACGTCTGGACGGAGTACATAAAAACGCCGGAGCACGTTGAGTACATGGTTTGGCCACGGGCGGCGGCTTTGTCGGAAGTGGTCTGGACTCCGCGTGAACAAAAAGACTGGAAAGATTTCAGCAAGCGGATTCAGCCGCACCTTGAGCGGCTTGGCTTCCTAAACGTGAGCTACTCCCGGGCCTTTTACGATGTGCTGGCCGAGACAACGCCGACCAAGGACGGTGGCCTGCGCGTTACGCTCAAAGCGAAAGACGACGATTGCCAGATTCGGTACTCACTGAACGGAAGTGAGCCTATGCTGCAATCGGCGGCGTATAACAAACCACTGGTATTAACGCAGTCGGGAACCGTCAAGGCGGTGGCTGTCAAAGGCGGTCAGGTAATGGGCGAAGTTCAGTCCTGGAATTATATTGTGTCGAAAGCAACGGGCAAAAGCGTTCAACTGGCTACGGCAGCAACGCGGCCTAAAAATGCCGATCTGGCTGTTCTGACGGATGGCAAACCAGGCTCAGCGATTGGTTACCTGGATGATATCCGGGGCATCGCGGGCGTGAAAAATGCCGACTTTAACGCAACGATTGATCTGGGGGCGGCGCAACCGATAACCATGGTGACGATTGGACTGGTGAAGGCGACAGCAGGGAATGTTTTATTGCCAAAACAGATTGACGTTCAGGTTTCTGACGATGGAAAGGCGTTTAAATCGGTCAAGGTGGTAACACTGGACCCAACCGAGCGGGGCAAAAAAGAAGTGCTTAAGCAGATCATTACCTTCGGACAGACGAACGCGCGGTACGTACGGGTGATTGCCCAGAATGTGGGTAAAGTCCCTGCCGGAATGCCTAACGCGGGTAAGGACGCCTGGGTAGCTGCCGACGAGATTACCGTCGATTAAAAAAGCGAAATAAGAAGGTTAAAAGGCCTGTTCATCGATGAACAGGCCTTTTTTATGGTGTGGATATAGACTATATGCTTTTAACTGGAAACGTAATTTTTTGTTTTTGGGTGATTACAACTGATAAATCAGCTTTTCCAGATCGTCATCGGGATTGAGTTGCAGCCGCTTCCGCAATCGATACCGGGCGGTGTTGGCACTTTGAGGCGAAATGCCCAGAATATCCGCAATTTCCTTGGTGCTAAGCTTCATTTTTAGCAGCGCGATCAGGCGTATATCATTCGAGTTTAGGGCCGGAAATTGCGCGTGAACGCGGCTAAAGAAGTCGGGATGCACATTTTCGAATACATCTTTAAAGTAGGTCCACTTGCTTTCACCCTGCAAATGGATGCTGATCAGGTTAGGAATTTTTTTTATTTCAGCCGGTTCCTCTTGTTGAATACTTTTTCTGATTTCTTCCAGAAAGCGGCTGTTTTTCATTTCCTGTAGGGTATAGCTGGTTAGCTCGCGGCTGCGTTGCTCCAGTTTGTGGTCTTGTTGCTGTTTTTCCTGCTCAAGCAGACACGTGTATGTTTCCAGTTTTTCTTTCTGTATCTGGATGGTATGCAGGTTTAAAAACTTTTGTATTTCCAGGTTGTAAAAATAGGTCGATCCCAGAAAAGTCATAAAAGTGATCCCGATGCATTCGTATATATAAGAGATTTTTATGGAGCTACCCGAAATAGGAGGAAAGAGATAAATCAGGGTACTCATGGATAAAAGGCCAACGACGGAGATACAAATCCGGGCTTTCCAGTTGGTCAGAAGTAAAAGCTGAAGGGTGATCAGGGCGGTCATGTAAAAGTTCAGCGACCCTCTTTCCAGATAAACAAAAACAGATCGACCAATAAGATAAAGGCTACCCATAGTCAAACAGGCATAGTAACTTATACGGACATGCCGCGATAAATAGTGTGCACCCCGAGGCCACTTCTTTAAGGTGTAAACAGCCAGCCCAATGCTGATTATCATTACACCTTGGAAATACAGCATGTAAAGATGAATCGGATCGGAAAAAAGGATCTTACTGCGGTACTTAATAATGTCTAATAAAACGATCTGAAGAAAAATAACAATGGAGGCCCAAAGCAGATACCTCAAACGGCTGCGGCTAATGGAAAGCGTGTAATGCTCAAAGGCAGTTGCATAGGTGGAAGGTACTTTTCTAAAAATAACGGACAAAGACAGAGCTGGCACGGCTAACTAGGGTAATAAAACAGTAAAAATGGTAACATTTTGTCTATTCGCAAAGGCTGTCTATATCAAGTCTATCCTGTTTTTTTGGTAGAATGCCTCATTTAGGCCGTTTTTTGCACTATAAACGCACACAGCCTATTGGCCATTGAAGAGCTTCTGGATCTTGTGTCTACAAATTTAGCGTACTAATCAGTAAGTAAGTAATTGCCTTCTTTTCGGGATAAATGAAAAGACGATCACATACCACCGCTGTTAACTTGTACACTTTTAACTCGTCTGTCTATGTTAGCATTAGCTACATCTGCCTGTTTTTCTGATGAATTCTTCACAACGCAACGGCGCCTTCAGCCAGTGTCACTAACCCTTATTTTCTCCAAAAATTACTAATTGTTAGTAGTCAACCTAAAGGGTGGTTTGTTGGATCTAATCGTCCCGCTCATCCACGGTTGATCTTCTATTATTAGCGGAAAATTTATAGAAAACGACCGCAATAATATTTATAAATAAAGGCCTAAATAAAAGTTGAGTAGTGGTTTAGGTCGCTACTTAACTAGGATCAAATATTAAAATAAACTTTCGTGGCGAAAGTTCTCACTTAGTAAATAACCTTTGTTACCTCCGAAAAGAAACCAGCTTTGAAAGCTGGTTTTTTTGCTTCCATGTGATTGAGAAAAGCCAGATTAGTGCTTGAATAAGCGGCTTTTGCGCAGGAATAGCAGATTATCTACCGCTCAATTCACTTTTTCCTTACTTTTGAGCGTCAACAAACTTCCGTTTATTCTTTCTTCGTTTACTTAACTAAATGGTATTCAAACGTATACTGCTTTTTGTTTTTGCTGGTTGTTTTGTCCCTGTGCTAGCAAGCGCCCAGACACCAGGTTATAACTCTCACGCTCAGCTCACCAGTCGATTAAAAGCCCTCTCCGGTCGCTACAACGCCTTGACCAATTTGCAGTCAATTGGCAAATCGCGGGGGGGCAAAGAGGTGTGGTTATTGACCGTAGGGCGTGGCCAGGCCGCTCAGAAACCCGCCGTGGCTATCGTAGCAGGCGTGGAAGGAACTCATCTGGCTGGGAGTGAACTGGCCGTTCAACTAGCTGAAAAACTGCTCGCTAGCTCGAATCAGGATAGCGTGGCACGTCTCCTGGACAGTAAAACCTTTTACATTTTTCCGAGCGTAAATCCCGACGCGCAGGAGCAATTTACGAGCCCGCTACGCTACGAACGCAGCGGCAACGGCGCCGAAACGGATGATGATCGCGATGGACGCGTGAACGAAGATCCATTCGAAGACCTGAACCGCGACGGGTTAATTACGCAAGTGCGGGTCGAAGATCCGACGGGGCTTTTTGTGCCTAGTAAAGAAGATCCACGGGTGCTGGTTAAAGCCGATCCGTCGAAAGGGGAGGCTGGACGCTACCTGCTAATCTCGGAAGGGACTGATAATGACAAAGACGGCCAGTTTAACGAAGACGGCCCTGGCGGGGTTAATCTCGACAAGAATTTTACCTTCGATTATCCCATTTTTGTGCCCGGTTCGGGCGAAATGGCGGTTTCGGAGCCGGAAAATCAGGCATTGCTTAACTTCCTTTACAAGGCATCCAACGTCTACGCAGTCTTTACTTTCGGCCCGTATAACAACCTTTCGGAAGCGCCTAAATTCGACCGGGCTAAAACCACAAAACGGATTGTAACGGGTGTTCTGGAAAAAGATGCCACTGTTGGCGATCTTGTGTCAAAGCTATACAACGTGCAAACGGGTTTGAAAGATGCACCAGCGATGCCAGCCACGAAAGGAAACTTTGCGCAGACGGCATACTACCACTACGGACGGCTAAGCTTCTCGACCCCAGGCTGGTGGGTGCCAAAAACGACCTCTGCCGATACAGCGAAAGCCAAAGCCGGCACGAAAGCCTCTGACAATGAGGAAGTGAAATTCCTGAAATGGGCCGATGCCAATAACCTGCGAGATGCATTCGTAACCTGGACGTCCATTAACCACCCCGATTTTCCGGGTAAAAAAGTAGAGGTAGGTGGCCTTGCACCTTATGCCAAAAATAATCCGCCCGTGCAATTTCTGAATGAAGCGGCGGACAAGCACCTCAAATTCCTGACCAGCTTTGCGCGCCAGATGCCGGTGATCGACATTGTGAATCTGCGTACCGAAAGTCTGTCGGGTGGACTGACGCGGATAACGGCGCAGGTGGTTAACAAAGGATTACTGCCTACGGGTGCTGAATTAGGTGATCGTGTACGTTTTGTGCCCAAGATGAAAATTGAGCTGAAAACAGGAAATGGCCAGACCGTGGTGTCAGGACGTCGCTTGCTTCTTCGGGGAGCTATGGGGGCTGGCGAGTCGATGGAAGTAAGCTTCCTCGTGAGCGGAAACGGTCGGGCTACGCTGGAAGCGGGCAATGCCATGACGGGTATCAAATCAGTAGACGTAAATCTGAAGTAAGTCGAATGAAAAAGCTTTTAATACTGGCGTTTAGCCTTTGTTCATACCTTGCCTTTGCGCAGCAGAAAACCAATTCAAAAGAGCAGGCCATCAGCGACGAATTAACGGGTTTGCGAGCAATTGGCTCCCCGGCTAATCCGAAAGTCCCGATGCGTTGGAACCACTACAACGACTACGCGGGAATCGCTAAATTTTGCCAGGACATGGCCAAAGCGCACCCGAATCTGGTCAAAGTAGAGTCGATGGGGAAAACGTTTCAGGGCCGTGATCTATGGGTAATGGTTGTCTCCGATTTTAAGACCGGCAACCCCGAACGCAAACCCGGTTTTTACATCGACGGAAATATTCACTCGAATGAGTTACAAGGCTCGGAAATCGCGATGTACACGGCCTGGTATCTGGCCGAAAACTTTGGGAACGTGGAGTTTATAACCAATTTGTTGAAAGACAAAACGTTCTACATTGCTCCGTCCATCAACCCGGACGCGCGTGAAGATTTTATCCGCAAACCCAATAATGCCAATTCGCCGCGTTCGGGCATGATGCCGCTGGATGACGATGGCGATGGCTATGTGGATGAGGATGGGTATGATGATCTCGATGGGGACGGAAATATTGTGCAGATGCGCCGGAAATCGCCCCTGGGCCGTTGGAAACAAGATCCCAATGATCCTTTGCGCCTGATTCCCGCCAAGGCGGATGAACCCGGCGAGTACGAAATTCTGGGCTACGAAGGCATTGACAACGATGGTGATGGGCTGGTAAACGAGGACGGGGCGGGTCGCTACGATCCAAACCGCGACTGGGGTTGGAGCTGGCAGCCCGATTACATTCAGGGCGGGGCGCTGTTCTACCCCGGTACGCTGCCGGAAACCCAGGCCATCAAGAAATACATCATGAGCCACCCGAACATTGCCGGCGCCCAGAGCTACCACAACTACGGCGGTATGTTTCTACGGGGTCCAGGAGCGGAGGAAGACCAGCAATATTATGCATCTTCGGACATTGCAGTCTACGATGTGATTGGAAAACTAGGCGAGAAAATCATTCCGGGATACAATTATTACGTTATCCACAAAGATTTATACACCGTTTACGGAGGTGAGATAGATTGGCTGGCTTTGGGACGGGGGATTTTTACGTTTTCCAATGAGTTAATGACTTCCTATCTGCTGTATCGCCAGAAAGCTACCGACGACAATCGCTTTCAGAACGATGAGTTCAATCAGTTTAGTAAATATTTACTGTTTGATGACGCGTATGTGCCCTGGAAGTCGTTCAAGCATCCGCAATACGGCGACATCGAGATTGGTGGATCTAAGAAAAATTACGTTCGGAACCACCCCGGTTTCATGCTTGAGGAAGACGCACACCGGAACATGGCCTTCACACTTTACCACGCCAATCAGACGCCTAAACTGGATATACAGAACATTTCTTCCCGCTCACTGGATAATGGTCTGACCGAAGTAACGGCTGTCATTATCAACCAGCGCGTTATTCCGACGCACTCGGCCCACGACGTTAGATTCAAAATTGAGCGGCCCGATTACATTACGCTCAAAGGAGGCAATGTTGTGGCTGCCATGATTGTCGAAAATGCGGACCTGGGCTTGACAAGAGAGCAAAAAAATAATCCGGCAACCATCGAGGTTCCTAGCATTCCAGGTATGGGAAATGTGAAAGTACGCTGGATCGTCAAGGGAAATCCCGGCAAATACACTGTTTCGGTAGATAGCCGCAAAGGCGGTGTCGTCGAAAAAACGATGTAAGAACCTGGTAAAAAAAGGATAATTTATCTTAAGATTGTTTAAATTAGTAGCCATAATCGGGGCTTAGTGCCTTGTTAACTACCCCACTAGCCATATGAAATAGCGGGGGCCTAGATTGTTCCTTTTACTTTAATCCGTTACAACGTTGAATAGAAGAGATGCTTTACAGCGAGTGGCGCTCTTGATGGGCGGAACCCTTTCCACGCCAACCATGGCAGCCATCTTGGCGAGTCCTCAACCAGCCGTTGCCGGTGGTGTGGCTCCAACAAGTTTTGCTTTAGCGGCCGATCAGCAGGCCCTGCTCGCTGAAATTGCCGAGATGATTATCCCGACTACCTCAACGCCGGGAGCCAAAGCAGCGGGTGTAGGGCCTTTTGTTGAAATGATGCTCAAGGATTGTTACGACGACCGGCAACGGAAAAGCTTTCAAAAAGGGCTGGACGATGTAGAGCAGGAAAGTAAAAAGGCGCATAATAAATCGTTCGTTGAGCTGTCGAATGAGCAGAAAACGGCCATCTTGACGGAATTTGAAGATCGGGCGGAGAAAGAAATCAAACGCGGTAAGGACGATGGTAAAATGGCGGGTCAGAAAGCGGGCGGCGCTCCGCCAGATTGGGTAGAAACTGCAACCGCCAAATCCAATGAGGTAGATAGTGAAACAGGCTCTATCAAACAGGAAGCGCGCAAGAAGAATGAGCCGGTTACTCCGTTTTTTACCCTGATGAAAGAATTAACCCTGCTCGGTTATTTCACCTCCGAAATCGGGGCCACAAAAGCCCTGGCTTATGTACAGATTCCGGGTCGTTATGATGGCTGTGTGAAACTGGAAAAAGGCCAGAAAGCCTGGGCAATCTAACCCTTTTTAGGTGCCGTTTTTAGTCTTAAACGTTTTATTTCTCCTACAGAACGCATGAATTTAAATATAGATGCAAAAAAAGCCCTGACTTACGATGCCATTGTGGTAGGGTCAGGTATTTCTGGTGGATGGGCCGCCAAAGAGTTGACTCAGAAAGGCTTACGTGTCCTGATGCTGGAGCGTGGTCGGGATATTAAACACATATCGGGCTACGAAACAGCCATGAAGGACCCCTGGGAGTTTGCACACCGGGGCCGGGTAGACAACGTGGCCCGCGAGGAATACTGGGCCGGTGTACGAACGGGTTATACCGCCAATGAGCCAAACGCGTATCTATTTGAGAATGACAAGGAAAATCCATATGAGGAAAAACGTCCCTTCGACTGGGTTCGGGCGTATCACCTGGGCGGGCGTTCGCTGGTCTGGGGTCGCCAGAGTTACCGCTGGAACGAAAAGGACTTTACGGCCAACCTCGAAGACGGTCATGGGGTAGATTGGCCAGTTCGCTATAAAGATTTGGCCCCCTGGTATTCATACGTTGAAAAATTTATTGGGGTTTCGGGAAGCAAAGAAGGCCTGGATGTGCTGCCAGATGGCGAATTTCAGCCCCCCATGCAGATGAACTGCGTGGAAAAAGATGTGAAAAAGTCCATCGAGAAGCACTTCCCGGAACGGCGTCTGACCATTGGGCGCCCGGCTATCCTGACCGCAGCCACGAAGATTCAGACGGATCTGGGCCGCTCAACCTGCCAGTACCGAAACCTGTGTATTCGGGGGTGTCCGTATGGCGCTTACTTCAGCACGCAGTCGTCTACACTGCCAGCCGCCGCCAAAACAGGGCGGTTGACCGTGGTTACGGATAAGATTGTGTATAACGTCATTTATGACGATAAAACGCAGAAAGCGACCGGCGTTCGCGTAATTGACCAGAATACCAAACAGCACCAGGAATACTTTGCCAAAATCATTTTCCTGAATGCGTCGGCTATCAATACGGCTTGGTTGATGATGCAATCGACCTCGAAGCGTTTCCCGAATGGGCTGGGCAACGATTCTGATCAGTTGGGCCGTAACATTATGGATCACCACCTGAATGCAGGCGCCAGCGGCGATTTTGCCGGTATGGAAGACATGTATTACTACGGTCGGCGGGGGAACGGAATTTATCTGCCTCGTTTTGCCAACTGGGGTAAAGACAAAAAACGCGATTTCGTTCGTGGTTTTGGCTATCAGGGTGGTGGCAGCCGCGAAAGCTGGGTGCGTGGCTCATCCATGAAAGGCTTCGGACCAGCCTTCAAGGAGTCGCTGACTGAACCTGGTAAATGGACGTTCAACCTGGGTGGTTTTGGCGAGACATTGCCCGACGAAAAGAACCGCATGCGCCTCACGGACAAAAAAGACAAGTGGGGTTTACCGATTATTGAATTTGATGCAGCCTGGGGCGAAAATGCCATGAAAATGCGCGTAGCGATGATGAACGAAGCGGCTGAAATGCTGGACGCTGCCGGTCTAAAAAACATCAAAACACGCAATGACCTGACAAAAAATCCGGGCATTGGTATTCACGAAATGGGTACGGCCCGGATGGGACGCGATCCGAAAACGTCAGTCCTAAACGCAAACAACCAGGTTTGGGGCGCTAAAAACGTTTTTGTAACCGATGGGGCTGCTATGACATCTGCTTCCTGTGTAAACCCATCACTCACGTACATGGCGCTCACGGCGCGGGCGGCTGAGTTTGCCGTTAATGAATTGAAAAAGAAAAATTTATAAGTTTGACTAAACGCAGTGTTCGCCTAAATTACGCCGCTGGCTAGTGGTGGTAGTTAGTGCAAACACTGCGTTTAAAATTCAAAGGCTTCAGTCAACTCTTTTGCCCTAATTTTCGTTAAAGGATAAACGATCGATTCTTTATTAGCTGGCTGAGTAGATAGCAATACAGCAGCAAACTCCTGATAACCATGTTAAAATACCTGTTTCTTGTTTTCTTGATTATTGCTTTTGTTCCCGCTGTGCGACGCTTTGTATTTTGGTTGTTGGTAGGGCGCCAACTAGTAAACGCACAGAAAAAGGCGGCTAAGCAGTACGAAAAAAACCAAGGAAAAACAAAGGTAGATCATGTCCCGCCCGGGGCTACTGACTCGCGAATCAAGGGAGGCGATTATGTGGACTACGAAGAGGTGTAAAAATACCTTAATTAACCGCTAATAGTCTAAAAATGTCCTATTGAGGTTGATTTGTTGACGGAGATGAGAAAAAACCGCTTCAATTCTCTAGTTTAGGGGTGAGATCATAACTTCTTTCCTCGCATGTCAGAATCAACAGACGTTTTAAACGAAGAACAAACCGATTTTAAGCGTTCCCTTGGCCTGGTTGACTCGACGCTCATTGTGTCGGGTACCATGATTGGCTCCGGTATTTTTATTGTTTCTGCCGATATGGGGCGGAATGTTGGCTCAACAGGCTGGCTGCTTTTGCTCTGGGTGCTTACGGGCGTAATCACCGTTGCGGCGGCACTTAGCTACGGCGAGCTGGCGGGGATGATGCCTAAAGCGGGGGGGCAGTATGTATACATCCAGCGCGCTTATAACTCACTAACCGGTTTTGTCTACGGATGGACCGTTTTCACCGTTATCCAGACGGGAACCATTGCGGCAGTGGCGGTGGCCTTCACTAAATTCTCGGCGGTTTTTATTCCCGCACTTAATCCTGAAAACGTAATTCTTACCTTAGGTTCCATCAAAATAACGATTGGATCGCTGTATGCCATTGCCAGTATTGTCCTGCTGACTTGGCTAAATAGCCGGGGAGTTCAGGCGGGAAAACTCATTCAAAACGTCTTTACTTCCGCTAAAATAATTGCCCTGCTGGGGTTGATCATTGTCGGCATTTCTCTGGGCCTCGGAAGTGGAACTCTGGCCGCTAATTTTGACAACGCCTGGGAGGCAACCAAAACGACCTTGGATCCGGATGGAAATGTCGTTTCTGTTTTGCCACTGACAGGAATCGCCTTGCTATTGGCTTTCGGGACATCCATGATTGGCTCTTTGTTCTCCGCCGATTCCTGGAACAACGTGACCTTTATTGCCGGGGAAATCAAAAATCCGCGCCGCAACATTCCTCTGAGCCTTTTCCTGGGTACGTTGATTGTAACGACGATTTACGCCTTAGCAAATATTTCCTATCTGTCGCTGCTACCGCTGAAAGGCGATCCGGCTGCTACGGACGTACTTAGCCGCGGTATCCAGTTTGCGGAATACGACCGCGTGGGAACGGCAGCCGCGTCCGTTATTTTCGGAGATATTGGCGTCGGGATCATGGCGCTACTCATCATGATTTCCACGTTTGGCTGTAACAACGGGTTGATTCTGGCGGGTGCGCGCTTGTATTACGCCATGGCGAAAGACGGCCTTTTCCCGAAGCAAGCATCGCAACTAAACCGACACTCCGTACCCGCGAAAGCGTTGTGGTTGCAGTGTCTCTGGGCTTCGATCCTATGCCTTTCGGGTCGTTATGGTGACCTGCTCGACTATTGCACTTTTGCGTCGCTGTGTTTTTACATTGTAACCATCGGCGGCATCTTCCTGCTTCGTCGGAAAGAACCTAATACAGAACGGCCTTACCGGGCATTTGGCTATCCGCTCGTCCCCATTATTTACATTGTTGCAGGCCTGTTGATTTGCGTTATTCTTCTAAAAGAGAAAACCTTCAACACGGGTATGGGTCTGTTAATTGCAGGGTTGGGTATTCCGGTTTATTATTTCACGCAGCGAGGCCAAAAAGCGTAACATCTTCGTTCAAGAAGACTACTTAAACTTTAAGGTGAAATATTTGTAATATATGATCTAGTCGTATGTATAAATGTTAATAAGTAATGATAAATTGTGCCTGTAATTTTATCTTACTTATTAACATTTATGTCTGTTAAAAAACTTTTACCTCTCTGTTTTGTTCCCTTTATCTCATTTGCACAGACAATTGAGAAGTCAGTTTCCTTCGATTATTCTGACTATAAAAAAACGACCAACAAGCCGGTTTTGACCGCTATTCAGCTTGACGCTGGCTCTGGCGAAATTGACGTATATGGGTGGCACCGCATAGAAGGCGAGGTCCGGCCTGAAATTGTCAAGAAAGAGAAAAAAGGAGGCAGCTTTCTTAACAAAATGGCCAGAGCCATGGTCGATCCATCCGTTCTTGGTATCTCGACCACCCAAGGCATGCCAGCAACACCTGCTGTTCCCTTGCTTATATCGAACCGGTTTAATCCCGCGACGCTGAAACGAACTAGTAAACAGGAAGAGTTTATTGCCCCTTCAGCCTTAGATCCAGACAATAAATACAACATGTTCTCTACAGACCGGCTGGATGAGATGTCTGGCAAAAAACCGGTGACACTGAATTACGCGGCAGCCGCAGAAAAATACCCATTTCTGGCTGGTAAACAGGTAAAGCGGAAATACGCTTTCGAATCAGAAGGAGGCCGGTATGCATTGGCCGCCAGTCCGTCTGAACTACCAATCATTTCTCATCCTGCTACGGGCGAATTAGTTTACAAGATGCTCAAAGCGCAAAACCGCGAAGAAAATGCGCGGCAGCTTGAAGGCTTAAGAGTATTGGAAAGCAGCCCTATATATCCTATTCCGGGTTCTAACTTACACGTTGGAATCGTCACCAAAAAAGACAAAGACAACTGGGCGATGTACAAGCTGTTCCAGTTTATAGTCTTTGATGAAAACTGTACTATTTTGCGAATTATCGACCCTGGATTTGAATACATTCGGTCTTTGAACGGTGTTACGCCAGTTATCGATGAGTCAGGCAAGCCCAGAGGAATCTTATTATCATACCGGAGTTTAGTCAGTATGGCCAGTAAGAAACAGAGAGACCCGTTAGAGAACCGGCATAACATTATTTTCATCGATCTGGAAGGAAAACCGAAATATCAATATCCTATCGAACAGGGATCGCCAGAGAATTCGCGGGGTTTTTATCCAGAGTTGGCGATTGAAAAAGGAGCTGAGTTGCATGTTCTTTCGACGAATGTGGAGAAAATTCTCAAGCCATACCAGGAAGTTGTGGTACTGAATGATAAAGGAAAAGTTTCGTCGACCCGGCTGGATAATGCCAAAGAAGCAGGCACGCTATCTGCGGGAGACAGAAGCCAAATTTTTGTGGCGAACAACAAAATATACCTTGCAAACCAAAACTTTGAGAGCGATAAGAACCTCTACAGTACCTTGTACATCTCCGGTATAAATCCAGACTTTACGGTTTCTTCGGCGGTAAAAGTTGCTTTGGCACCTTCGAGCAAGCCTGCTCAGATTGAATTAATTGACGAGAAAGAAGCTACTCCCCGGTTTATTATTGCTAGCCCAGGAGGCAATCAAATTGTCAATCTAGGGGAGAAAATGCAGGTAACGGATATAACGCCTAAAGGTAGCCTGATGCCCGATTCGCCTTTGATGCTTAAAAATTATGTGTATGACACTACGCATAAAAAAGCCTATTTCGTCTATGAAACAGCCAAATCTGGTGAAGGAAAAATGGTGGAAGTTTCCATGAATGCCATGACCGCCAACCGGTAAGGAACTCGCAAAATTTCGGAATTTATTGCTGAAAAAAGCCCGTATTGATACGGGCTTTTTTTGTATTTACGTTTTATAATAAGAACGGCTTTATGGATTGAGAAAACAAAACAGCTCTTTAGCGGTATAACCCCATTTTGACTCTCTTTTGACGAATTAAATTGCTAGATTCGGGATAACATATCAAAATCCTACTAATCTTAGGTAAAATAAGCTAAGCTAAAGAGGCAGATAATTGTTAGGTTTGTGCTACTTTTCCGTGATTTTATATGAACAAGCTAGGAATAAATCTTTTTCTGTGGACAACAACCATGGAGGAAGACTTGTCGGATACGCTTCTGTTTTTAAAGCAGGCAGGGTATGACTTTGTCGAGGTTCCCATCGGTGATACTCATGTCCCGAAATGGGAGCGTCTGGGTAAGCAGTTAGACCAATTGGGTCTGGAGCGGGTGGCCTGTTCGATTGCCGGGCCGGAATTTAGCCTGATCAGTCCCGATGCTACTGTGCGGGAAGCGGCTGTCGCGCGCATCAAAGGTGTAGTAGATTGTACCAAAGCACTGGGCGCAACGGTCCTGACCGGGCCGTATCATTCAGGCTTCAAAACTTTCACGGGTAAACCCGCTACCGAGCAGGAGTGGGCGTGGTCTGTGGAAGGCATGCGCGAAATTGCCGAATATGCCGGTACGCAGGGCATTACGCTGTCTCTGGAATACCTGAACCGCTTCGAATGCTTTTTCCTGACCAGTGCCGACGAACTGATTCGGTACGTGGAGGCCGTTAATCACCCGGCTTGTCGGTTGATGTACGATACGTTTCACGCGCACATTGAAGAGAAAAACCAGGCCGAAGCCCTACGCCGCTGCGCTCCTTACCTGACACACGTTCAGATTTCGGAGAATGACCGGTCAACACCAGGACAAGGCCAGGTTGATTTCGACGCCATTTTTCGGGTGTTGCACGAAATTGATTACAAAGGCACCATCTCTATTGAGGCGTTTGGCTTAACCCCGCCTGATCTGGCTGCGGCAGCGCACATTGTTCGGAAGATGTTTGAATCACAGGAACAATTAGCCACCGACGGACTGGCCCTGATGCAGGCTAAACTAGAAACGCTCGCGGCATCGGAAAATGGACTGGCTTTAGAAACCAACCACGCCACCGAAAAGTCACTGTAGTTTTTACGCATTTGATGTATAATTCCTTTTCAATCCCCAACTGTTAATCCCTTTATGTCCTCTGTTAATATAGCCATTGTTGGCCTCGGTTTTGGGGCAGAATTTATTCCCATTTATCAGCGGCATCCAAATGCCAATATGTATGCCATCTGCCAGCGCACGCCTGAAAAGCTAAATGCAATTGGCGATGCTTTTGGTGTGGAGAAACGCTACGCGGATTATGATGAATTGCTGGCCGATCCTAATGTCGATGCGGTACACATCAACTCACCAATTCACAACCACGCTGAGCAAAGCCTGAAAGCCCTCCGCGCTGGCAAGCACGTTGCCTGTACTGTTCCGATGGCAACTACTGTTGAAGAATGCAAAGAAATCGTGCGGGCTTGTAACGAGTCCGGCAAAAAATACATGATGATGGAAACGGTGGTTTATAGCCGTGAGTTTCTGTTTGTCAAAGAGTTATACGAAAAAGGCGAACTGGGTAAAGTTCAGTTCCTGAAAGCCAGCCACCAGCAGGACATGGATGGATGGCCGGGTTACTGGCCAGGTCTGCCGCCCATGCACTACGCGACGCACTGCGTTGGCCCCGTGGCCGGTCTGTTGAAGCTCGAAGCGGAATACGTATCCTGCTTCGGGTCAGGAACCATCCGCGAAGAACTGATCAAGCATTATAACTCACCGTTTGCCATTGAGTCGGCGCATATCAAATTCAAGGATTCGGATTTGTCGGCCAATGTGTATCGGTCCCTGTTTGATGTGGCTCGTCAGTACCGCGAAAGCTTTGAAGTTTATGGCTCTAAAAAATCATTTGAGTGGCCATTGATTGAAGGCGAAGAAGCGGTGATTCACACGGCGAAAAAAGAAGAGCACGAAATTCCTGCGCGGGTGACAGTGCCTGATTACGGTCATCTGCTGCCGAGCGAAATCAGCGATTTTACAACCAAAGGGGTGTATGATCTGGATGAAAACTCGCACTTGTCGTTTGTACAGGGCAGCGGCCACGGTGGATCGCACCCGCACCTGGTACATGAGTTTGTGTCGGCCATTATTGAAGACCGTGACCCATTCCCAAATGCTTGGCAGTCAGCTAACTGGACAAGCGTAGGGATTCTGGCGCACGAATCGGCCATGCAGGGCGGCAAGCTGATGAACCTGCCCGATTACCAGAACTTATAATGAATAACCCTCCCTATATGAAAAGCTGGAAGTTAATTTTATTTTTTCTCTGCCTGACGGGACTGCTGGCGCAGTGTACAAGGCAGGGAGGCTCGCAGCAGGGCAATGCGGGGCGCTTGTCGAAAGCAAGCCCATCGGCCCGTCGCGTTGAAATCCTGTTTCTGGGCGACCGGGGACACCATCGTCCCATAGAACGGGTGCCTTCATTGATGGCGGCTTTGGGGGATAAAGGAATCAACCTGACCTACACGGAGAACCTGAACGACATCAACGCAGAAAATCTGGCCCGTTACGACGGTTTGATGATTTATGCCAACTGGGACAGCATTCCACCAGCTCCTGAAAAGGCGCTGATTGATTTTGTGGCTTCCGGAAAAGGTCTTATCCCGGTTCACTGTGCTTCGTACTGCTTCCGCAATTCAGCGGAGTATGTAAAAATGGTTGGTGGGCAGTTCTGGCGGCACCGGATGGATACCATCCAGACAACCACGCTGCAACCAAACCACCCGATCATGATGGGCTTGAAGTCGTTCAAAGCCTTCGACGAAACCTATCTGCACGAGAAACTTCAGGCCGACAACAACGTCCTGGCTGAACGGGAAATCAAAGCGGATCAGGCGAAAGACAAGCCCGGTCAGAAAACCGAACCGTATACCTGGACTCGGACGTATGGCAAAGGTCGGGTGTTCTACACGGCTTATGGTCACGACGAACGTACTTGGGATAACGTTGATTTCCAGCAGTTGATGGAGCGTGGCGTTTTGTGGGCGGTAGGTGATAAGGTGAAAGCCCTGCACGATGCGCTGAACCCACAGCCGTTTGCGTACAAAGAGGCTAATCTGCCAAACTACGAAAAACGCCCTGGTGCGCAAATGCAGCAATTACCGCTGTCACCCGAAGAGTCGTTGAAGCACATTCAGGTACCAGCCGACTTTACGCTGGAACTGTTTGCACACGAGCCAAACGTGATGCACCCCATTGCCATGACGTGGGATGAGCGCGGTCGGTTGTACATTCTGATTACGAAAGATTATCCGAACGAACGCAAAGAAACAGGCGGTAGCGATTACATTGTGCTTTGCGAAGATACCAATGGCGATGGCAAGGCCGATAAGTTTACTAACTACGCTGAAGGCTTAAGCATCCCGACGGGTATGGTAGCCTACAACGGTGGATTGATCGTTTCGCAGGCACCGCACGTGCTTTATCTGAAAGATACTAACGGCGACGACAAAGCTGACGAGAAGAAGATTCTGTTCACTGGCTTCGGAACGTTTGATACGCACGCGGGACCATCGAACCTGCATTATGGTTTCGATAACTGGATCTGGGGCTCGGTTGGTTATTCAGGCTTCAATGGTAAAGTTGGCGCCGATTCGCTAAAATTTGGTCAGGGACTTTTCCGCTTTAAGCCGGATGGCTCGAAACTGGAATACGTAACCAGCACGTCGAACAACACCTGGGGTATGGCCTTCAACGAAACGGGCGACGTATTTGGCTCAACCGCTAACAACTCGCACGGCTGGTACATGGCCATTCCGCACCGGAATTTCATCTCTATGCCGGGTTTTGACAACGGAAGCCGGAGCACGGATACGCACAAAGACATGCAGCCAATCACGAAAAAAGTACGTCAGGTTGACGTATTTGGCGGATTTACGGCGGCAGCGGGTCATAACTTCTATACCGCACGTTCGTTCCCGAAAGAATACTGGAACAAAGTAGCTTTCGTCTCTGAACCGACGGGGCACATTGTCCACCAGAACGTGATGGAGAAAAAAGGCACGAACTTCGAGGATGCCATGGGCTTCAACTTGTTGGCGGGTGCCGACGAATGGGTTGCTCCGGTTTTTGCCGAAGTTGGCCCAGACGGAGCCGTTTGGATTGCCGACTGGTATAGCTACATCATTCAGCACAACCCAACACCTAGAGGCGCTACGAACGGCTCTGGAAACGCCTACGAAACGCCGCTGCGCGATTTCACGCACGGACGAATCTACCGGGTGGCATACAACAAGGCACCGGCTTACAAGCCAATGAGCCTGAGCAAAGATCGCCCGCAGGAACTGGTAGCTGCTTTGAAAAGCAATAACATGTTCTGGCGTCAGGCTGGCCAGCGTCTACTGGTAGAGCGTGGTCAGAAAGATGTGGTTCCTCAGCTAATTGAACTGGTAAAAAATCAGTCACTGGACGAAATCGGAATCAATCCTGCTGCGATTCATGCGCTATGGACGTTGAAGGGCATTGGTGCCTTGGATGGCGCTGATGCGTCGGCCCTGGAGGCGGCAACGTCGGCCCTGAAACATGCCTGTCCGGGTGTTCGGAAAACGGCTGTGCAGGTACTGCCACGCAACGAAGCCGCAGTTGCTTCGTTATTGCAAGCCAATGTAATGGAAGACAAAGAGCCTTTAGTCGTGCTGAACTCACTGCTGGCGTTCTCGGAAATGCCATTGACGCCTGCGTCGGAGAAAGCCATTCTGGCCCGTTTCGAAAATGCAAAAGAGGTACAGGATCGCTGGATGCCGGAAGCCTTCGCCGTGGTTTTGAACAGCCATGACGGAAAATTGCGGAAAGAATACCTGGCGCAAATACTGAAAAAAGCACCGGCGGTTAAATCCGCAGAATCGATGACTGGTCATGATCACAGCAAAATGACAACAGGATCGGGTTCAATGGCTTCAACAGCGAACACAGCAAGCGTTGCTGCCAGCGGTGACAAACCGGATCTGGTCATTACTGGAATCCGCATGGATCCTGCCCAGCCGTCGCTACGGGAAAACGTTCGGTTCTTCTTCGATATTGAAAACCGGGGAGGTGTTGCTGTTCCAAAAGGAACGATTACTCCGTTGAACATCCGGATTCAGGGTGGTGGCCGGTTGATCAACCTGACCAGCCAGGTGTTTGCCAACGAAATTCCGGCTGGTGGAAAAGTAACCATCGAGCAGGGAAACAACGGTCCGTGGGTAGGAGCCATTACGTTCAATTCCGATCAACCGGGTACGTTCAACGTGGTCGCGGTTGTTGACCGGGACAATGTAATCCCCGAGATGAACGAGAACAACAACACGGCGATGACAAAAGTAACGTACAAAGCACCGGATAATCTGACTGCTTATGCGGTAGAACGGGCTATTCGTACGTTTGTTTCGGTCGCTCCGGTTGATTCGGCTATTGCCATTCTGCGCACAGCCCAGCAGTTAAGCCCTACTTACAGCCAGGCACTGGTGAAAGGGGTGGCCGACGGCTGGAACCCACGCCGGAAAGCAACTGTGAACGAAGCGGATAAGAAATTCCTGGCTAGCCTGAACAATGCAACAATGGCCGATGATACGCGCGAGCGTTTAGGTCGTGTATTGCAGGCCTGGGGCGCTAAGTCTGCGGAGGCAGATGATCCAAATGCCATCGTAATTCGCATCAAAGCGGTTCGGGAAGCCATGCAATTCGACAAGAAAGAATTCACGGTTCTGGCGGGTAAAACAGTTGAGATCGTATTTGAAAACCCGGATGCGATGCAGCATAACCTCGTCATTGGAAAGCCAAAAACAATGGAGGTAATCGGTGCGGCAGCAGATAAGATGATTACGGCAAAAGATGGTGCGGAGAAAAACTACGTGCCTTCCATTCCGCAAATATTGGCGGCTACGCCGCTGGTTAACCCCGACCAGACGTACCGACTTAAATTCACAGCTCCGGCCCAAACGGGTGATTATCCATTCGTTTGTACCTTCCCAGGCCACTGGCGCCTAATGAATGGGGTGATGAAAGTACAGTCTGAAACAGCGAAGAAGGCAGATTCTAAATAAACCCTTCATCGACTCACCTAATGAGCAACCTCTGGAAACGGGGGTTGCTTTTTTATTGCCATAAACCGAATGCGCGCAACATCATATTGGTTTTTCTTAAAAAAGACCCGTATTGTATTATTAATGGTAAAATAATATTAGAACCTGCTAATTTTTAAGGAGCATAAAATAACGCTTTTGGAGATATTTGATAAGCGTCAATAGCGCAGTAAATAACGCTTTTAGTACCTGTAACGCCCGTTACAAACTAGCTCTCGCTGAGCCTGAAACCTGCTTTTCAATAAAGCAGTGTACGGAGCGATAGTGCCTATACTATTCCAAACTCTAACTACGTCAATCTGTGAAAGAACCCTGCCTTCCGTTAAGAGTGCCTTAATTCTGGTAAGCCAGAATAGACGATTTATTCAGTTCTGAAAACTCCCTGTTTTTCAGCAGGCATCTTTTTGCCCAAAATTTGACCATAGCCTCGATCGCATTAACCTTTATCTTTACTTAATCACCATGAGAAAACTACTACGAAAGCACCTGTTCGGCAAGCAAGTTTGCCTGATCGCAGGCTTGCTAATGGTGGATACGTGTTTACCTGGGCACTTAAACAGCGTAATTGCAAAACCCATCCGGTCCGATGTGCGGGTAAGCGGAAAAGTAACCTCCGATGATGGCGAAGCTTTGCCAGGTGTGAGCATTATCATTAAAGGCACAACTACCGGAACGGTAACCGGCAGCGACGGCTCTTACCAATTGTCGGTGCCCGACGGCGGTGTGCTGAAATTTAGCTTTATTGGGTATACAACGCAGGAAATCACCGTTGGCCGTCAGACACTTGTGAATGTGGTGCTGGCCCGTGACCAGAAGCAGCTGGACGAAGTCGTAGTAGTTGGATACGGTACACAACGGCGGGGCGACGTAACCAGCTCCATTGCCAGCGTTAAATCCGAAGACTTTATCAAAGGCTTCGCCCGCGACCCGGCTCAGCTCATTCAGGGTAAAGTGGCGGGGCTATCCATTTCGACGCCCAGCGGTAACCCAACGGCCAATACCCAAATCAGTTTGCGCGGCATTACTTCCCTAAAAGGCTCGACCACACCGCTGATTCTGATCGATGGTATTCCCGGTAACCTCAACACCGTTGCGCCTGAAGATATTGAATCCATTGATATTCTGAAAGATGGGTCGGCAGCAGCCATTTACGGAACGCGGGGAACAAACGGGGTTATTCTGATTACCACGAAAAAGAATCGCGGCGCTTCCCGGTCAACCATTGACTACAATGGGTATCTGAGCGTACAAAGCATTGCCCGCCGACCTGAATTCCTGACGGGTGACGATTACCGCCGCCTGATCGGTGAAGGCGTTAATTTCGTAAACTACGGAGGGTCAACCGACTGGTTCAAGGAAATTACCCGGACGCCGGTTAGCCATGTGCATAACCTGACCTTCCAGGGTGGCAATTCAACAACGAATTTTACGGCTTCGCTCAACTACCGCGATTTGCAGGGAATTTTCCTGAAGTCAGATAACAAGCAGGTAACGGGTCGCGTCGATGTAAACCACTCCATGTTCGACGGTCGGTTGCGGGCTAACCTGAGCGCCATCAGCCGATCGCGAAACTACTGGACAGGCGGCGACGGCAGCAGTTTTAATAACTACGTATATAGACAAGCGGTAATTCGTAATCCAACGGATAGCGTGCGAAATGCACGGGGCTGGATTGAGCGCGATGGTTATTTTTACGACAATCCGGTGGCCTATATCAATGAGTCTTCGGGGGAGAACAAAGACCGCGAATTGCGTTTAAACGGAAGCCTGACCTGGTCGCCGATTGATAACCTGAACATCAAACTACTCGTTTCGGGCAACAAATTCACGCAAATCAGAGGGTACGCCGAATCGAAGCGGCACGTATCGACGGTAAAAAATGGCCGTAATGGCTACGCCTCACGCGGCACGGATGCCTGGAACGACAACCTGACGGAATTTACAACAGACTATTCCAAAACCTTTGGTAATCACCGAATTTCGGCCCTTGGCGGGTATAGCTACCAGGATTATGACGTGGAAAGCTTCTACATGCAAAACTGGGATTTTCCGACGGATTTGTACTCGTATAACCGGATGCAAAGCGGCAATGCGCTGTCCAGAGGGGAAGCGGTGATGAACAGCGGCAAAAGCTCCTGGAAACTGATCGGTTTCTTCGGTCGGGTCAATTACAACTGGGCCAATAAGTACATGCTGATGGCCAGCGTACGACGCGAAGGCTCTTCGAAATTCGGGGCAAACCACAAATGGGGCTGGTTCCCGGCCATATCGGCGGGCTGGCGCATCAACCAGGAAGAGTTTATGAAAGGGGTAACGCTGTTCAACGATTTGAAACTGCGGGGTGGTTTCGGGATAACGGGTGTCATTCCTGACAACTCGTACCAGTCGCTGACGAGCCTTAACTACGGCTCACGTTTCCTGTCGAATGGCGTCTGGATTCAGGGTCTATCACCCGTGCGGAACCCCAATCCGGATCTGCGCTGGGAGCGGAAAGAAGAGTTTAACGTCGGTCTTGATTTTGCGTTGCTCGACAGCCGGATCAGCGGTAGCATCGATGTATACCAACGCACCACCAAAGATGCACTTTGGGACTACCAGGTTCCCGTACCGCCTTATCTGTTCAACTCCATCCAGGCCAACGTGGGTGTGATTCAGAACAAAGGATTTGAGGCTTTGGTAAACATCGTACCGTTCAAAAATAGCGCCATACAGTGGAATACAAACGTAACGTACTCCACAAACAGCAACCGGCTGGTATCGCTCTCGAACGACCAGTTCAGAACAACCAACAACTTCTTCCTGACGGGTGGGACAGGCGAGCCCGTGCAGGAATCGACCCACCGCGTGGAGATTGGCGGACCTATCGGTAATTTCTTTGGGTATAAAGTGGTAGACATCGACGCGGATGGCCGCTGGCTGGTTGAAAGTGCCAAAGGCGAAATTATTCCGATTAAAAATGCCAAACCCGACGACAAGAAAATTCTGGGAAATGGCTTGCCAAAGCACATTCTGGCCTGGAACAACTCGGTTCAGTATAAGAGCTTCGATTTGAACGTGACGATGCGGGGCGCTTTTGGCTTCCAGATTCTGAACTTCCAACGCATGTTCTACGAAAACCCGAAAGTGGTGCAATACAACATGCTCAAATCGGCTTTCGATCCTGTCTTCGGCAAAACCCGCCTGAACAATGACTTGGCGTACGTGGACTACTACGTTGAGAATGGCGATTACTGGAAAATTGACAACGTGACGCTGGGCTACACACCAAAAATAGCCAAAACGAAATGGTTGCGCGGTGCTCGCTTTTACGTATCTGGATTGAACTTGCTGACCATAACGGGTTACAAAGGTATTGACCCCGAAGGAGTTAACCGCTCAGGTTTGAGTCCGGGTAATGACGAACGCGATAAATACCCGACAACCCGTACGTTCACGGCGGGGGTTAATCTCGGTTTCTAAGCATACTCATCTAGTTTTTAAAACGGTCATGGTTAAACAAATGCACTCCAGCCATGAACATTCCCCGCTTCTTGCGAAGCGGGGCCAGGGGTGAGCCATTTTAGATGAAAACAATCATTAAACCCTATATTTTCGCGGCTACGTTGAGTGTCGCAGCATTGGTAAGTTCCTGTACGGATTTGGGCGAAGAAGTGTTTTCCGAGGTAGTTGAGTCAAACTTCCTTCCGACAGCGAACGACTTGCCATCGGTTATTGCGCCGGTTTATTCAAATTTACGGCCCATGATGGCGGGCTGGCAGGGCTATTTTGACGTGCAGGAAGAACCGGCGGATATCATTGTAACCCCTGCCCGGCCCAACGGCTGGTACGATGGCGGAACCTACCAGCGGATGCACCGCCACGAGTGGACCTCCCTGCAAAGCCAGCCGAATGTCCTTTGGGGGAATTGCTATACCGGCATCAATACCGTTAACCGGGTTATCTTTCAGATTGAATCCGGCAATATTCCGGTGACGGTTGGCAAAGAAGCGATCCTGGCTGAGCTGAAAGTGGCCCGGGCTTTCTATTACTCCATCCTGCTCGACAACCACGGAAATGTTCCGATTGTCACCGACTTCAAAGCGACGGAGTTACCCAAGCAGAGCAGCCGGAAAGAAGTGTATGATTTCGTGATCAAGGAGGTGACCGAAAACATGGGTCTGCTCAGCGAAAACGTTGATAAAACGACTTATGGCCGGTTCAACAAGTGGGCGGCGGGAGCCATACTAGCCCGTACCTATCTCAATGCCGAGGTATACGTAGGAACGCCGGAATGGGACAAATGCATCGCCGCCTGCAACGCCATCATCAACAAAGGCGTTTATGTCCTTGAACCCAAATACCGGGACATCTTCAAAACAGCTAATGAGGCTTCTAAAGAACTAATCTTTGCGGTTCCTTACGACGAAATTCTCGCGGCAGAAAACACAATTCACATGAAAACGCTGGACCCTAGCCACCAGCGCGTACTGAGCATGATTGCGCAACCGTGGGGCGGAAATTGCGCCGTGCCGCAGTTTATCGATACATACGATGCGGCAGATACGCGCCTGAAAGATACCTGGATTGCCGGGAAGCAATATGACCCCGCCGGTGCTCTGGTGATCGACTACGTTAATTTTGTGCAGGGAATTGAGAAAACGGAGAAAAACGAAGGTTACCGCATCGGAAAATACGAAATCAAGCAAGGGGCCAGAAGTGCTCTCGGCAACGATTTTCCAATTTTCCGGTATGCCGATATTTTGATGATGAAAGCCGAATGTCTGTTGCGCAAAGGACAGGCCGACGAGGCCGCCAAACTGGTGACGCAGGTTCGGCAGCGGGCTTTCGAAACGACGACTCCGGCTAAAGCAGCAGTAACGGGCGCTGATTTAACCAAAGGCAGCGTTTATAAGTACGGCTATGTGCAGGCCGGGAAAGTAACGGAGCCACAAGGCGGGGATGACATTAAATACGGTCGTTTTCTGGATGAACTGGGCTGGGAGTTTGCTGCCGAAGCGCACCGTCGGATGGATCTGATCCGGTTCGGGGTGTTTGATACCAAAACCTGGTTCCAGCACCGACCTAATGGTAGCTTCCGCAAGTTGTTCCCCATTCCGGATGCGGAGATGAATAAAAATTCAAACCTAAAGCAAAATACAGGTTATTAAGTCCTATCTTGGACAAGCTGCTTAGACAGTTATAGCCTGAAAAAGCGTATTTACAGACCGAGTAGCTTGCTGGGGTTAATCGCTCCGCCCTGGCAGGCTACTCTACTTCATAAATCAAACCGGAGCAAATTCAGTATTACTCAAGGTAGATCTATATACCCTAAAAGAGTCATTAAGAAAACGAATAACCTATGAAATCAATCCGTTGGCTGGAATTGAAACAGCAGCAGACCAAAGCACAGTTTGGCCGAAAAGTTGCTGTTGCGGGGCTGGTAATGGCCGCTTTACTACCCATCGCTGAACCACTTCTGGCTCAGGGCAAGCTGGAAGATTACCAGCGGTCGGCGGCCTTGAAAGACAAGCTGAAAGACAAAATCTACAACACACCGGGAACCATAAACTGGACGCCCAGCAGCCAACGTTGCTGGTATACGGTGCAAACGAGTCGGGGGAAAGAATTTGTGGTGGTTGATCCCAAAAACAAGACCCGGAAGCTGGCTTTCGATCACGAGCAATTGGCCAATAAACTCGGTGAAGCAACAGGCAAAAAGATACAGCCGTACAGTCTGCCTTTCACGACGCTTACGTTTGGGAAAGACGACCAGGAGGTGGAGTTTGAAGCCGAAGGCTCTGTTTGGCAGTATGTGCTAGGAACGTTTGCATTTAGTAAAAAAGGACCCTTCCGGGCGGAGCCAACCGACCGGCGTTATTGGGGCGCGGGCCGGGATGAACGCAGTGGCAAACCCGTCGCTTCGCCCGATAGCAACTGGACGGCTTTCGTGAAAAACAACAACGTTTACCTGCATTCGCGGAAGACGGGCGAAGACACGCAACTTAGTTTTGATGGCTCTGAAGGGGATTATTATTCGGGTTATATCCAATGGTCGCCCGATTCTAAAAAGTTAATTACCAACAAAGTTCGTCCCAACGAAAAACACCTGATTTACTTTGTTCGCTCGTCGCCGGATGATCAGTTGCAACCTAAACTGGAAAATAGAGAGTATCTGAAACCCGGTGATGCCCTGCCCGTTCGTCGCCCGCAGCTCTTTCTGGTGGATACGAAGCAGCAGATTCCGGTAGACGATGCGTTGTTTAATCACCAGTTTAGCCTGTCGCGCATCGAGTGGCGGAAAGACAGCCGCGCGGCCACCTTTGAATACAACCAGCGGGGTCATCAGGTTTACCGGATTCTGGAAATAAACGCCACCAACGGGGCGGTGCGGCCACTGGTCGATGAGCAGAACAAAACCTTCATCGACTACAGCGGAAAGCGCTACCGTTACGACGTGGCCGACGGGAAAGAAATCATCTGGGCCTCGGAGCGGGACGGCTGGAATCACCTGTATCTGTACGATGGTGTAACCGGAAAAGTTAAAAAGCAAATTACTAAAGGCGACTGGGTTGTTCGGAATGTGGTGAAGGTGGACGAAGAAAAACGGACCATTCTCTTTGCCGCCAGTGGTAAAAATCCCGGACAGGACCCCTATTTGATTCACTATTACAAAGTCGGCTTTGATGGCAACAACTTAACGGCGCTCACTACGGAAGACGCCAACCACACCGCTACGTTTTCGCCCGATTATCAGTACTTTGTCGATACCTACTCCCGCGTTGATCTGCCGCCGGTAACGGTGCTGCGCAATACGTCAACGGGCGCGGTGATCATGGACCTGGAAAAAGCCGACATTACGGAATGGAACAAAGCAGGCTGGAAAACGCCCGAAGTGTTTACGGCCAAAGGGCGCGATGGAAAAACGGATATTTGGGGCGTTATCATTCGCCCGACCAATTACGATCCGACTAAAAAATACCCGGTTATTGAAAATATCTACGCAGGTCCGCAAGGCTCATTTACGCCTAAAACGTTCCTGACGAACAACCGTTCTATGCACGAACTGGCCGAACTGGGCTTTATTGTGGTGCAAATGGATGGTATGGGTACTTCGAACCGCTCGAAGGCGTTCCACGATGTCTGCTGGAAAAACCTGAAAGACGCGGGCTTCCCCGACCGGATTCTGTGGATGCAGGCGGCGGCCAAAAAATACCCTGCGCTGGATATTAGCCGGGTGGGCGTTTACGGTACCTCGGCGGGTGGACAAAGCTCGGCGGGCGCGCTGCTTTTTTACCCGGAATTCTACAAAGTGGCCGTGTCATCCTGTGGTTGCCACGACAACCGCATGGACAAAATGTGGTGGAACGAGCAATGGATGGGCTATCCGATTGGACCGCAGTACGCCGAATGTTCTAACGTAACCAATGCGCACAAACTGGAAGGCAAGCTCATGCTGATGGTGGGCGAGGTTGACGATAACGTGGACCCGGCTTCGACCTATCAGGTGGCGGATGCGTTGATCAAGGCCAACAAAGATTTTGAACTGGTGACGTTGCCCGGCGTTGGGCATTCGTCTGGTGGCGATTTCGGCGAACGCAAGCGGCGGGATTTCTTTGTCCGTCATTTGCTCAATACCGAGCCGCCGTCCTGGACCGCGCTGCTCAAAGAAACAAAAGGAACGATCAGCGCCAAATAAGTACCGAGTGCAAGGCCCTTAACCTGAGTCAGAATGTGAAATGGACCACCTAACATTGTGAAAAAACACTTCATCAACATGTCTTATTTAAAAACGTCGGCCTTTGGTCTGCTTGTCTTTTTGGCAGGAACAACGTCGGAAGTGGCGGCCCAGCCCGCTTCGATTAGCCCGCTGTATCTGCAAACCAGCGAAGTACACAACCTCATGACGCAGTACAACGCGGACCGGGGAAGCCTCACGCGTTTCTACACCGTCGAGAATTCGCCCGAACGTCGCGAACGGTTCAAGAAGCTGGACAACGAGTACATGCAGCAGTTGAAAAGCGTGGATTTCGACAAGTTGCCAGTAGACAGTCAGGTGGATTACGTGCTGTTTCAGCGGACACTCCAGATGGACTTACGCGAGTTGGATATCGAAGCGGCGGAGGTGGCCAAAACCCAAGCCTGGTTTCCCTTTGCGGAACGTATGTACGCTCTCGAAAAGCAGCGTCGGCGCGGCATTGCCATGAACGGCGAGCAGGTAGCTGCCGACCTAGCCAAGCTGACCAAAGAAGTTGCCGAGGCCCAGAAAACCGTTGAAAAGTTAGAAAAAATAGATCCGATTATTGCCCAGCGCGCCGAAGGGACCGCCAATGGACTCAAGTCGGCCTTGAAAAGTGTCTATGAATTTTACAATGGCTACGACCCAATGTTTACGTGGTGGGTGCCGGAGCCGTACCGAAAACTGGACGAAGCCTTGGGCGCTTATGCGGCGTTATTTGCAAAAAAAGGAAAGCCAGCGGCACCCGCTAAAGATGATGGCAGCGGCATTGTAGGCGTTTCAGTAGGGCGGGATGAATTAATTCGGCAGCTAGAATTCGAGTACATTTCGTATACGCCCGAAGAGCTCATCGACATTGCCAACCGCGAATTTGCCTGGTGCGACCGCGAATTGCTGAAAGCAACGCGGGAAATGGGTTTTGGCGATAACTGGAAAGCAGCTCAGGAAAAAGTCAAAAATACGATTGTCCCCGCCGGCAAGCAGCCCGAACTGATTCTGCGTTTGTACAATGAATCTGTGGCGTTTCTGAAAGAAAAAGACCTGATCACGATTCCGCCGATTGCCGAAGAAACCTGGCGGATGATTATGATGACGCCCGAGCGCCAGTTGGTCAATCCGTTCTTTACGGGTGGCGAAGCCATCAGTATTTCGTATCCGACCAACACCATGTCGGCAGAGGACAAGCTGATGAGTATGCGCGGAAATAACCCGCATTTTTCGCGGGCAACGGTGCACCACGAACTGATTGCGGGGCACCACCTGCAAGGCTACATGAACAACCGGTACAAAACCTACCGCCGCTTCCGAACCCCGTTCTGGACTGAAGGCTGGTCGTTGTATTGGGAAATGATTTTGTGGGACATGAAATTTCCCCAATCGCCCGAAGATCGGATTGGAATGCTGTTCTGGCGGATGCACCGCTGCGCGCGAATTATCTTTTCCCTGAACTATCACCTCGGCAAGTGGACGCCTCAGCAATGCATTGATTTTCTGGTGGATCGGGTAGGACACGAACGAGCCAATGCCGAAGGCGAGGTGCGTCGTTCGTTCGCGGGGCGGTACGAGCCGCTCTACCAGCTGGCGTACATGACCGGCGGGTTTCAGTTTTATTCGCTAAAAAAAGAGCTGGTTGACAGTGGAAAAATGACCTACAAGCAATTCCACGATAGCATCATGCAGCAGAATTCCCTGCCGGTAGAAATGATTCGGGCGGTGATGACGAACCAAAAACTAAAGCGCGATTACAAGGCGAACTGGCGGTTTTACGTACCGTCGGGAACGGCATCGCGTTAAGGGCTAAAAGGGGAAGGCTGGGGTAAATGGATTACTTCAGCCTTCTTAAAACAGCCTACCTAAAGAGTAGAAGATAAATTATAAGTTGCTCGTTTTCAGGTATTCTTTGGGTGTCATACCCGTGATGACTTTAAACTGCCGGTTGAAGTTGGACAAGTTCGTATAGCCACAGGCAAAAGCAATCTGGCTAATGCTCTGGCCGGATTGGTGCAGGAGCCGACAGGCGTGTTCTACCCGAACTTCGTTCAGCAAATGCGAGAATGTTTTGCGGGTGTGAATCTTGAAAAAGCGACAGAAAGCGCTGGGAGTCAGGTTGGCAACGTCGGCTACATCCTCGAGCGTAATGGGTGAATCGTAATGTTGCAGGATATAATTGAAAATCTGGTCGAGGCGCTGGTGGTCGTCCGGGCGGCGGGGCTGCTCGTAGGCCATCGTAGACAAAATTTCGCGGGAAGAATTCGAGGCTAACTCGTCGAGCACGAGTAAAAAGCTGACAATCTGTTCGAAAGGGCGCAGGTGCGGCAAACTCTCGAAGCGTTCGGTCAGGGATGTTGAGCCGCCGCAGCGCAGGCGAACACCGTGGCGGGCTTCGCGAAGCAAGTGGTTGAGCGGAGCCAGTTCGGGCAGGCTAAAAAGGCTGTTGCTGAGCGTCTCGGCCCGAAAAAAGATTGACCACGAAACCGAACGAAGATGGCTATTGGGCTGAAAGTATTCCGGGTCGCTCCGAAAGACGTGCGGAAGGTTATCGCCCAACAGCAACATGTCGTAAGGGCGAAAGCGGTCAATTTTGTCACCAACAACCTGCGTTCCCTGTCCTTCAAGGATAAGCGTTAACTGAATCTCAGGATGAAAATGAAGGCGGTCATAAAAGTGAAATTCATTATCTTCCTGGACGCGAAAGGAGCGGTCATCGACGGTCGGCACTCGAAACAACAGTGGTTTCATTAATACATTATTGTTGGATGTTGATGATGTTTGAGGGAATTTAGGTAAAAATAGTATTAAAATGCATCAATAGTTGATGAAAATTTCTGGGGTTTATTTCTGAATTTTGATTCCGAGACAATTAATAAAAAATAAAATGGCAACTACCGTAAATTGGGAGGGCGTCTATCCAGCTCTTCTGACTCCTTTCACCGCTGACGACCAGCTTGATCTATCACTATTTAAACTCAACTTACAGGCGCAAATAGACGCTGGCGTGCAGGGTGTAATCCTGGGCGGATCGTTGGGAGAGGCGAGTACAATTACGCCAGAAGAAAAACTTCAGTTACTGCAAGCTGCCCTTGATGTTACCGACGGACAGATTCCAGTAATCGTAAACATCGCCGAGGCCGTAACCAGCGTCGCTGTCAAAGCGGCTCAGGATGCCGAAAAAGCGGGTGCTGATGGCTTGATGTTGCTGCCTCCCATGCGGTATTACTCAGATCCGCGCGAAACCGTCGAGTTTTTCACGACGGTGGCCAAGGCAACCTCATTGCCAATCATGATTTACAACAATCCGGTGGATTACAAAATCATGACGAGCATCGCCATGTTTGAAGAATTAGCGAAGTACCCCAATATTCAATCCGTTAAAGAATCAACCCGTGATTTGACGAACATTATCCGCATGCGCAACGCGTTTGGCGATCGTTTCAAAATCATGGGCGGTGTCGATACGCTGATCATGGAATCGGTGGTTCTTGGTGCCGATGGTCTGGTGGGTGGTCTGGTCGATGCATTCCCGGAAGAAACAATGGCCGTTTACAACCTGACGAAAGCGGGACAAATTGCCGAAGCCCGGGAAATTTACCAGTGGTTTATGCCGTTATTAGAACTGGACATCCATCCTAAACTGGTGCAATACATCAAGCTGGCGGCTACGGCCACCGGAATTGGCTCAGAATACGTGCGTGCGCCGCGTCTGGCCGTCATTGGCGAAGAGCGGGAACGCGTTCTAAACATTATCCAAACTGCGCTGGCAAAGCGCCCTGAATTAACTTCTGTTCGTTAATTGATGTCAGCTTACCACTTTTTTTGTATCGATGCTCACACCTGCGGCAATCCGGTTCGGGTGGTAACAGGTGGGAGCATTCCGTTCCTGCACGGGACGTCAATGAGCGAAAAACGGCAGCATTTCCTGCGCGAATACGACTGGATTCGGAAAGGGCTGATGTTTGAGCCGCGCGGCCACGACATGATGTCGGGCAGCATTCTGTATCCGCCCATCGACCCGGCCAACGACGCCGGGGTGCTGTTCATCGAAACATCGGGCTGTTTGCCGATGTGCGGTCACGGCACCATCGGGACGGTTACGGTGGCTATCGAACAAAATCTGATTCGGCCCAAAACGCCGGGTGTGCTGAATCTGGAAGTGCCCGCCGGACTGGTTCGGGCGGAGTATGTGCAGGAAGGCCAGAAAGTAAAATCGGTCAAGATCACCAACATAAAATCGTATCTCGCCGCCGAAAAGCTGACGGTTGAGTGTCCTGATTTGGGTGAACTAACCGTGGATGTCGCCTACGGCGGTAATTTTTACGCCATCGTCGATCCGCAAGCCAATTTTCCGGGTTTGCAGCATTACAAAGCCGAGCAGCTCATTGGCTGGGCGCGGGAGATGCGGCAACGGATGAACGAAAAATACACGTTTGTGCATCCCGAAAATCCGACCATCAACGGACTGAGCCACATCCTCTGGACGGGCGAACCCCTGAAAGAAACGTCTACGGCGCGTAACGCGGTGTTCTACGGCGACAAAGCCATTGACCGCTCGCCCTGCGGCACCGGCACGTCGGCGCGGCTGGCCCAGTGGTACACCAAAGGCTGGCTGAAACCGGGCGAGGATTTTGTTCACGAAAGCATCATCGGCTCGATTTTTACGGGACGAATCGAAGCTGAAACCGAATTAGCCGGAAAACCAGCTATTGTTCCCAGCATTGAAGGCTGGGCGAGAATTCACGGTTACAATCACATCATTCTTGACGAAGATGATCCGTACGTACACGGATTCCAGGTAATATGACACACGTTGGTATCGTTGGCGGAGGAATTAGCGGACTTAGTTCGGCCTACTATCTGCACAAGGCGGGACACCGCGTTACCGTTTTCGATCGCGCTCCGATTACGGATGGTTGCTCGTTCGGCAATGCAGGCATGATCGTTCCCAGCCACATCATTCCGTTGGCGCAACCCGGGATGATGGCGAAAGGAATGCGCTGGATGCTGCGCTCGACCAGCCCATTTTACGTGAAGCCGCGTCTGAACATCGATCTGATGCGCTGGGGTTGGCTGTTCTACCGCCATTCCACGGAGGCGCACGTCCAGCGGTCTATTCCAGCCTTGCGGGATATTAGTTTGCTGAGTAAAAAGCTGTATCAGGATATGGCCTCAAATGGCGATCTGGATTTTGGCTGGCAGGAACTCGGTTTACTAATGCTCTATAAAACCCCTTCCGCTGAGCATGAAATGGCCGAAGAAGCGGACGTGGCCAACAAGTCGGGCATCGAAGCACAGGTATTGAATGGTCAGCAGGTGCAGGACTTAGAGCCAAAGACGCAGGTTGATGTACGCGGAGCCGTTTATTATCCCGGTGATGCGCACCTGAATCCGGGACAGTTGATTCGTTCGATGGTGGCTTATCTGCGTAAAGAAGGCGTGGAGATTCTGGAAAACCACGAAGTAACCGGCTTTACGACCTCCGGCTCGCGGATTACGGCGGTACAGACGGCGCAGGGCGCTCACCCCGTCGATGAGCTGGTTATTGCCGGCGGTGCGTGGTCGCCCCAACTAACGCAGCAATTGGGTTTTTCTCTGTCGTTGCAGGGTGGCAAAGGCTATAGCTTCATGGTGCGTAACGTAACGAACAACGTTCGGGTGCCGGCCATCATGCTCGAAGCGCGGGCTACGGCTACACCCATCGGGCAGGATTTACGCTTTGCCGGGACACTCGAAGTTGCCGGGGTTGATTTGAGCGTCAACATGAACCGCGTAAAAGGAATTGTGCAATCGATTAATCAGTATTACCCTGATATTCAGGTCGATTTACCGCAGGTCGATAAAGTGTGGAGTGGGTTGCGGCCCTGTTCGCCGGATGGCTTGCCGTACATTGGCCGAACTCAACGTTATGAAAACCTGATTCTTGCCACCGGGCACGGCATGATGGGCGTTAGCCTGGGACCTGCTACGGGTAAATTAGTGGCCGAAGTAGTGGCTAATCAGTCATCCAGCATGGATATCAGCGCCTTCCGTTCAGAACGCTTTTCCTGAAAAAGCATGTAGCGTTACTAGCTTATTAACAAATTGAAGTAAAAAGTCCGGACAAGGGAGAAGATAAGCCCTGGTTCGGACTTTCTTCTTATATTTACGCGATATAATACAAGCCTTTTTTTAACCTATTTTACCTTATGAATACTCGTCGAGTGCGTGTATTTCCGCGTATGTCACGGCGGGCTGTTATCCTTTCGGCAGCCGGTTTGCTTGCTGGTAGCACGTTGATTAGCGCTTACCAAAATACAGATCTCAACCGGGCCTCAAAATCCTACCTGACCAGTCTTTTTTCGCAACTAAACGAAGACGATAAGCATGATCCGAAATATGCCGTAGCGGCTTTGGACGTGGCGCCGGGTCTGGAAGCAACGCTTTTTGCCGCCGAGCCCATGCTGATCAATCCAACCAACATCGATGTAGACGCGCGGGGGCGGGTTTGGGTTTGTGAAGCGTATAACTACCGTCCGGCGATCAACGGAAACCCAACGCACGCAGAGGGGGATCGAATTGTCATTCTGGAAGATACAAGCGGCGATGGCAAGGCGGATGTCAATAAAGTTTTTTACCAGGGGCCTGAACTCGAATCGCCGCTTGGCGTTTGGGTACAGGGCAATAAAGTAATTGTCTCAAATAGTCCCCACATCTACGTATTTACGGATGAGAATGGGGATGATAAAGCCGACAAAAAAGAAATTCTGTTCACGGGCGTAAGTGGCGAACAGCACGACCACGGCATGCACACATTTGTGTTTGGACCGGACGGCAAGTGGTATTTCAATTTTGGAAACGAAGGCAAGCAGATTCGGGATAAAGACGGAAAACCAATCTTCGACCGAACCACAGGCTTAGCGATTGACGCCAAAAGCTACCGCCAGGGCATGATTTTTCGCTGCAATCCCGACGGCAGTGAGATGGAAGTAATGGGCGATAATTTCCGGAATAATTACGAAGTCGCGCTCGATTCGTACGGGACCATGTGGCAGTCGGATAATGACGACGATGGCAACAAAGGCGTGCGGATTAACTACGTAATGGAGTACGGCAATTACGGCTATACGGATGAGATGACGGGCGCTGGCTGGCAGGTCAGCCGAACCAATATGGAGCCGGATGTTCCGAGTCGCCACTGGCATTTGAATGATCCCGGCGTTGTGCCCAACCTGCTGCAAACGGGTGCGGGTTCGCCAACCGGCATCATTGTGTACGAGGGCAAGCTGTTGCCGGCTCAGTTCCAAAATCAGGTGATTCACTGCGATGCGGGACCCAATGTTGTTCGGGCATACCCGGTGCAGCCAGACGGGGCGGGCTACAAAGCCGAAATTGTGAATATTGTGCACGGTGCGCGTGATCAATGGTTCCGGCCTTCGGATGTCTGCGTGGCGCCGGATGGCTCGCTGATTGTATCTGATTGGTACGACCCGGGCGTTGGCGGTCACCAGGCGGGCGATCAGGCGCGGGGACGGATTTTCCGCATTGCCCCGCCAAATACCCCTTACAAAATGCCCAAAGTGGACGTAACCACGACCGCCGGGGCAATCGAAGCGTTGCAAAGTCCCAATATGGGCGTTCGCTATGCGGGATGGAACGCCTTAAGAGCGTTGGGTGACAAAGCCGAAAAAGACCTGGCGAAGTTCTACAAAACGTCGGCGGAACCCCGCATGAAAGCCCGGGCGCTCTGGCTCCTGAGTAAATTGGACGGTAAAAAAGGAAAGAAATACGTAGAACAAGGGCTCAAAGAAACCGATCCTAATCTGCGCATAACCGCCCTGCGTGCCGCCCGCGAGATGAAGATGGATCTTATCCCTTATCTGAAAAAGCTCGTTAATGACCCAAGTGCGCAGGTGCGTCGCGAGTGTGCTATTGCGCTGCGCCGGAATACGTCTTCTCAGGCTCCTGAACTTTGGGCGCAGTTAGCCATGCAGCACGATGGCAAAGATCGCTGGTATCTGGAAGCCCTCGGCATTGGCGCTGATGGACAATGGGACTCGTTTTATACGGCCTGGCTCAAGCGGGCGGGCGTTAATCCAATCGGTACGGCAGCCGGAAAAGACATTGTGTGGCGTTCGAGAACGAAAGAAGCTGTTCCGATGCTGGCGCGTTTGGCCGCCGATCAACAAACGGACATGAGCCAGCGGCTGCGCTATTTCCGGGCATTCGATTTTAATCCCGGTGGTACGGAAAAATCCAATGCTCTGCTGACAATCATTAAGAATAATCCGGGTAATACCGAAATCAATAAGCTGGCACTCCGCCATTTAGATCCTTCTTTTGTTAAGCAGTCTCCTGACGCAGGAGCGGCCTTAGCCAAACTGATGGATGAGGTGTACGGCACGAAAGAATACATGGATCTGGTTTCCCGGTATGAGCCGAAAGCCGAAAACAAACGCCTGTTGCAACTAGCAACCCAAAATGCCATGACGGGCATGGGCCGGGATGCTTCGCGGCAACTGCTGAAACAGGAGGGTAGCCCCCTGATCTGGGAAGTGGTTAACGGCAGCAATACAGACGCGGTAACGCAGATGCTACTGGCGCTTCGCATGGTTGGTACGAAAGAATCCATCGATATTCTGAAAACAGTAGCTCTGGATGAGAAACGTCCGGCGAGCTTGCGCATGGATGCCACGCGGGCATTAGGTGGTAGCATGAACGGAGCCGATGAGGTGCTGGTGTTGCTAAAAGGCAAACAGATCAAAGGAGATTACAAAAAAGCCGCCGTGCAGGGCGTAAGCAATGATTGGCGGAAGGGCGTTCGGCAGGAAGTGGCTTCGTACCTGGATGGGGCGACTGGAGCTGAAGGGAAAAAACTACCCGGTATTCCCGAACTACTGGCCATGAACGGCGATGCAAGCCGGGGCGGAATGATCTTCAAAAACAATTGCTCCGTGTGCCACCAGGTCAACAGCGAGGGCATGGATTTTGGTCCCAAGCTGTCGGAAATTGGCAGTAAGCTAGCCAAGGAAGGACAATATCTGGCCATTTTGTACCCAGATGCCGGTATTAGCTTCGGCTTTGAAGGTTGGGAAGTAAAGTTTAAAGATGGGAGTACCATGGCCGGTATTGTTTCCAGCAAAACCGAAACCGATCTGCAAATGAAATTTCCTGGCGGCATCGTAACCAACTACAAAATGAGCGACGTGGTTTCCATGAAGAAAATGGATAGTTCCATGATGCCCAGCGGCTTGCAGGAAGCTATGTCTACGCAGGAATTAGTAGATCTAGTGGAATATCTGGCCAGTCTAAAGAAAAAGTAAACCCTCAATTGATACCATGCTACAACGACGTGACTTTGTAAAATCTACCTTAGGCCTTGCTGCCGCAGCGATGACAGGAAGTGTTGCCAACGCCGAGAACTGGCATTCTCAACCTGCTTTCGTGGCTAAAAATAAATTTAAGTTAATGTACGCGCCGCACTTCGGCATGTTTTCAAACAGCGCGGGAAAAGACCCGATTGATCAGTTAAAATTCATGGCTGACCAGGGTTTTACGGCTCTGGAAGACAATGGCATGATGGGTCGCTCGCCCGAAGAACAGGAAAAAATCGGGAAAGAGCTGAACCGCCTGGGCATGAAAATGGGCGTATTTGTAGTGGATAAAGGAGGTAATTCTCAAAATTCGCTGGCGGCGGGTAAGAAAGAATACATCGATATTTTCCTGAATGGTTGCAAGCGGGCGGTTGAGGTGGCAAAACGGTGCAATGCCAAATTCATGACGGTGGTGCCGGGCGATTTCGAACGGAACTTGCCGATTGGGATTCAAACGGGCCACGTCATTGATGCGTTGCGTCGGGGCTCCGATATTCTCGCGCCGCACAATCTCACGATGGTATTGGAGCCGTTGAGCGATACGCCTAATCTGTTTTTACGCACGTCCGACCAGACGTACGAAATCTGCCGGGGCGTCAATAGCCCAGCTTGTAAGATTCTGTTTGATGTTTACCACATGCAGAAAAACGAAGGCCACATCATTCCGCACATTGACTGGTGTTGGAGCGAAATCGGTTATTTTCAGATTGGTGATAATCCGGGCCGGAAAGAGCCAACAACGGGCGAAATCAATTACAAGAAAGTTTTCGAGCACGTCTATAAAAAGGCCAAGGCTGAAAACAAGGAGTTTATTTTTGGGATGGAACACGGCAACTCCAAACCGGGCAAAGAAGGGGAAGAAGCCTTGATTAAAGCTTATATAGAATCAGATAGCTTTGTGGTCTAATTAGCTAAAAGACAAAATTTATCAAAAGCCCGGCCATTTGGCTGGGCTTTTGCCTGTAAAAGGCGTAAAAATGTTACAATACAACCACTGAATTTTCGTCTAAAGAGACACCACTGGCTATATATTTGTCCGCTTCCGGATCGTTAATCCAGGTTTCGTCATCCACCAAATAGCGGAATGCATACTCCTGACCGAGTGGCAATTCGAGGGTTATTTTGTATGAGCCATCTTTCTGTGACTTTAGCGGAGAAGCTTCTGGTTTCCAGTCATTAAACGAACCGACAAGAGCAACTTTTTTTGCGCCGTTTACCGCTTCGGCAGGCAACGAAAAGGTTACTTTAGAAATGGTTGGTTTACTTTTGACAGACTTTTTTTCAATAGCCATAAAAGGAAATAGTATTTGGTTTCGATTACGAAGTTATATATTGATTTAATACAATGCAATGTGTATCAGTTTCTTGTAAAGAGTAACTGTAATAAAAGTCCTATTCGCTTACAGGTTTAACTTAAAATATAACAAAAATTACCTCATTTCTTTATGCAAAAAATGAGGTAATGGCTTCATCAGAAAGCCCCTTAAAGTTTTCCTTCAAAGGGAATTACTAACCGGATACTTACGTTTCGTCCCATGCTGTAAACACCCTGACGACCTGTTACCGGATTTGCATCCAGGTATTTCAGGCGGCTCTGGTGACTTTGGTAAGCAACGTCAAACAGGTTGGTAGCGGCCAGATAAATAGAAAATAAGGTATGTTTACTGTTCGACACAATATCTCCGCCAACGCCAAGATTGACAAGTGTATAGCCGGGCGTTTCCGTTTCCGTATTGTAAGCGAGCAGCACTCGATCCTGCCGCTGCGTGATTTCCATATCGGCCGAAAGGTAGATATTGCGCAATCTGTTTTTCCAACTGTCTCGGGTTAATTTGACCTGCGTAATCCAGCGCGGGGCGGGCATAAATGGCAAATAACGGGCAGCAGGCTCTTTGGCCGCTAAATTTCGGGTAAAGACCGATGAATAGCTCTGGGTGAAATTTAACCAGCGGGCACCAACCGGATTCCACGTAAATGTAGCTTCCAGACCCCGCAGGCGGGCATTGCCCTGCGCGTACCGGAAAACAGGAACTCCATTGATGATCGAATCCTGACCGGCAGGACTCAGCACGCGCTCTGAATACGTATAGTTCTGAATGGAATTCTGGAAAATACTGACATCCAGGTAAACGCTTTTTGCCTCGAAGGTAGCCCCTAAATCACCCTGATAAGCCACCTCGGGAAGGGCTTTCAGATTACCAATTTCGTATCGGAACGTACCGGCGTGTTCGCCGTTGGAAGATAGTTCGGGAACGGTTGGCGCGCGAAAACCACGGGAGGCATTGGCGCGGACGGCTAACCTGGAAGTGAGGTTGTAAACGCCACCGGCACTGGCGGAAATATTCTGGTAGGTTCTTTGAAAACCAGGGAAGCGTTCGATGGCACCGGGAACGGGTTGCGCCTGAAAAAGACCTTCGGGATCAATGTATAATTTGTTGATATCCAGATTGCGAATGTCATACCGAACGCCGCCGCTGAGTTTCAAACGGTCGTAACTTTTCTTCGTAAAAACAAAAATACCGTTATCAAACAGGTTGTAGTTTGGATAAAGAGTCTGGCTGCCCCGGTTGTCCAGATTCTGGCGCATTCCATTAGTTCCCAGCGTTGTTTCCCAGCCTTTTCGGGCGGGCAGATTATAACGGGCGTCGTAATACATGGTTTGCAGAAACAGGTACAAATCGGCAACACCAGGCGCAAAAACGTTTCCAAATTCGACCCGGCGATTCTGAGCGTACGACAGATTAACCGATAAAGAAGACTCGCCCAGTTGGAAATAATTGTTGAGTGAAACTTTGTAGTTGCCGAGTCGCTGCGAATTCGAGGGATCGAAGGTGCGGCCATTTAGTTCATTGGCGGGAGCTGGAATAAAGCCGTCGGTGCTGTCGTTCAGCGCAACCGCTTTGGTGAATTGCCCCCGCTCGTTCCGGGTTCCGGTAACGATGCTATAGCGCTGAAATGACCGGACAAAATACAGGCGAGAATAGCCCCATTTCTTATTCAGACCCAGGAATCCGTTAAAGTTAAGTGGCTCCTGAAAATTTGAATTATACACGCGACCATCTACCGGATTGCGGTAATTTTTCGCATCTTTCCGACTCGTCTGAAGGTGCCAGACAAAGCCATTTTTATTACCGGCAACCTGCGCCGACAAGCCAACCATGTTATTGTTCGTCATGTAGTTGGTTAACACGCGACCAACAATTTTACCTTCTTCAACGGGGCGGGGCGACAAAATGGACATGACCCCGCCAAGGCCGTCGGAACCGTACATGAGGCTGCCAGCGCCCCGGATGATTTCGTAGCGGTCAATGGAATATTCGTCGACCTGGATGCTGTGTTCTTCGCCCCATTGGTTGTCTTCCTGCCGCACGCCATCGTGCATGGTAATGACGCGGTTGAATCCCAACCCCCGAATAATGGGCTTGGATAATCCAACACCCGTTGAAATCTGAGACATGCCGGGGAGTTTCGCAACTGCATCGATCAGGTTAGTCGAAGGTGTTTGCAGCCATTGAATTCGAGAGAGCGCCGCAATAGGAATGGGACTTTCCTTGATGATTGTTTTGGTCGATGAACCCGACACAATGACTTCTTCCAGGGAATTGACCGAGTTTTCCATTGTGAAATCCAGCGTCTGAACGCCCGGAAGCGTCACTTTCTGCACAATGGTTTTGTGCGAAATAAAGGACACCTGAATGGTAAAGGTGCCGTTGGGCAGGTTAGCCAGGCGATAGGATCCATTGACATCGGTGGTAGCGCCCGTACGGAGTTCAGGGATGAAAATAGTTGCCCCGATAACGGCCTCGTTGTTTTCCTGGTGCTTTACCTGACCGGATAAGGTATGTTGTGCAAGGGCAGAAGAAAGGGCAAAAAAATACAGGCAGAAGGAAATAATCTTTCGCATAGAAAAGGAAAAATACAATTGAACAACATAGATGTACCTCACTTACCCCAGAAAAGGAGCAAGGAAACGACGGAACTAGTTGCTAATTGCGGGTGGCCCCCGGTGCGAAAAGTGGTAAAAGGAGTAAGAGAGAAGCGTTCGTTTGTATGCAACAAAACGCGCGGATTGGATCAACAGCAGGGCCGCAAAGACAAAAATGGCCACGGCTGGACCTTCGAAGACCAGGTTAGAAACTGTATCAAGCCAGAACAACTCCTGCGTGGTGTGGGTATTAGGCTGATAAGGACTTTTATTGATCGGCCAGTAGGGGTGAGCGTGGATGATTACCCGCCCGCTTGGAAGCTTGTGCGCGTGCCGGAATACAATGCCATTGACCATCATCATGCTGAAGATAATCAGCAGAATGCGGGCAATAAGGCGTCGGTATGCCAGCAGAAGAGTCATTTAGGGGGATGAAGTTTAAGCAACTATTGATCTGTTGCCACTTGCTAAGCCACAAATGTAGGCGAAAATTTAGACGAACCTAAATTTTCCTATATTACGTTATTAAAACTTTATTTTGTACCATTATATACTTCAAAACTTCCAGCGCAAAGCAGTTGGGAGTGACCTAGTTTGCAAGTAAGAGCTCATTAAAAGTGATGTAGAATATTGTCGGGTTGTAAATAGATTTATCCTATATTCACTGACTGACTTCTAAACCACACCATGAAAAAGCTGCTTATTCTCTTCCTATTGACGCATACACTTTACGCGCAAACACCATCGTTTAAAATACAGGTGGTTGACAACCAGATCGATATTGGCTATGGCCTGGCGATTGGCGATGTCGATGGAGATAAAAAGCCGGACATCCTGCTGGCTGATCAGAAAGAAATTGTCTGGTACCAAAATCCTGGGAATCAAACCGGAAACTGGACGCGCCATGTGATGGCTGCCAACCTTACACCACAGGATAATGTTTGCATTGCTGCCCGTGACATTGACGGCGACGGGCGGGTAGAGGTGGCCGTGGGGGCTGGCTGGAACCCCTCCGAAACAGCGGACTCAACGAAATCGGGTGGCGTATTTTACCTAATCCGGCCCCAGGACCCAACGAAAAACTGGGAGCCGGTGCGCCTGCACCACGAAGTAACGACCCACCGCATGCGCTGGGCTAAAGTGGGTCCTAATCGGTATCAGCTTATTGTTGTTCCGCTGCATGGGCTGGGCAATCGAAACGGGGAAGGGCGCGGCGTTCGGATACTGGCTTACGAAAAACCAACTGATCCGCGCAGCCGCTGGACAACGCAACTGGTGGATTCGACGCTGCACATGACGCATAATTTTGAAATCTGGGAAGATGGCGCCGAAACACGGATGCTTCTGGGTGGCAAAGAAGGCAGCAAATTGGTGCGTTTTCTGGCTGGGAAATGGGAGCAGACGGAGCAATGGATCGGTCAGGGCAACGGCATGGGCGAGGTGCGTCGGGGCTTTCAAAACGGCAAGCAAGCGTTGGTGACTTCAATCGAACCCATGCACGGCAACCGGCTGGTGGTATACCGACCCAATCAGAAAGACGGCCAGACCCTGACGGACCGCATGAACCAGGGCCACGCGCTGCTCTGTGGCGACTTTTTAAAAATGGGAAGCGACCAGATTGTGATGGGTTGGCGTAATCCCAATGCGGACAAAAAAGTGGGCGTTCGGCTCTTTGTGCCCGACAAAACCCTGACGACCTGGCAGGAATTTCCGCTCGACGATAGCGTGATGATGGCCTGCGAAGATTTACAGGCTGCCGACCTCGATCAGGATGGCGATTTAGACATTATCGCTTCGGGCCGCGCCACCCTGAACGTGCTGATTTACTGGAATAATACGCCAGCAGGTAAGCGCTAAATCACTGTGGAACAGAAGTATACTTGATGGCCATACCGCCCAGCTTGTATCCATTTACATCGGCTGAAATGTAATATTGGTAGCGAACGTCCATTAACGCATCCGCACCAATCTTCTTAGCTTCCAGCGTTAGTTTAGCCAGCAAAATTTCCTTTTGTTCCTGATTGGTGCCTTTGGACAAGAGCCGTCCGCCCCGCTTCGGTCGTTGTTTATCCGTTAAAGGTGTTTCTTCCGTAAATTCCAGCCATTTTAAATCCGTGTAATGCGCTTCGGGGCGTGTCTGATTGGCATAGAAAACGTCAACCGGGTAGTTTGGCTGTGTATTTAGCGAAATCGCCGGTCGGAAGCAGCCCATTAGCAGACCACCTAAAAAAAGCAGTAGCAATAGAGATTTTTTCATTCGCATTGGGGTAAACGAGCTAAAAAGCCCACTTCATCAATTAATTACGGGTTCAATAAAAGATCAGCAATGACTTTGGGAAAATGCTGATGCTCTAAAACTTGTATTTTTTTGGCCACATCTTCCGGCGTGTCAGTTGGTTCAACAACGCACTTTGCCTGGAAAATAACATCACCTTCGTCGTATTTTTCATTGACGTAATGAATGGTAATGCCGGATTCAGTTTCGCCACCCGCTACCACCGCTTCGTGAACAAAATGGCCATACATGCCTTTACCACCAAATTTAGGTAATAATGCCGGATGAATGTTAATGATGCGACGCTCGAAAGCCTTCACCAGAGAGGGAGGGAGCAACCACAAGAAACCGGCCAGCACAATCAGGTCAATCTGTTGATTTTGGAGCAGTTCCGTGATTTCGTCGGTTTGGTAAAAGGTATGTCGGTCAAACAAAAGAACGGGTATATGCAAGCGCCGGGCCCGGTCGATGACACCCGCTTTTGGGTTGTTTGACAGAATTAATGAGACTTTTACTTCATCATTATTCGTAAAGTATTCCGCAATTTTTTCGGCGTTGGAGCCGGAGCCAGAGGCAAATAAAGCAATTCGTTTCATGCAGTGCGATAACAGACTTTGACAAAGTTCTGAAACTTTACTAAAATGAAATGGCTTTTTTCAGGAATCCTGCTTCTTTTCTTGGCTTGGCATAAATTGATTGCCATCTTGCAGCCAAGAAATGATTATTTTTGGGCTTGCCGATCTGGTACTTATGCTTACTTCTCATCAACTCACGTTTTCGTATTCTCCCGATAAACGCTTCTCATTTCCCGATTTGCACTGCAACGACCGGGAAGCGCTGCTGATACTTGGTCAATCCGGGCGGGGGAAAACAACATTGCTGCATCTTCTGGCCTTGCTGCTCAAACCTGAAAGTGGTTCTATTCAAATCAACAGAACAGATTTAACGCAGCTTAGCCCAGCCGAAACGGCGGCTTTTCGGGCGGCCCACGTAGGAATCGTTTACCAGAAGCCTCACTTTGTTAGTTCGTTGTCGGTGCTCGATAATTTGTTGCTAGCGAATTATTTAGCTGGGAAATCACAGGATAAAAATCGTGCCCGTAAGTTGGCGGAGCAACTGGGTTTTGCGGATCATCTGGCTAAAAAAACGCACCAGTTAAGCCAGGGTGAACAGCAACGGGTAAGCATTGCCCGGGCTATGATGAACCACACAGGTTCGGAAGGATCGGTGATTCTGGCCGATGAACCCACGTCCAGTCTGGACGACGATAACTGCGCCCGCGTGGTAGCGCTGCTGCGGCAACAATCCGAGCAGATTGGCGCGAGTCTCATTGTCGTCACGCACGACCAGCGGCTCAAAGATGAATTCGCCAATCAGGTTCTTCTATAACCTGGGACTATCCTAACAAAGTAACGCTTCGCGACAGAACCGTTTTAAACGTACGACAATGAATCTCCTGAAAATAAGTTGGGCTAACCTGAAAGATAAGCCGCTGAGCAGTTTCTTGAGCGGCTTGCTAATGACCCTGGGTATCAGCATCATCTCGCTGCTTTTATTACTGAATAAACAACTGGAAGAGCAATTTAGCCGGAATATCAAGGGCGTCGATATGGTGGTGGGCGCAAAAGGCAGTCCGTTGCAGTTAATTCTATCGAGCATTTACCAGATCGATGCGCCGACGGGTAATATTCCGTTGGAGGAGGCGGAGAGACTGGCTAAAAACCCAATGGTAAAAACGGCCATTCCGCTGTCAATGGGCGACAATTACCAATCGTTTCGCATTGTTGGAACGGATAAACGATACGTCGATCATTATGGGGCATCGGTTGAGGAAGGAAAGCTATTTAAGAAGGCGCTGGAAGTAACAGTCGGTGCGCGGGTGGCCCAGATTACTGGTTTAAAAATTGGCGATGAGTTTGCCAGCTCCCACGGACTGGATGCGGAAGGGGAAGAGCACGGGGATTCGAAATACAAAGTGGTGGGCATTTTCAAGCCGAGTAATAGCGTAGTTGATCAACTGATTTTGACGGATATTTCGAGTGTGTGGGCCATTCACGACCACCACGAAGAAGGGGAGAAACACGAGGACGAACCCGCCGGGGAAGCAAAGGCTAGCCCTGCTCCGGTAGCAGAACAGCCAGCCGTGGCTAAACGAAGTGGCCGAATGCCGATGTTGGCCGTACCAGGACCGCCGCCTCAGGAAGAAGAGCATCACGAAGAAGGGGAAGAGCACGGCGACCACCGTGAAATCACGAGTATGCTGATTAAATTCCGCAATCCGCTGGGAATGATGCTAATGCGTAGCGTCAATATGAATTCAAAGATGCAGGCTGCTTTGCCCGCTATCGAAATTGATCGGTTGTTTTCCTTGTTAGGTGTAGGCGTAGAGACCCTGCGCGGACTGGCTATTGCCATCATGATCATCTCGGGAATCAGTGTATTTGTGTCGCTTTATAACTCCCTGAAAGAACGCAAGTACGAAATGGCATTGATGCTGTCGATGGGGGCTACCCGGACGCAACTCTTCGGGATGCTCTTACTGGAAGGCTTGGTGCTAGCCTTAATTGGCTTTGTACTGGGACTCGTTGTTAGTCGGGCAGGACTCCTTTTATTCTCGGCGCGGGTAGAGAGCAGTTATCATTATACGTTGGCCAATCTGGCTATTTTGCCCGAAGAGTGGCTGGTGTTGGGCGTGGCGGTAACGGTTGGCATTGTGGCAGCGGCTCTACCGGCCCTAGGTATCTATCGGATGAACATTTCGAGAACCCTCGCAGAAGAATAACTTTAGTGGAGAAATAAATAAAAGCCCCGTAATCAGAGAGTTTACGGGGCTTTTGCTATCTACATTAACGACCAATTGGCCGAATGCCTGATCTTCGCTCATCCGAAAGAGCGATAAAGCGGTAGTGCTGCTCTTTATTCGACACCAAGACTTCTTTCGACTCATTAAATTGACGCTGGGCGCGGGAACGGGCCGTAGCAAACAATTGCCGGGAAGCTTTTATGCGTTTCACTTGCGGTATCTTTTTCAAATCCAGTTCACCAACCATGGAGGTTTCCAGACACGCAAAATCTTTGCGTGCGCCGTCGCGGTAGTACCCTAGAAAACAGTGGTCAGGAAATAAAATAATAACCGGCTCGATGTGAATGGAACGCAATACCGAAGCAAATAAAACCATCGCATCGGCGCAATTGGCCTGACGTAGATCCCAGGTTTGGTCGACCAGCCGAATGCGCTGGCTGTATAAAGTTGGGGAAGTGCCTGTGCTGGAGTTCGTTGAAATCGAGCTGTAGCGAATTCCGTGTTTTTGCATTGCGTACCAGATGGCAAATACCTGATCGTCCACTGCTTTGACATCATCAGACTGGTAGCCATCGAAAGCGGGGACAATGCCTGTTTGCAAGGCCTCGGACAGAATTTTATCCACCACTGGATCGTCTTCGTTGACGTAAGCGGTATACATATAATTCATGTCAATATTTCCTTTTGGATGGCCTTTTTCTTCCCAAAAATACGGGCAGTCATTGATAGAGCGGAGCGTGGCAACCACCGTTTTGTGCCCTACTTTTACTTCATCAACAAAAGTAGTGATGGTAAAATTAATGGGTGTAGGTTGGTTAAGTCGGCGCAGTTTCTCGTAATCCCAGGCGAGTTGCGGCGTAACTTGGTATTGGCGTCCAGCTTCTAGCAGGATGCCTTCGTACGAAGCGGCTTCACTAAATGGCGTTGAGCTAACCTCTACCCGAACGTGGGTATCAGGCGTTGGATTTTGCACAAACACCGCCACCAAACCATCCCCCTCACCAAGCGTATATGCATCATTTTTTTCGGCCAGAGCTGCTGTTGCCAGAATATACGAGGCAAACAGGTGGTTTTCCATGCCGACCTTGACAGACACCTGCGCTGTTGCTCGGTGAATTGGACGATGAGTGGCTACGTGAGCAATGGATTCTGTGGCTACTTCCAGGGGCGCTAATTGAGCATCAATACTGCCACTCAAAAAGCAAAGGCTAGTAAGAAATACAATATCCCGAAAAAAATGCATTTATCGCTAAGAAGTTACGGTACGATCTTCGGTCCTCTATGCGAATAAACGAATTTTTGCCTATGAATACAACAGAATAGGGGGGTTAAATTCTGATTAATAAGGGAATGAAGCATGCTTTACAGGCAAACTTCTCTATGGTTTTAGTGGCTGTGCTTTAGGCGGCAATACCGAATATTGGCAAAATGCGTCACCACCAAGCCCGCTGAGGCCGTATAAGCCAGGTATTCAAAAATAGGAGAAACTTCTTCAAGCACTAGCGCCACGACAAACAGGGATAGAAAACCCCACAGTGCTTTTTTAATCAGCGGAGACGTATTGTGGCGGGTCGCCGAATAAACGGCTATGATATTGATCCCGATAAAAACATAATCCAGACTTAGGTAGCCATCGCGTAAGGCATGGTCATTGGCCAGGGCCGTTGTCATCAATAATACAGGCGTAATCAAACAGTGAATAACGCACAGAACAGAGCCTGTAATACCAACGTAATCTGCTTTTTTCGATAAAAGATCAATCTTCATAATTCTTGAGGCAGTAACCGAATGCAAAAATAGGCGTTACCTTGAAAATATGCAACGCTGTTGCAAGGGATATTTTGACATAAAATGCAGCGTGGCTGCTTTCGGAGTAGTAAACCAGCAATGATGCAATAAAGTTGCATTTATTTTTGCAACAATATTGCAATATGTCTAGTTTTACAGCTAGAAATAGTGTTAACTACCTGATTTAAGAAGCAAGCACATGAACAAATTAAAATCGTCTTGGCTGGGTTTTTTCCTATTGGGAACGGTCCTGGTAACAAGTTGTGACAAAGCAGATAACCCTGAGCCACAGGATGAAAACGAACTGATTACAACGCTCAATTTAAAATTCACAGAGTCGGGAACGTCCAATCAACAAACGTTTACGTTTCGGGATGCCGATGGTGAAGGCGGACAGGCCCCTTCTAAATTTGACAACATTACGCTAAAAGCCAATACGACCTACCGGCTGGATGTTGAGGTACTGGACGAAAGTAAAAACCCGTCGGAAAATATTACGAGCGAGATAGAGGAGAAAAAGGATGAGCACCTTTTTGTCTACACCATTACACCCGCAGGTTTAGGGACGTATACGTACGGGGATAAAGATTCAAAAAATTTGAACGTAGGACTGACTGGCTCCCTGCGAACTGCGGCGGCAGGTACAGGTAAATTCCGGGTGCAGCTGCGCCACCAGTCAGGAACCAAAGATGGAACACCCGCGCCCGGGTCCAACGATATTGAAGTTGAGTTCAATCTGACGGTTAACTAAATAAGTGAAAGCGTGAATGAGCGAAAGAGTAATGAGCTAGTTGCTCGCTCTTTCACTCATTTACTCTTGCGCTCACTCTACGTTAGAGAATTTTGTTCAAAACGGTATAACCGATCAATTTCCCGTTGCGGTAGGTTTCGGATTTCAGGTCAAATAAAACATCGTTAGAACGATAGCTGACGACTTTCATATTCGACCGGATCGGAATGCCCATTGCCCGGTTGTCCATGTTCATATCCGAATTGACTTTGTAGGCTGTATACGTCCCGGCGGGCACCGTCAGGCTTTCCTTCCCTTCGACCTGCCGATTAACAAAGCTCATACTGATTTCCATCATCTTTGTTTCTTTGCTGTACATATCAGCCTCCAGTTTACCATCGGGCAGCTTTAAACCCGGACTAAGGTTGTGGGGATAGATAATCGCGTTCGTCTTCATCCGTAATTCCATATCGCGCATGTTCTGGTTGGCCATTTGCGTCATGCCGGACAAGTCAGCAATAATTTCGTTGCCGTTACAGACGTACTTTATAAGCATCTCCGTACCGCCTTTGTCTTTTTCGTCAAAGGACTGCATACCAATCTCGACGACCGTGGCACCTGCTTCTTTGCGAACGTCTTTGAATTTGTAAACAAGCCGTCCGTTGGGTTTCCCTTTGGCATTGTAGGAGAGCACTTCATAACCCGTTCCAGATTTTAGGTTCATTCCTGCGCACTCCTGCGCCTGTGTTTTAATGCTCAGAACGAGGAGAAAAAAGAAAATTAACTTTTTCATGGTGTTCGGAAATTTGAGAGTCAACTGGCAAGGTAAGTGGTTTTGCAGGGATGCAACGGCCTGATTTAGCCAACGGTTAATTGGTTAATAAATAATTCGTTACGAGTGCAAGCTTACACCCAGGCCATGCTCACTACACCAACCAGCATAATGAGTTTGCAGAGCGAGCTGAGGTACGAAAAATCCCGCTTGGTGTCGGCCATGACAAGCCGATAAATTAACCAGGTAATGGGAATGAGCAAAATAATGAAAATCCAGCCTAGCTGGGGATTGGCCAGCGAATGAGCCATGAGAAACAGCGTCGCAATAAACGTGGCAATAATGCCGTAAAGGAACTGTTTGGTGCGGCGAATGCCCCAGACAATGGGCAATGTCCGGCATCCAAACCGGGCATCACCGCGCACGTCTTCCATGTCTTTGATGATCTCGCGAACCAACGAAATACAAAAGGAAAAAAGAGCGTAAATCAAAAGAAGATCAACCTGTTGGCGGTAGTAAACAGCCAGCACAACGAGCGACATCGCCGTCAGAAAAGAAACGACAAAATTGCCGATAAACGGTTGCCGCTTCAGATTCGCCGAATAAAACCACAGCAATGTTACCGACACGACATCCGCGACAAACACCCATTTATTGAGGTAAAGCCCGATGCCAACCCCAATAATGTTTAGGGCCTGGTGAGCACCCATAGCCACCCGGCGGCGTAAAAAACGACCAATGATTACCCGGTCCGGCTTGTTGATTATATCAATCTTGATGTCAAAATAATCATTGATGATGTAACCGGCAGCAGCAATGCAAACGGTTGACAACGAAAGCAGAAATAAACGGGAGTCCAGAAAGAGGCGCATCCACTGCTCGCGCGGCCCAATGAGGGCTATCCGCGCCAGGTATTGCGTCGCGACAATGATAAGCAGGTTTTGAACCCGTATCAAGCGCAGAAAACCAAGAACAAAAGCTGATTTTGGAAATTTTCGGGTCATAACCGAAAAGTATTTTAGCAACCAAAGATACGCTTTTGGGCTGACAGATGCATATGACTCGTTAATTCATAAATTCTTCATCTGTTTCTGAATTAAATTTTGAACAGAAAGTGTAGGTTTTGCTGTTAATGGGTGAAGAATTTTATTGTACATGAAAATCGGAATCGTTTGCTATCCAACTTTTGGTGGGAGTGGCGTTGTCGCTACCGAACTGGGCAAAGCACTGGCAAAAGCTGGTCACCAAGTTCATTTTATCACCTACCAACAACCTACCCGCCTCGATTTTTTCAACGAAAACGTTTACTATCACGAAGTTAAGATACCAACCTACCCGCTGTTCCAATTCCCGCCTTACGAGACGGCGCTGGCCAGTGAAATGGTAAATGTGGTCCAATACGAAAACCTGGATTTACTGCATGTTCATTACGCCATTCCGCACGCTTCGGCGGCTTACATGGCAAAGATGATCTTAAGGTCCCAGGGTCGTTATATCCCCGTGGTTACGACGTTACACGGAACGGACATTACATTGGTCGGTAAAGATGCTTCTTACGAACCTGTCGTAACGTTTAGCATCAATGAGTCGGACGGCGTGACAGCCGTATCGCATGATTTGCGCAAGGATACGTATCGCCATTTCAAGATAAAGCGGGACATTGAAGTGATTCCCAACTTTGTCGATCTGGACCGGTTTAAGCGCCAGAAAAAAGATCATTTCAAAATGGCCATCTGCCCCAATGGCGAAAAATTAATCGTGCACACGTCGAATTTCCGGCGGGTGAAACGAATTGATGATGCGGTTGCGGTTTTTTACAAGATTCAGCAGGAGATTCCAGCCAAGTTGTTGCTTGTTGGCGATGGCCCGGAGCGGGCGCGCATTGAAAAAATGTGTCGGGATTACGGCATCTACGAAGGGGTGCGGTTTTTGGGCAAACTGGATGCCGTCGAAGAAGTTCTGTCGGTAGCTGACCTTTTCCTGATGCCTTCCGAGAACGAAAGCTTCGGCCTGGCTGCCCTGGAAGCACTGGCCTGCGAAGTGCCGCTTATTACGTCAAATGCGGGTGGTTTGCCCGAACTGAATGTGCAGGGTGTAACGGGTTTCATGAGTGATGTCGGCGATGTGGACGACATGGTGAAAAACGCACTTCATGTTCTTCACGACGATAACCTGCCTACTTTCAAACACAACGCGCTGGAACGGGCGAAGGAATTTGAGCTTTCCAAAATACTGCCTTTGTACGAAGCCCACTACGAGCGCGTGGTTTCTGAAACGCGATTGCAGACGAGTCCGACGCTCATTTCCTGAAAAAGTAGAAACAAATAGGGCGGCTTTGCGCGTTACTATACTAAGAGTCTATGGTTTTTAGCGACTAGCGGCGGTTTAGAGTTGTTCAGGTTGAAGGCTATAGATTTAGTTACTACTTCAACACAACGAGTATGAATCCAAATATTCCACGGACGGATCGTAAGAGGGTTGTTATCGTCGGGGCGGGATTCGGAGGGCTGCAATTGGCCCGTAAGCTGTCGCACCGAAAAGAATTCCAAGTTGTACTGATCAATAAACACAACTACCACGAATTTCAGCCGCTTTATTATCAGGTAGCTACATCCGGCCTGGATGCTAGCTCTATTCTTTTTCCGCTGCGTGCCGTTTTTGGCGGCTGTAAGAGCGTTCATATCCGGGTAACCAATGTTCAGAAAATTAACGTCAACACCAAAACGGTCGAAACGGATTTAGGGCCGATTGATTATGACTATGTAGTCATTGCAACGGGCGCTGATACGAATTATTTCGGCATGCAGAATATCATCGAACGGGCGCTTCCCATGAAGTCGGTTTCGGAGGCTATTGCCTTGAGGAACCGGTTGTTGCAAAATTTCGAAGACGCACTGGCTGTTACCAATGATGATGAGAAACAGGGGTTGATGAACGTTGTCGTTGTAGGTGGTGGACCTACGGGCGTTGAATTATGCGGTACCTTTGCCGAGATGAGACGCACGGTTTTGCCCCGTGATTATCCAGAGCTGGACTTCAACATCATGCAGATTTATCTGATTGAAGGCGGAGCCGAATTGCTGGGCCCAATGTCCGTTGAATCGCAGCAGAAGTCGCAGAAATACTTGGAAGAGCTAGGCGTTAAATTAATTTTTAACACCCGCGTAGTGGATTTTGACGGGCAGACTGTCTTCACAAAAGAAGGAACAACCATTCGAACCAATAACCTGGTCTGGACAGCTGGGGTTAAAGCCAGTCCGTTGAACGGATTACCGACGGAAGCCCTCGGGCGTGGTGGTCGTATTCTAGTCAACCGTTACAGCCAGGTGGAAGGCTTAGCGGATGTGTTTGCCATTGGTGATGTTGCCTTGATGACCGAGGAGGCCTGGCCAAACGGACACCCGCAGATTGCCCAACCAGCGATACAGCAGGGTAAGCATTTGGCTAAAAATATGGTCCACTTGGTCAAAAATGAGCCATTAAAAGAATTTAAATACAAAGATTTGGGTTCAATGGCTACGGTTGGGCGCGGATTGGCCGTGGTAGATTTGCCATTCTGGAAGTTTCAGGGCTTCTTTGCGTGGCTGGTCTGGCTCTTCGTGCACCTAATGGCTATCGTTGGTGTTAAGAATCGATTGCTGATTTTGATCAACTGGATGTGGGGTTATATGACGTATGATCAATCGCTGCGACTCATCATCAAGCCTAAAATACCCAAAGGGAATTTTGACGCCGTGAAGCACAAGGTGGAAGATCAACTTGTGACGCGTTAGTTAATTTTAAGGCGCTGGATAGTCGCCTGATATTCGAATACAACAACTATACACACTTTTATTACAACATGGAAGCAAACGTTGAAAAAGTCCGGCCTAAAAATACCGGCACCCGCCCTCTATTTGACAACCCCATTCTGGAAGCGCTTTCCCGGACCCATATTGCCGTTCCAATTACGATTTATTTAGTGACTGCCACCATTTTAGGTTGGTACGCGTTTACGTATACCGACATGACAGCGGGCTGGATTGGAACCTTATTCCTTTCTGGGATTCTCGTCTTTTCGCTAATTGAGTATGCAACGCACCGGGGTGTTTTCCACATGGAAACCAATACATCGCTGAAAGCTAAGATTCAGTATACTTTCCACGGCATTCACCACGAATATCCGAAAGATAAAACGCGTCTGGCTATGCCTCCTGCTATGGCGGTTTTTGTTGGTTTGGCGCTGTTTAGCGTTACTTTCCTGTTATTAGGGGAGGCTTCCTACGCCTTCTTTCCCGGCTTTTTGGTAGGGTATTCAGGCTACTTGTTTGTTCATTTCATTGTGCACGCTTACAAGCCACCGAAGAATTTTTTCAAGTGGTTGTGGATTAACCACGCCGTGCATCACTACAAAAGCCACGAAAAAAACTACGGCGTTTCGTCGCCACTTTGGGATTACGTTTTTGGCACCTATATGAAATAAATTATTCTCAATCATGAAAAGCCCCGGCCTTAGTTGGGGCTTTTTTTATGGCTGATTTTCAGGTATTTTTTCTTCTTTCGCAGCGAAATAGCTATTTGTCTAAGCCGGAGGGCAATCTTTTCAAACAAACCGATCGGGAAGGTATTTGCTTGAATATAAACGCTGTCTGTCGCGTCTTTGTACCAGATTTCGTACTTATTGTTTTTCATCCAGGCTTCGATTTCTGCCATGAACGGATTGGTGTAAAATTTACCGTGCGTTTCGAGGGAAATCACTTTAGGGCGACTGGTCAGGTATTTAAGCACATACCACTCGCTGCCTTCAATGTCAACGCTCAGTAAATCAATGGTTCCGTCGTCAATTTCTGAAAAGCGTTGGCAGGGGACTTCAACTGTTGTCTCCTGTTTGATCTGGTAGCGATCATTCTCAAGTGCGGGACTGGATTTTAAGGCCGAAACAAACGTCGAGGCGGATGCTTTTGAGAGTGTTAGTAAACCATTATAATCCCAGACGGCTACCGCGTGAACCGTTATGGGATAATTTTTGAAAGATTGCTTGATCTTTTCAACTACCTCCGGATCTGCCTCGACAAGCGTTGCCGGGATACCATCCTGAATAAAGTCGATTATATTAGACGTTTGCGGCAGATAAACACCCACTTCACAAACGTGATAAAAAGAAAGTTGCTTTGCTTTTAGCCTTTTATACAGTTCTGTCATTCCAAACGAACTAGTGACTTCAAATCTAAAAACGGCAATCTATCTTTTTTCTCGAATAAGTCGTTGAATTTCGTCTACTTTGTCGGGTAATGGAGCCTGGCGTTTGATAAATTTGCCATCGCGGCCAAGCAACGCCGCTGAAGGCATATCCAGCGTACGCAGAGCAAGCATAATCTCCGATGCGTTTTCATCGGGTGCAAACACATGTAATCCCCTTGGCTTGTTGCGGGCTACCCATTCCTGCCAAAAAGATTTATTGAGGTCACCGGCACATAGATAAACTACCAGTAAATCATTGCGGAATTGTTCGGCCAGGCTTTGGGCTTGCAGCGCCATATCCTGGGTTTGTTCAATCTGATCCGACCAGGTAATGACGTAAATCAGGCGACCACGTCCCTGCTCCCGAATTTTGTTTGCTACGTCGCGGCCACTCGGAAAAGAGCCATTTGGCAAGGCACTGGCATCCAGTAGAGCAACGCCGGGCATTACCGAAATCGGATTTCCCGGACTAGCCTGTTTTTTAACAAGCTGGTTAACCCCCCGGATGGCAGCACTGTCTTTGATCTGAAGGTTATACAACTCCGAGAAAGAAAGCTTATAGTTCCGGCTACTAACTCGGGGTGTAAAGTGGGCGTATGTCAGGCGAGTTTCGTTGAGAGTCGATTGCAACCAGCTCTGCGCAATAAGCTGACCCGTCAGAAATTCTCCTTCCGTGCTATCAGACGATTTGTCGATTTGAGCGAGCAAGGCTTCGTACGGCACCAGTTTGGACAGCGTATCCGCATTGCGTTCATATACCCGATTGATCAACGGTAAATCTTTGTTCTGAGCGCCCCCTTTCGAGATAATTTCGTTCAGCTTACTTTTCTCCGTGTTCGTTAATCCAGAACCATAACGAAGTAATAATTCTGCCAATCTTTGGATGGCAAGACCATTTTGCGTCGATCGATTGGATGCCTGAACAGGGCGGCGATTCACTTTTTGAACCAGATAGACAGACAGCCGGTCGTAAGCCGTTGCGCGGGCTATCGACATAAACGGATCCTTTGCGGGCCGTAAGCTATCCAAGACAGAAGCGGGCAGGGTTAACTCTTCTGCGGTGTATTTATCAAACAGGTAAGTCGCAGCTTCGTAGCGAATGGTTGACGTTAAAAAATCATTGAGCAGCGGCTGAAGCGTATTTTGGGCTTTGTATTCATTCGAAAGCTTGGAAAACTCTTCTACTAACGTTAGAAAAGTACCGTCGGCTGATTTGCGTTCCAGTCGTTGCTGCAAGCGTCGGTTGTCGGCGGGTTTTCTATTTTTGGCTTCGTAGGCCTTGAAACGGGCCAATTGGTTGTTGACATTAGCCAGATTACCGCCAAAGCGGAAGGGTAATTCTGTCACGTATAACGAATCGGCATCTAGCCCGATCTCAATCGTGCCAGAACTGGCCAGAAAGACACTGGAGACATTGCTGAACCGGAAATACATCTCTTCGTAGGGATAGATCTTAGGCAGCGTCAATTGGAAAGAACCATCAGGTTCAAGCTGCGCCGTGCGGGTCATCTCGCGGCTGGCTTGCAGGATGTTGCTTCGTGAAACCGAAACGGTAGGACTTTGGCGGTAGAGGTCAACGGTCAGGTTCTTGATGCGTCCCTTGATGGTAACCGAGTCCATTTTCTGGGCCAGCGCACAGGAAACCGTAAGAAAGAAGCAAAAAGTTAGTAGCAGGTAACGGGTAAGAGGCATAGCAACGGCAACTTATTTTACGCTAAGATAATGGTTCCGGGTGACACCCACTATAACGCTCAGAACAGGTTTCTGTTTACTTCACGACAATGCCGTGGTAACGCTCCTGTTCCACATAATCTTTACGAAGGGGGTAACCTTCCCAGTCGGCAGGAAGAAGAATCCGGCGCAAATCTGGATGGCCTTCAAAGGAAATGCCAAGCAAATCGTAAGCTTCCCGTTCGTGCCAATCGGCGGTGCGCCAGACCGGAGTAACCGACGGGACCGTAGGAAGCGGTTCTCCTTCGGCATTGCGTGGCACGACAATCTTCAGCATTAAATTTTCCTCGTAAGGAATAGACGTCAGGTTGTAAACGACTTCCATCGTGCCCGTTTTGGGGCCGTTATCGATGGCTGTCATGCAAGCCAAAAAATCAAAGAATAGGCGTTCGTCCTGCTTGAGGAAGTGACAAACCTCAGCAATCTGCGCCGTTTGAATCACCAGAAAAGGTTGCGTATTCTGAGTATTGGCTTGCAAAATGGCTTCCGCACCAAAATGTTCGGTCAGCAGGTCGGTTATTTCAGCGAATGTCATGCGGCAAATTCTGGTTTTTGTTCGCGGGCCAGCGCATTTTCCTGAGCCATTTCCAGCAAAGCGGTTGGTGCGGGCTCATCCGTCAAGCGTTCCCCCCGAATCTTTTCCTGTAATTTAAGAAAACCGCCAATCAAGGCTTCGGGGCGAGGTGGGCAACCAGGGACGTAGACATCAACCGGAATAATCCGATCAACACCTTTGACGACGTGGTAGCCGTGTTGCCAGTAAGGGCCACCGCAGTTGGAGCAGGAGCCCATCGAAACCACGTAGCGCGGCTCAGGCATTTGTTCGTAAAGCCGCCGGATTCGATCGGCCATTTTGAACGTGACAGTACCGGCCACAATCATCACATCCGACTGGCGGGGCGAAGGGCGGGGAAACGTACCAAAACGTTCCATATCGTACCCTGATGCCATGGTTTGCATCATTTCAATGGCGCAGCAGGCAATTCCAAACCCGACTGGCCACAGGGAAGATAGCCGGGCCCAGTTCAGTAAATCTTCGGCCGTAGTGAGCAACATGCCTCCTTCGCCGCTTTTAAATCGTTGATCTAACAGGCCACTCATATAATATTGGCATACAAACAACCAGAAGAGATTAAGTTTTCCGGGCGTTTGTGTTGGCGTATTTCTGGTTAATTTTCTCGTACATAGAGGCCGGAACATTCGAATGAACCACCGGCTTGGCGGGCTGTGGCTTGACCCAATCGAGGTAGCCTTTTACCCAGGCGTAAGCCAGCCCCAGCGATAGCAGTCCGACGAAGATCAGCATCTCTACTAAAGAGAACCAACCCCAGAGCCCATTCGTTTCCTCAATCAGCGTTTCCTGCCCAAAAACAATTGCCCACGGAAAAAGGAACACCAGCTCTACATCAAACAAGACAAAAATCAGCGCAACGACGTAAAACCGGATGTTGAATTGGATATTCGCATTCCCAATGGGCTCTTCGCCCGATTCGTAGGTGCTGAGCTTTTCGATGTTGGGGCGGTCGGGGCGGAGGAGTTTGGCCGCAAACAACATGGCACTTACAAGAACAAGTCCCGTAAGGATGAAAAGCAGGATAATTCCGAAGTCAGAAAGCATTTTTATCTACCTAAATCGGCTCAAGTCGCTATAAATGGAAATTTAAGCCTATCGAGAACCAGATTAAATAAGCCTTTCGGGCAAAATACCTAAATTTAACCTTTAAAACCTATAGTTTCATCCAAACGTAACCTCATGAACTTTATTTGTAGACACGTTTTACTACTGACGGCTCTACTGCCTGGAATTGCTTTGGCCCAGGACAATCAGTCGTACCAAACGCCGCCCAAGGCTATTACAGACCTGGCAACGGCCCCGCCAACGCCTTCGGTTAGTATTTCGCCTAAAAATGACTGGATGCTGATTCTGGAGCGTTCGGACATGCCAACCATTGCTGAATTGGCCGCTCCTGAACTACGAATTGGCGGATTGCGCATTAATCCACTCAATAACGGACAAAGCCGGGCACTTACCTACGTTGGAATGAAAGCAAAAAGCATTGCCAGCCAGCAGGAAAAAGCCATCACAGGGTTGCCCGCCGAGGTGCGAATTGCCGACGTAAGCTGGTCGCCGGATGGCAAGCAAATTGCCTTTACGGTACCCAAACAAAATACCATTGAATTATGGACCGTTGAGGTAGCTGCCGGAACGGCAAAAAAGCTGCTGGAAGGAGTGAACGATGCGATTCCGGGCATACCATATGAGTGGGGAAAAGACAGCCAGTCGCTCATTGTTAAGCTAATTGATGAGGCGCGCCAGCAACCTCCGCAGGCGCCGAGCGTACCAACCGGCCCAACCACGCAGGAAAACCGGGGCGGTAAAGCGCCTTCGCGTACCTACCAGGATTTGCTGAAAAATGTTACCGACGAAGCCTTGTTTGACTACCACATTGCCGGAAAGCTGGTTAAGGTAAGTCTGGCTGGGCAGCAGACGCCTTTGCTATCGGCTCGCATCGTGACCGATTTTAACCTTTCTCCCAATGGGCAGTATTTGCTGACGACTACCGTTAAAAAGCCTTATTCTTACCTGGTGCCCTACTCGTTTTTTCCAAAGACGATAGAAGTGCTGGATCAGGGTGGAAAATCGGTGAAGGTGCTGGCGGAAGTGCCTTTGGCCGAAAACCTGCCGACAGGCTTCGATGCGGTGCCAACGAGCATGCGTTCGGTGAACTGGCGGGCTGATGCACCGGCAACCGTTTACTACGTGCAGGCGCAGGACGGTGGCGATCCGAATAAAGAGGCGGCCATTCGGGATAAAGTATTTCTGATGCCCGCTCCGTTTACCGCCGAAGCGACTGAACTGGCTGCTCTTCCTCTGCGCTATCGGGGTGTTGTCTGGGGAAATGACGAGGTCGCGATGGTGTCGGATGGCTGGTGGAAAACCCGCAAAATTCGGACGCACCAGATTAGCCCGGCCAAACCCGGAAGTCTGAAAACTCTTTTCGACCGCAATACGGAAGATGGGTATGCTAATCCCGGTAGCCCTGCTACGAAAACCAACGAGGCGGGTCGCTCCGTGCTAGTGCTGGCCGACAAAGGCAAGTCCATTTTTCTGATCGGAGCGGGGGCGTCGCCGGAAGGCAACCGGCCATTCGTGCGGAAAATGAACCTGGATACGAAGACAACGAAAGAAGTATTCCGCTCGCAGGCTCCTTACTACGAAGTGCCCGTCGAAATTCTGGACGAAACGAAAAACATCATCATCACGCGTCGGGAATCGGTGGAGATGCCGCCTAATTATTTTGTGCGGAACCTAAGCAAAAAAGGCGACCAGCAACTGACGCAATTAACGTCTTTTCCGCATCCGTATCCGGCGCTGAAGAACATCAAGAAAGAATTGATTCAGTATACGCGTAAAGATGGCGTGAAGCTAACCGCTAAGCTGTACTTGCCCGAAGGTTATACCAAAGAAAAAGGCACGTTGCCGTTGCTGATGTGGGCGTATCCACGGGAGTTTAAGAGCGCTGATGCCGCCGGACAGGTGAAAGATTCGCCTTATGAATTTGTGCGTCTGAGCTGGGGTGGACCGCTGTTCTGGTTAACGCAAGGTTACGCCGTTCTGGACGACCCAGATTTGCCAATTATTGGCGAAGGAACCAACCAACCCAACGATACGTATATCGAGCAATTGGTTTCGGGCGCTGAGGCGGCGGTTGCCGAAGTGGTGCGTCGCGGAGTTGCTGATCCGAAGCGAATTGGGGTTGGTGGGCATTCATACGGTGCTTTTATGACGGCTAACTTACTGGCTCATAGTGATATTTTTGCGGCGGGTATTGCGCGCAGCGGTGCTTACAACCGGACATTAACCCCGTTTGGCTTCCAGTCCGAAGAGCGTACGTTCTGGGAGGCACCGGAAGTATACAGCCGCATGTCGCCCTTCAACCACGCGAATAAGCTAAAAGAACCGATTTTGCTGGTTCACGGCGAAGCCGACAACAACCAGGGCACATTCCCCATCCAGAGCGAACGGTTTTACAACGCACTGAAGGGCCACGGTGGAACGGCCCGACTGGTGATGCTACCGTACGAAAGCCACGGCTACGCCGCTAAAGAGTCCATCCTGCACACACTAGCAGAAATGAATCAGTGGCTTGATAAATACGTAAAAAATCGTCCGACTACGGGGCCACAGGCCAGCAAAGTGAGTACGGGTAAATAGGAATTAGTCGGAACCGCAGCGGATTAATCCGCTGCGGTTCCGTAATTTTGCAGCATGATCACCAAACCATTCATCGTTGGCATTACGGGCGGAAGCGCGTCCGGGAAGACCTCTTTTTTGAAAGGCTTACTTGACGCATTTAGTGAAGATGAAGTTTGCCTTATTTCACAGGATAATTACTACCGGCCACTTAGTGAGATTCCGCTTGATCCCAACGGCATCGAGAATTTTGATTTGCCCGAAACAATTGATCATCATCGGTATGCCCAACACATTGAGCAGCTTCGGGCCGGGCATTTTGTGGAGCAATTAGAATATACATTTAACAATCCGGCGGCTACTCCGCAAATCATTACGCTTAAACCGGCACCCATTATTGTTGTTGAAGGCATTTTTGTCTTTCACTTTAAAGAAATCGCGGACCAGCTGGATCTGAAAGTCTTTGTGGCGGCCAAGAACAAAATCAAGCTTGATCGCCGGATCAGGCGGGATACGGAAGAGCGGGGATATGATCTGGAGCTCATTAAATACCAATGGGAAAACCACGTTCGCCCATCATACCAGAAGTACATCAAGCCCTACAAGGCTGAAGCCGATGTCGTTATTCCCAATAATCAACATTATCAGAAAGGACTGGATGTGGTAATTGGGTATCTGAAAAGCAAGTTATAAAGCTTGCGCACGGAAGCGTAGCTATTTTCTATTCTTTTCGGCGTTCATCTTTTGGTGAACGCCTTTTTTGTGCGCTTAAACTGGGCTTTTCCAGCCGAAAATAGATGTGATTTTGCGCTCTTGGAAAAAGATAAAGCCCGCTCGCAAGGCGAACGGGCTTTAATGTTCATTTACTCAAATGTAGCTATCCCTTTACACACCATTAGTGTATGGCATCAAAGTAACAACATCTATTTCAAACAAAAAATAACTAAGCAATAACACCTAGTTATTTTTAATCTTGTTATTTTAATTGGGATTGATAATCAATCATTTAAAAGAGTAATATTTTTATTTTTTAATTTCGCTAATAAAAAAATCCCAGATTTCTCCGGGATTTATACGTGAATTAAAATGGGTACTTATTATAGCAAGTACTTAAGTCTTACTACTTCCTTTTCGGTAAGGTACCGCCAGTTTCCACGGGGTAAATCTTTCTTATTCAAGCCAGCATAAACCGTACGATCTAATTTGGTAACCTCATACCCGAAATGCTCAAAAATGCGGCGAACAATCCGGTTGCGACCACTGTGAATTTCAATACCAATCACCTGCGCGTCCGGCGTTACCAGACCCAGGTCATCGGGCTTGATCAAACCATCTTCCAGCTCAACGCCTTCCTTGATTTGTTCAAAATGCTCGCTCGTAATAGGCTTGTCAATTTCAACCTGGTATACTTTTTTGATATTATTGGACGGGTGCGTCAGCTTTTCGGCCAATTCACCATCGTTCGTTATCAGCAAAAGCCCGGTTGTGTTGCGGTCAAGACGGCCAACGGGGTAGATGCGGTACGGGGTTGCACTGCTAACCAGATCCATTACCGTATTGCGCTCCTTAGGGTCTTCCGTTGTGGTGATGTAGTCTTTGGGCTTATTCAGCAACACATACATCATTTTTTCTGGATTCAGTGCCTTCGTGCCGTATTTTACCGTATCGCTAGGCTTTACTTTATAGCCCATTTCGGTAACTACGTTTCCATTCACCTTAATCTCACCATTGGCAATAAGGCCATCGGCGTCCCGGCGTGAGCAGATTCCTGAATTAGCGATGTAGCGGTTCAGGCGGATGGTACCGTCGTTCTCTTCTTCGGATTCCGAATTACGGGTTGTTTTCCGGTTGGTAGGAACCTTAGCCTTCAGGCGATCCAGGTCGTAATTGGGGACTTTGCGATTGGAGTCAGCGCGGCGGTCCTCAGACGCAAACCGACGTTCCCGATCAGACGCATCGCTTGAAGGGCGACGTTCCCGGTTATCGCGGCGGTCATCCTTGTTATCATCCCAGCGGAATATTTTACGTTCTGGTTCTTTCCAGGCTGGTTCATCCTGCTTCGTGTTCCGGCGGTCACCGAAAGGGCGACGCTCAGGCCGACTTGGACGGTCGGACGAAGGGCCCCGGCGCTCATCGAATTTACGTTCGTTGCCATACCGGTTGTTGTCATCGCGGCGGAATGGGCGCTCATCTTTTGGCCGCTCGTTCCGGTCGGACGAAGGACCCCGCCGTTCGCCAAAGCTACGTTCGTTGCCATTCCGGTTGTTTTCTTCCCGACGGAACGGACGTTCGCCTCTAGGGCGTTCGTTGCGATCGGAGCTGCGGCGCTCATCGAATGGGCGGCTATTGCCCGTATCCCGACGGTTAAAAGTAGGACGGTCATTGTCATCCCGGCGGAATGGACGCTCACCGCGCTCCGAAGAGCGACGTTCACCGGAAGGCCGGCTATCATTATCGCGGCGGAACGGACGTTCGGGCCGATCAGACGAAGGGCTCCGGCGCTCATTGCGGTCGCCAAAAGGGGGACGTTCGCCTCTAGGGCGTTCGTCGCGGTTCCCAAAAGAAGGACGTTCACCTCTAGGGCGTTCGTTGCGGTCGCCAAAAGATGGCCGTTCACCTCTGGGACGTTCGTTGCGGTCGCCAAAAGCGGGGCGGTCACCTCGGGGGCGTTCATCGCGGTTGCCAAAAGATGGGCGGCTGTCATCACGGCGTTTAAAGTCGCGCCGTTCCGTATTCTCTTTCCGGAATGGTTGTTCACTGCGGGATGAACGATTGCCTTTGGGGCGGTCGTCCTCCCGATTGGATGAGCGGCGTTCAAAACTTGGACGTGAATCGCCAGCTTCATCGGCACGGTTACCGTCGTTTTGACGGGCTACGTTCTTATAAAAAGGAGCTTTGTCACTGTTGGAACGGGTGTCGTTTGTCCTGCCATCACGGCGGTCATTTGCACCGCGGCCATCAAAATTTTCCTCTCTGGAGTCTCTCTTCATGAAGTTGCAGTATCGCTACTGTAGTGTATTTTATTTTTTCTGATTTTCAAGGTTTTTTAATCAGCCTCTAAAAGTGGGCTTCAAAGTTAGCTTATTTTGGGACAACAAATAAAATAGGATTAATGATTAGGGATTCCTGACTAATTTTTCCTGATTTTTGTCCTAGACTGAGAACACATTAGTCTGCTGAATAATTCGTGGATTGCTTGACAAATTTGATTATGACTTCTACACCAACATCGCTGAAACCACTCTGGAAACCTGATCGGAAACTGATTGACCAATCGAATATGAAACGCTATTTCGACTGGCTTTTTGTGAAGAAAGGCTTGTATTTCCGGGATTATCACGATTTATGGGATTGGTCGACCACGGATCTGGAAGTTTTTTGGGAAAGCATCTGGCAATTTTTTGATGTACAGAGCCTTGAAGAATACTACGACGTCATCCAGAAACCGAAAAGTGGCATGATTGGAACGCGCTGGTTTGAAGGCGCCCGAATCAATTATGCTGAACATATTTTCCGCAACAAAACCTACGATTACCCGGCTCTCTTGTTTCAGTCAGAGCGGCAGCCGCTCACGGAAATGTCGTGGGCTGAACTGGAACGGCAGGTAGCGGCGCTGGCCGCTCACTTACGCGCAAAAGGAATTACTCCCGGCGATCGGGTTGTGTCGGTTTTACCGAATATTCCGCAGGCGGTAGTTGCTTTTCTGGCTACCAATGCGGTGGGCGGTGTTTGGTCGAGCTGCTCCCCCGACTTCGGAACGGCTAGTATTATTGATCGTTTTCAACAGGTCGAGGCAAAAATTCTGATCGCCGCTGATGGCTATACGTATAATGGTAAAGCCATTGATAAAACAGAAACCATTCATGAGTTGCGGGCTGCCTTGCCAACCGTCCAACAAATTATCTGGGTGCCTTATCTGAACCGGAATACCAGCCTGCACGAGCTAGACGTAAGGGGTAAACTAGGTGATGTAATTCTTTGGGAGACCATTCTGCGTGCCCCCGTAAGTGAGTTGGTGTTCGAAGCCGTTCCATTTGAGCACCCGATCTGGATCCTGTATTCATCGGGTACCACGGGAAAGCCCAAAGCCATTACGCACAGCGTGGGCGGTTGCCTCCTTGAGCATCTCAAAGCGTTGGCGCTGCACCAGGATGTAAAGCCGGGTGAGCGTTATTTCTGGTATTCGACAACGGGCTGGATGATGTGGAATTATTCCGTGGCGTCTTTGCTGGTCGGTGCGACGTTGGTTATTTACGACGGATCGGCGGCTTACCCTACTCTGGATGTGTTGTGGAACCTGGCCGAAAAAGCTAAAGTCAATCACTTCGGCAGCGGAGCGGCTTATTTTCTGGCTTGCATGCGCTCCGGGAAAAGTGAAGGCGAGGAGGAGACCAGACCGAATAGCAAATGGAAGCTGGACCAGTTACGAACCATTGGTTCTACGGGCTCGCCGCTGCCTGATGAAGGGTTTCGGTGGATTTATGAAGCGGTAAAAAAAGATGTCTGGCTTATATCACTCAGTGGGGGCACCGACGTATGCAGTGGCTTTGTGGGTGGCTCACCAACGCTGCCGGTTTACGAGGGCGAAATCCAGTGCCGAATGCTGGGCTGCAAGCTGGAAGCCTACAGCGAGCAAGGGAAACCTGTACGGAATGAATTAGGCGAAATGGTAATCCTGGAACCCATGCCGTCAATGCCTATTTATTTCTGGAATGATCCCGATAACGAACGCTACCAAAGCAGCTACTTTGAGCATTATGCAGGGGCCTGGCGGCACGGCGACTGGATCAAAATTACGGATCGCAACAGCATTGTTATTTACGGACGTTCGGACGCTACCCTAAACCGCGATGGCGTGCGAATTGGAACCAGTGAAGTGTACAGTGCTGTCGAAAGCTTACCCGAGGTATCTGACAGTTTGGTGGTTTGTCTGGAATTGCCACATGGACGCTTTTTCATGCCTTTATTTGTGGTATTAAGCAACAATAATGGGGAGCCAGAGCAACTAACTGAGGAAATAACGCAACGCATTCGACAGACCTTGCGCACCAAATACAGTCCGCGCCACGTCCCGGACGCTATTTATCAGGTAGCCGAAATTCCGTATACAATTAGTGGTAAAAAAGTGGAAGCTCCTGTCAAAAAGCTGCTGATGGGTGCCTTACCCCAAAATGTAACCAATCCTGATACATTTCGTAATCCGGCGGCCCTGAATGAGTTTGTGCGATTTGCCGAACTCTTTGAGCCGGAAAATTTACCATAAAAAACAGTTTTTGAAAGACTACGTTTTCGGCAAACATTTTGACTGGTTTCAAGCGTTTACTGGTCGTAGTGATACATACCTGAAACAGAACCTAAACCGGCCTTGTCACTAGAAAAAGGATGGTCTTTTAAGCAGTACAATTGTATGGAGGAAAACAGCAAAGATCGGCCAGGACCGAACACGTCAAAACACACGACAACTCCTAAAGCAGGTCAAACAATTCGAAATGACAAAGCAACGGTTCGATTACCTATTCTGTTGGGGTTAACCATGGCTGCGGGTATGCTGATCGGGGCCAATTTCTTCGGTAGTTCAAAAAGCATTGCCAACATCGGTCGGGGGTATTCAAAATTCAAGGAAGTTTTGCAACTGATTGAAAACAACTACGTTGATACGGTAAATACGGAAGAGTTGGTGGATTATTCCATCCAAAAAATGCTTGAGAAGTTAGATCCGCACACATCCTACCTGAATCAAAACGAGGCTGTTGCCGCACGGACCCAACTCGAAGGCGGGTTTGATGGAATCGGGATCGAATACAATATTTATAAAGATACGGTCTACGTAGTTACGCCACTGGCAGGAGGCCCTTCGGAAACGGCGGGGATTCAAAGCGGTGACAAACTGATTAAAGTAGACGAAACGCCTTTAACCGGGACTAAACTAGATAATGGACTGGTTTTTCAGACGTTACGCGGCCAGCGTGGAACGCCCGTTAAACTGGTAATACTACGCAAGGGCGAAAAGAAACCCCTTTCATTCACGGTGACGCGCGACCGAATTCCGACTTATTCGGTGGATGCTGCCTACATGATTGATGACAAAACGGGCTATATCAAAGTAAACCGTTTTTCTGAGACGACTTACGATGAGTTCAAAGCCTCCATGAATACCCTGAAACAGCAGGGGATGACCCAGATGGTGCTAGACTTGCGCAACAATCCAGGTGGTTACATGGATCGCGCAACCAGCCTCGCCGACGAGTTTATTGACGGTGATAAATTGCTGGTGTACACCGACGGAAAAGACAATCGGTATGACCGGCAGGTAAAAGCGCGCATTGCCGGACAGTTTGAAGAAGGGCCGGTAGTGGTTCTGATTGACGAAGGCAGCGCCTCGGCCTCTGAAATTGTAGCGGGGGCTTTGCAGGACCAAGATCGGGCATTGATTGTAGGCCGCCGGTCGTTCGGAAAAGGGCTGGTTCAGATGCCGATTATGCTGGCCGATGGATCAGAGCTGCGTCTGACAATCTCCCGGTATTACACACCAAGCGGCCGTAGTATTCAGAAGCCTTACACCCTGGGTAAGAGCAACGAAGAATATGAGCATGAACTGGAAGCACGGGCTAAGAACGGGGAATACTACATTGCAGACAGCATCAAAAACGATCCTAAATACAAATTCCAGACTTCAGGCGGACGGACCGTCTACGGGGCGGGTGGGATCACGCCTGATGTTTTCGTACCGCGTGATACGCTGTACATGACGGAATATCTGCTGAAGTTATACAACAAAAATATCATTCGCGAAACTGCGCTGGAGTACGCTAACACCAATAAAAAGCGCCTGGAGAAAGACGGATTTACGGCGTTCAGAAAAGATTTTGCGATCTCGGAGCCGATGATGAAAGCCATGATCGACGACGCAACGTCGCAAGGCGTGAAATTCAACGAGAAGGAGTTTAACCGCTCAAAGGATTACATTCGCACGCAACTGAAAGCCTACATTGCCCAGTATGTCTGGAAAGCGGGCAAAAAAGACGGTTTGAACAATGAGTTTTTTCAGGTAATGGCGGAGTCGGATGATACCTTCAAACAGGCAATGACGTTGTTCGACCGGGCACGAATGCTAGCTAAAGGAAACTATACAACCAAGAAATAAGGCCCAAGATGTAGCTGCCTGTCTGACTCATTTCTGAGTTGGACAGGCAGTTTCATTTAAAGCTCCGCTTTCTTTTTTCTGAAGACGTAGGCTACGCCCAGGCGCGAGTAAAAAACGCCGCTCTTAAAGTTGCTTTCCACGGACGGTGACATTTCGAAGGCCGCCTGCAAATTTGGAATGGATTGAATGGGAGACACCCGAACACCAATTTGTAACGAATAACCCTGCAAAAAATCATCGCCCAGAGCTGCATCGACGGGGCTAAAACGAATGCCAGGACCTACATAAAACTGGTAGGTTTCCGTACGCTTGACGTTAATTAACGGGGTAATGGTTGTGTTCAGTTGCCCGAATAACGTATTGGTCTGGAACCGGGCGTCCAGCCAAAGTAGCCGTTGCGGATTGGTGCTAACGGTAAAAAGATTTGCCCAGGGGTAATAAGCAACTGACGCCTGACCAAAGGCGGAAATACTACAGGGAAGAAGGAAAAGTACAAGCCATTTTTTCATTCCGCAAAGGTAGGAACGGTTTTGGCTTTTCCTTTGGCGTAATTTATTAACTTGTTCGTACACTAATCCACAAATTGCCATGAGTTCTACAACCGATAAACCGGCCCATCTGCTGAAAACCCTTGACGGTGTGCTGGACGGACTAATGAGCCGGTACCGTGAGCTTGTCCCAGCCGTTTCAGGAATTATAGATGCGCTACTGGATGAAGGCGTGATCAAAAATGTGGAGGATATTGAAAACGATCACATTGCTTTCCGGACGATGGGTGTTCCTAGTTTAGGAATCAAATCGTTTGAGAAGATCTTTCTGCATTATGGTTACCAAAAGCAGGATCATTACGACTTCAGCGAAAAAAAGCTAAATGCTTACTGGTATAGTCCACCGGAGCCGAAATATCCCCGCATTTTTGTGAGTGAACTACGCGTTCGGGAGTTATCCGATGAGGCGCAGCACATTATTTATAAATACACCGACAACATTGTTTTTGATCCCGTTGATGCGCTGGATCTGGATGACGCCAAAGCCGTAGACGCGTTTTTGCACGAGCCGCTCTGGGACACGCCGACCCGCGAGGAGTACCTGACTTTGCTGAAAGAAAGTGAATATGCCGCCTGGGTAATCTACAACCGATATTACCTGAACCATTTTACTATTAGTGTTCATAATCTCAAAAAAGGCTACAATACCATCCAGGATTTTGTGGCTTTTCTGGAAAAGCGGGGCTTCAAGCTGAACGATGCCGGCGGAAAAATAAAGATCAGCCCGGATGAAGCGTTGTTGCAGGCGTCGACGGTTGCCCAGATGATTGAGGCTGATTTTGCGGAAGGAGAGAAGCAGCGCATTGCCGGTTCATACGTAGAATTTGCCGAGCGGCGCGTTCTGCCCCAGTTTCAGCACCTACCTGCCAGCGAGATTCGGCGGGAGCACCGGCGCGACGGCTTCGAAGCGGGAAATGCCGATAAGATTTTTGAAAGCACGTTTACGTCGCAGACCAACAAATAAATTGCCTGCTCCCGTTATCCCTAACGGGAGCAGAATTTCTACCCTACGTCTGAATAACACCCACGTTGAAAGGCTTCGTGATAGGAGCCTGATTGGCCGCTTCAATTCCCATCGAAATCCAGCGGCGGGTCTCCAGCGGATCAATGATGGCATCGACCCAAAGGTTGGCGGCGGCATAATAAGGCGATAATTGTTGGTTATACTGGTTGGTAATGCGTTGTAAAAGCGCCTGCTCATCTTCGGGCGTGATGGTTTGTCCTTTGGCCTTCAATGAAGCAACCTGAATCTGCAACAGCGTTTTGGCCGCCGAAGCGCCGCTCATGACGGCCATCTGCGCCGTCGGCCAGGCAACAATCAACCGGGGGTCGTAGGCTTTGCCGCACATGGCGTAATTCCCGGCTCCGTACGAATTGCCGACAACAACCGTAAATTTCGGAACGACTGAGTTGGCCATCGCGTTGACCATCTTTGCACCGTCTTTAATAATGCCCCCTTGTTCTGACCGGCTACCTACCATAAAACCCGTTACATCTTGCAAAAAAAGAAGCGGTATTTTCTTCTGGTTGCAATTCATGATAAAACGGGCCGCTTTATCGGCAGAATCCGAATAAATAACGCCACCCATCTGCATTTCGCCCGGTAAGGATTGGCCATTGCTGCCCGTACGGCCCTTCGATTTGACCACTTTGCGCTGGTTAGCAACAATGCCGACCGCCCAGCCGTCGATGCGAGCGTGGCCGCAAAGAATGGTCTGGCCGTAGAGTTCTTTGTATTCCTCGAATTCAGAATTATCCACGAGGCGAGCAATGATTTCCCGCATGTCGTAGGGTTTCACCCGATCGATGGGAAGTATCTGGTAGATTTCCTGCGGATCTTTTGCCGGTGAAGCGGCTTCGACACGGTCGAATCCTGCCTTTTCGGGCTGGCCAATCTTACTGAAAATCTTCCGAATGGCATCCAGACAACTTTTGTCATCCGGGTATTTATTATCGGTAACACCCGAAATTTCACAGTGGGTGCTGGCCCCCCCGAGCGTTTCAGCGTCTACGTCTTCGCCAATGGACGCTTTAACCAGGTAAGGCCCCGCCAGAAAAATAGAACCTGTTCCTTCGACAATCAGGGCTTCGTCGGACATGATGGGTAGGTAAGCGCCCCCCGCCACGCAACTTCCCATGATGGCCGCCACCTGAACAATGCCCATCGACGACATCTGCGCATTGTTTCGAAAAATACGCCCAAAGTGTTCTTTATCGGCAAAAACCTCGTTTTGTAGAGGAAGATAAACACCGGCACTATCGACCAGATAAATGATTGGTAGGCGGTTTTCCATGGCGATTTCCTGCGCCCGGAGGTTTTTCTTGGCCGTAATAGGAAACCAGGCTCCAGCTTTCACTGTCGCATCGTTGGCTACAATGAGGCATTGCCGACCGGATACGTAACCAATTCCTACCACAACGCCACCCGACGGGCAACCGCCGTGTTCGGTATACATGCCTTCGCCAACGAATAAGCCGATTTCGATGAAAGGCGCACCTTCATCCGTTAAGTAAGCAATGCGCTCGCGGGCGGTAAGTTTTCCTTTTTTATGCTGATCGTCTAGGCGCTTCTGGCCACCGCCCAGAAAGGTTTGTTCGGCGCGTTGACGAAGTTCATCCAGTAAAGGTTGCATGGGTATTTCAGTTGAAAGCATCACGATTGGGTTTTGTTGATGTGGACTAGCGAAATATGACAAGATAGCGAAAAAATAAAACCTCGGCTATCAAACCGAGGTTTTGTGTAAAGCAGTAATTAGCTACCAAAAGATAATTATTCCTGATCAACAGGCGCTTGGGTAGTATCTCCTGGTGTTGTAACAGAGCCAGGCACAGGGACTGTCTGGGTCGTTCCGTCTTTCTTTTTCTTGTCCTTCGCGCCAAAGATGGAGAAGTGGACATAACGCTTTGGATTTTCCCGCAGGTCGGTCAGGAGCTTATCCAGGCTGGCGGTGGTACTGGTCATGTTGGCGTACAGTTTCTCGTCGCTTTTCAGTTTTCCCAACGTTCCCTGGCCACGGTTAATGTCGGCCAGCATTTGTTGCAGTGCCCGGATTGTCTGGTTGGTGCTCTCAAGCGTTTGACTCAGGTGCAGGGCATTGAGCGAATCCGTAAATGTACTGGCTTTGGCCAAAATGGGTTTTAGCTCTTTCTCGGTTTGAACAAGGCTTGCCGTCAGGCGGTTAACGTTGCCTAGCATTTCCCGAAGGCTCTGACGGTTTTCAACCAGGGTTGAGTTCAGTGTTCCGGTTGCCAGATCAGCCGAGGCCAGGGTTCTGTTCAGAATTGCTTCGGTTTGGGCAAAGCCTTTTACAATGCCGTTAAGGCCAATCATCAGGGAGTCAAATTTGGCCAGTACGGGCGGTAACTTTTCCTGTACCTGGGCTGAGATTCCTTTTTCTCGGCCACCTACCAGCGTATCTCCACTATCCAGTGGCTGTCCGGCCATGTTCAATTCCAGGCGAACCAGCTTGCCACCCAAAGGACCCGAATCAGCCAGAACAGCTCTGGTTCCCTGCCGTATAATGATTTCTTCGTTGACGTCCAGGGTTACCAGCAATTTGTTGTTTTGCGTCTGTAGAATGTCAATTCGCTCCACACGGCCAATGGCTAATCCATTCAATAAAATAGAGTTAGAAGGGGCAAGGCCGTCGATATTGTCATAAATTACATAAAACTTGTTGGAGCGGGAGAAGACCTCAGAACCTTTCAGGTAATTAAATCCAAAGTAGAGAATCGTCATAGAGACGACAGCCAGGATACCTACTTTTGCTTCTTTAGAAATTTTCATGCGTGTGCAAATCGGTGATTGAGCAGACTGATAATCAGTCAACACTAGAACTGGCCGCGAAGTTAGAAAACTCTCTGATCACTCAGCTGCATCGACTTCCTGTTTGTAAGCTTTAAAAGCCCTAACAATAGAGTCAGAGATTTCGTCCTGGCCTTCTGCCGAAGCCAGATAACGTTCTTCAGTTGGATTCGTCAGGTAGCCGGTTTCGATCAGTACGCTGGGCATCGTGGTGCGCCAAAGTACAATAAAACCAGCCTGTTTTACGCCTCTACTGGTTCGCTCAGCATGTTTCCGGAAGCAGTATTCTACTTTTTGCGCAAAGTTGATACTACTGCTCATGAAAGCGTGCTGATAATTGGCTAGCATAATATGTGCCAGAGGAGAGTTAGGGTCAAAGCCTTTGTATTTTTCCTGATAGTTATCTTCTTTCAGGATAACAGCGTTCTCACGCTTGGCAACGTCCAGGTTCCCATCTGTTTTATGCAACCCCATTGTGTAGGTTTCTGTTCCATATACCTGGCTGGAGCGCGGACTCGCATTGCAATGGATGGAAATAAATAAATCGGCTTTATTGCGGTTGGCAATAGCCGGACGGTCGCCCAATTCAATAAATTTGTCCGTTGTTCGGGTGTAGATCACCCGAACGCCAGGCATTTCTGCTTTTATTTTTCGACCGACTGCCAATGCGAGTTTCAAAACGATGCGCGATTCCCGAGAAATCCGGCCCAAACAGCCGGGATCTTTTCCGCCGTGTCCTGCATCGAGAACTACGGTTCTCAACCGACCCGGAGCTTCCACAGGTTCGCTCACAAAAGGCTCTTCTTCAACGCCTTGTGGCTGAATGTGCGGTTGCTGAGGAAGCTGCTTAACCTGTAAAGTAAGGCTAGGCAGGAAGACAAAACTGAAAAAGGGAATGACAAAAACAGCCATCAGCACAGACGCTCCAAAAGCCTGGCTACTTGATTTAATAATTTTTAACAGCGCAATACGTTTCAAGACAGTGTTGAGATAACAGTTAGCTACTAACTTTGTAAATCGGGTAGACCCTCCGGGGTTAGCTGGCCGCATCAATTAGCAAATGTAATTTTTTTGATAAAACTGAAAAACATATACTTTATTATACGGACAGCGTTCAGCGCGTGGCTGACGTTTTTTTCTTTATTGGTTCTAGCCCAGCAAACTCCTTCCTTACCCCGGCGTTTGCCTACCCCTACGAACCGCCCGACTGGGTCGGGAAATGTAACCCAACCAACCGTTACGCGGCCTGCCTCCCAAACCATCGCGCCGGGAGCCAGACCAGATGCCGTTGCGGCGGGTGATACGGTGGTCAACGATACTACGCAAGTTGACCAGGCTTTCAAAACGACCATAACCGCGACATCGAAAGACTCCTCGTTTTTCGACGCTACTGGTCGAATTTACGAACTGTTTGGTGATGCGGAGGTAACCTACGGCGATATTTCGTTAAAAGCAGCTTATATCCGATTAAATTATGCAACGAACGAGGTGTTCGCGCAGGGACGCTATGACTCAACGTCTAAAAAATGGGTTGGTTTGCCGATTTTTAAGGACGGTGCCGAGCAGTACGATACCAAACAAATTCGCTACAATTTCAAGTCGCGGAAGGGTATTATCCAGAGCGTTGTAACTACGCAGGGCGAAGGCAATATTCGGGGGCCACGGGTGAAGAAAGACGCCGACGACAACGTGTACATTGGCAAAGGAAACGGCGAAACACCGATCTATACAACCTGTAATCTGGCGATACCGCACTTTCACATTGCGGCCACCAAAATTAAGGTTGTTCATAACCGACAGATTATAGCCGGGCCTTTTTATCTGGCTATCAACCAGATTCCGCTGCCGCTGGGACTTCCTTTCGGCTTTTTTCCGATTCCGAAGCAACGGGAAATTGGAACATCGGGCCTGATTTTTCCGCAATATGGAGAAGAACCCAATGGACGAGGTTTCTTTTTGCGTGATGGCGGGTACTACTGGGCGATGAACCAGTATATCAGCATGCAGTTCAAAGGGTCGATTTACGGCAATGGTAGCTGGGGCGCGGGAGTGGAATCGCAATACCTCAAACGCTACCGCTACGGAGGAAACTTTGCGCTTCGTTTCGCCCGTAACCGAACATCCAATATTGTAGACACCACGCAGGGGCCACGGAATGATTTTAGTATCATCTGGTCACATGCGCCCCAGAATCGGGGCGGTCGGTCGTCTTTCTCGGCCAACGTCAACGTAACCAGCAATAGCTATAACCAGCTTAATGCCTATAGTGCGCAGCGTTACATGTCGAACGTAGCGGGCTCGTCGGTGCAGTATAGCCGCCAGGTCGGTCAGTATGTGCGAGGCGGGGTGAATTTCCGGGTAAACCAGAACTTTGGTCAAACCAATCCGACGACTGGCTTACGGGAAAATGGCCAGACGGACGTTTCAACGGATTATAACATCGGGGTAACACAAATTGCGCCCTTTGCGTTGAATGGCGGTTCGGGCCGCTGGTACGAGACTTTCCGGGTGGGGATGGACCTCAGCGGAAGTGCCCTGATCAATAACAAACGCCGGATCATCGATACCACGGGCTTAGGTTTCCCGGTTATTGTGGCCAACAGCGCTGCCATTCGGGAAACGGGCGTTGCGGCATACCTGGATAGTCTGGAACGCGTTCGGCAGGGCGACTATACGGCGATATCGCAGACTTTATTACCCTTTAACTTCCAGACGCTGCCAGAAATCCTGGGCAACATGAGCGTGCAGAACCGGTTTTCGATTCCGATCTCATTGCCGAACTTCAAGCTGGCCCGTTACATTAACTTTACGCCGGGTATCTCGTTTCAGGGCGATTTGTATACGAAGCAGTTAAATTACCGACGACGGGAAGTACCCGGAACCGATCAGCCAACCTACGTTTACCAGATCGATACGCTGGACAAAATATCGGCAACGTACTCGACCTCCTTCAACGCCAGCGTAAACACCCGCGCCTACGGAACGTATTTCATCCGAATGGGGCGTCTGGAAGCAATTCGGCACACGATTGCCCCGTCGGTTTCGTTCAGCTATGTGCCTGATTTATCGAGTAATTTTTCTCAGGAAATTACGGGCTATACGGATGCTTTGGGTCGGCCCCTACGCATGTCACGGTATCGGGGGCTAGGAGGGAGTACGGGTACCGCTGTAGGTAATGCGGCTTCTATCAGTTATAGCATTGTCAACCAGATTGAAATGAAGGTGCGCTCGCGGAGTGACTCGTCGAAGAGTGAGTTTGAAAAAATCTCCCTTTTTGATAACATCAGTTTAACGGGGAGCTACAATATCTACGCCACGCAGTTTAATTTATCGCCCATTAACCTGAGTGCCAATACGCAGATTCTGAAGAAGATCAGCTTTAACTTCAACGCTACATTTGACCCATATGCGTATGAGTACCGACGGCCGGCTACGAATGTTTACTATATTGACGACCGGGGAGCCATTGCCCAGCGCGGTGATAAAGGCGATCTGGTTTTGACGCGCGTTAATACGCTGGCTATCAACAGCAACTTGAAACAAAGTCCGCTGCATCTGCAAAACCTGAATTTCTATTTGAGCACGCGTTTCGCGCCGCCGGGTGCGGATAAGCCCAAGCAAATGCCCAATGCAAATGCGGCGCAAACACCCGCCGAAAACGCTCAAATGCGCGATGTTCAGCTAAATCCAGATGCGTACGTTGATTTCAATATTCCCTGGAGCATTAACGTAAACTATACCTTCAGCTTGAGTAGGTTTACTCCAACGCAAAGCCAAATCGTTCAAGCGCTGCAACTAACGGGCGATTTGAGTCTGACGCCGAAGTGGAAAGTCTCATTGACGTCGGGCTACGATATTGTGGCCAAAGCGCCTTCCCTGACGCAAATTACAGTTCACCGCGATCTGCACTGCTGGGACATGAATTTTAGCTGGACGCCTTTTTCGGGCAGCCGGTTCCGGTCCAACTTCTTTACCTTCGACATCCGGGCGCGTTCCAGCGTCTTGCAGGATTTGAAGCTTACCCGACGTAGCCGAGGCGGTTACAACGTCGGAGCGTACTAAGCAAAAGAGGGATATCCCAAAGTTTGGGGTATTCCTCCCAAAGTTCCCCCTGTTCATCCCACTTCATTTCCGAGCTGAAGGCAATGTGTTTGTTTTGAATCGTTAACCACAACGAAAACAAACACATTATCATGAAATCGACCTTCGCTACCGCCTTTCTTTTTGCTGCTGCTTTTTCATTTGCCGCTTGTACGGACAACACCATTGAGCCGAGCCGCTACACCACGCCAGTAACGCCCGCGCGTACGGTCAGTGATTCTCTTCGGGCAACGTTTCAGGATGTGTACACTGAACTGCCTAACCAGAAAAGAACGCCTGACGATCAGTTGCCCAAACAGCCTCAGGTAACCCCTGTCCCTAAAACGATAGACCTCCCGCAAGCGCCAATTGAATCGATCATTGCCGAACCCATCCAGAAAAAAATCATCGCTGAATAAGCCCATTGAACGCGACTTTCCTAACCAGTCAACGCCTTTCTACCCCAATGAAACCTAGCCGCTCCATTTACACCGACTTTCTGTCTTACGTTAAGAACCCGGGTTACGTGCAGCCCGTCAACGTAGTCGGATTTAGCAAAGTAACCTTGTTCATTCGCTTGTTTTTGACCCAGTGTCCTTTTTGGTTGGGTTCTGGTTTTCTGGCCGCCTTTGTGGTGCTTCAGTTCGAGAAGTGGACCGGCGCTGACCTGAGACAACACCACGCTATTCATGGCTGGAGCTTTTTCGTGGCGGCCGTTCTGATTGTTCCTTTGGTGGAAGAAACCATGTTTCGCTTTAGCCTGCAACTAACCCCCGGGCGATTAGCCAGTGCACTCAGTATAATGCTGCTATTGGTATTGTTTCGTCTTTATAATAACCTGAGCAGCGCAACGCCGCAGTACCTTGTTGTAGGGATATTTGCTATGTGGAGCCTTGCCAGCTATCTGCTGGTGAAGTGGATTCGTCAACCCCGGCTTTTCGGGCGTATCGAAGCCTTTTGGCGGCAGCATTTCCGGGTGATTTATTATCTCTCGGCCTTTTCCTTTGGTTTTTTTCACCTGAGCAACTGTGTTGAGCTTTCCGTATGGCATCTGGCACTAGCTCCTCTGATTACGCTTCCGCAGATTGTGCTGGGCTTCTATCAAGGCTATGTGCGAATGACCTACGGATTCTGGTATGCGGTAGGTTTACACATGCTGGTGAATTTAGGTCCGGTTACCCTCATGATGACCAGTCAATTTAATTAATTTTACCCCCTTACTTGACATGGAAAGGCTAATACTCGTTAAAAATACCATCGAAGCCAAAGCCCTAAAAATCGATACAAACTTGACTCCCTTCATCAGTCAACAAATTCAATCTACATCGCCGGTACTTGCCTTTTTGAAAAAGCACTGGATCTTGCTCGCGCTAGTGGGAAGCCTTGGCTATCTGACTTACTTCTTTTCTGAGCAAAGTTTACCATCACGCATACAGGAAATGCTGACGGATTATGAGGAACGGGGAAAAGTAAACTACCGCAAAAAAGGGCAACCGAGTGTTGAATTGGGACTCGCATCCCCCGAAGACAAGAAAGGGGCAGGCAGCCAGAAAGTAAGAACGCCGCCCGACTCTTACCGCCTGGGTTATTTCCTGGGTCGGGTTGCTGTCGAGTGGAAAGCTGTTTTTGCCGTTTTGCTTTTCGTAATCGCCATTGCCGAATTGAGCTACCGTTATTTATTCCGGCGCTTGTACGAAAAAGACCGAATTGGTCAGGTGGTTTATACACTGATATGGCTGATTGCTTGGTTTGCGCTTAAGATTGCAATCAGTCTCTCTAGTAAAGACCAGGCCGTGAAAGATGCGGAAGCGCTTTTACTCTATCCCCTGATTCCGGCGCTTTACCTGCATAACCTGTTTAAAAGCTGGCGCGATTCGTTCCGGCGGCAGGCAACGTTGCTTCAGGAAAAAACCCAGGCCGAACTAGAAGCCCTCAAAGCGCAGGTGAACCCGCATTTTCTGTTCAATACGCTGAATAACCTGTACGGTACGGCACTGATGGAAAACAGCCCGCGCACCGCCGAAAGCATCCAGCAACTTTCAGGAATTATGCGCTACGTCATGGAAGAGTCTCGGGTGCAGGTAACCGATATCCGGCGCGAGCTGAAGTTCATCAACGATTACATCGAACTACAGGAGATTCGGCTGCCCCGGCTGGATACGATCCGGATTGAGACCGATATTGAGTGGGATGAGCAACCCGTAAAAATTGCCCCGTTGCTGCTAAACCCGTTGATCGAGAATGCCTTTAAGTACGGAATCAGCATTCAGCATTCTTCTTTCGTTCGCATTTTTCTGCGCGTTGAAAAGGGCCAGCTCAACCTAAAAATTGAAAACAGCATTCCGCCACGGACCGATCTGGAAAAAGGCGCGGGATCAGGATTAGCCAACGTCCGGCAGCGGCTGGCACTGGCTTATCCGGGAAAGCATCGCTTACTGGTAGAAGAAAGCCCAAATAATTTTTCAGTAATACTGACCATCAAACTCTAACGATTATGACGCTCAAAAAGAAATTTTTGATTACTTTTCTGATTGCTATTCCCTTAACGTTAGCTGCTGTAAAGTGGATTGGCATCCTCTCCATGACAGTTTTGGCTCCGCTTTATTTTGTATTGGCCAAACGTTATTTCGAAAAACCATAATCTGCTATTATGATCCGTTGTATTGCCGTTGACGACGAACCCATTGCGCTGGATATTATTCGCTCACATGCTTCGAAAGTGCCGTTTCTGGAAATGAAAGCTACTTTTGTGAATGCATTCGAGGCGCTGAACTATCTCAAAACTGAAGCGGTTGACCTGATCTTTCTCGACATCAACATGCCCGACCTGACCGGCCTTGATTTTGCTCAGGTAGTTGGCAATAAGTCGCTGGTTATTTTCACGACGGCCTATCCCGAATATGCCTTACAGGGATTTGAACTCAGTGCGCTGGATTACCTGCTGAAACCCATTGCTTTTGGGCGGTTTTTACAGGCTTGCAATAAAGCCTACGAACGGGTTTCGGGCAATACAAAGAAATCGCCGTATGTCTTTGTCAAAGATGGGTATGATTGGGTGCGGATCAATCTGGAAGAACTGCTTTACATCGCGTCCGAAGGAAATTACCTGACCTTTCAGGAAACAAGCAAGAAAACGCTAACCCGCATGACCATCAGTGAGGCCATGGAAATGCTGTCGGCGGAGGATTTCATGCGGGTACACAAATCGTATATCGTCGCGCTGGACCGCATCGAAAAAATTGAGCGGCACCAGCTAACCATTAACAAGTTGCAGGTGCCGCTCAGTGGCTCTTACCGGGATGAGTTGCTGGAACGGGTCAAATAAACCCGACTCGTCAGGCTTTTACATTATCCAGATTGAAATGCAGGCCCCGGTTATCGCTTCGCGACATCGCGGCTTTGAGAATCAAATAAGCTACCTCAATCATATTGCGCAGTTCGCACACGTGAACCGACACTTTTGACTGTCGGTAGAGTTCTTCGTGTTCGAGGTAAATCAGTTCCAGACGGTCCATGGCCCGCTTCATCCGGCGGTTGGAACGCACAATGCCTACGTAATTGGACATGATCGATTCCAGTTCCCGCTTCATTTCCGTGACCAGAATCAGTTCTTCGGGATGCGTAGTGCCCGCGTCATTCCATTCGGGGAGGTCAGGGGGCGTAACAGCAGCGTTGAGCTCTTCCAGCGTTTTCACGTAGGCCCGGTGCCCGAAAACAACGGCTTCCAGCAGCGAATTAGACGCCAGACGATTGGCGCCGTGCAGACCCGTGCAGGAGCATTCACCGGCGGCGTACAAGAAATTGATGTTGGTTTGTCCCCATTCGTTGACGCGCACGCCCCCGCACATGTAATGCTGGGCCGGAACCACCGGAATGTACTCCTTCTGAATATCAATCCCCAGGTTTTCGCGGCAGTAGGCCGTAATATTTGGGAAATGCTCAACGAATTTTTCGTAATCGCAGTGCGTCACATCCAGATAAACGTGCTGATCCCCCGATTTTTTCATCTCGGAGTCAATGGCCCGAGCGACAATATCACGTGGAGCCAGCGACAAGCGCGAATCGTACTGCTCCATGAACGTTTCTCCCTTCTTGTTACGCAGAATCCCCCCGAAACCACGGACCGCCTCTGAGATCAGGAAGCTCGGTTTTTTGCCGGGTTCATACAAAGCCGTCGGGTGAAACTGGATGAATTCCATGTCCTTACAAATTGCCTTGGCGCGGTATGCCATCGCCATGCCATCACCGGTGGCAATCGTCGGGTTAGTGGTACTTTGGTAGATATTGCCAATACCGCCCGTTGCCAGCAATGTGGTTTTAGCCAGAAAACGCTCAACCTTACCTGTCTGTGTATCTAGCACATACGCTCCAAAACAATGATTGTCCGGGTCGTAGCGGTGCACGGTTTCGCCGAGGTGGTGCCGCGTAATGAGGTCAACGGCGTAATAATGCGTGAAGATCTCGATGGATTTTAGCGACTGCGCCTTTTCCAGCAAAGCCCGCTCAATTTCGGCTCCGGTAATGTCCTTAAAGTGCAAAATCCGATGATCGGAGTGACCGCCTTCTTTGGCCAGATCATAATCCCCATCTTTTTCCCTGTCGAAGCGGGTTCCGTAATCAATGAGTTCCTGAATGCGTTCCGGCGCTTCCCGGATAACGATCTCAACAATCTCGCGGTTGCTCAGAAAATCGCCCGCAATCATGGTGTCTTCGATGTGCTTCTCGAACGAATCATCTTCCGACCAAACCGCTGCGATGCCACCCTGCGCGTACTTGGTGTTGGTTTCGTCGGCGCGAACTTTCGTGATGACAGCAATGCGGACGGGCGTTTGCTGCTCTTCGAAATGAATAGCCAGTTTCGTGGCATACGTCAGTCCGGCAATACCAGAACCGACGACAAGGAAATCATACTGATGGGGCATAGGATATTAAATATTCTTACTCATCTCCAACATGCGCAGAACTGAGGCTTCGGCTTTTACCCGAATGTCTTCTGGAACGGAGATTTCCGGCATTTCATAATAGAGGCAATTATACAACTTTTCGAGCGTGTTCATCTTCATGTAAGGACATTCTGAACAGGCGCAGGTATTATTTTCTGAAGCCGGTGCCGGAATGATCTTTTTGTGCGGAACCGCCTGCTTCATTTTGTGCAGAATGCCCGCTTCGGTGCCCACGATAAACACCTCATCGGGTTGATCGACCACGTATTTCAACAGCGCCGTTGTGGAGCCTACGTAATCAGCCTGGCTCAAAATGTGCTCCTGGCATTCCGGGTGGGCGATGAATTTAGCGCTTGGGTATTTCTGGCGCAGTGCCGTTAGTTTTTCCTGCGAAATATCGATGTGAACAATGCAGGCACCGTCCCAAAGCACCATGTCGCGGCCCGTCTTTTTAGACACAAACCGACCGAGGTTGGCATCCGGGGCAAAGATGATTTTCTGATCAGCCGGCAGGCTTTCGACGATCTTCAGCGCGTTGGAAGACGTAACGATAATGTCGGAAAGCGCCTTGATCTCCGCTGAGCAGTTGATATACGACAAAACGATATGATCGGGGTACTGTGCTTTGAAGTCGGCGAACTTATCTGCCGGGGCCGAATCCGCCAGTGAACAGCCTGCGTTTAAATCAGGGATAACGACTTTCTTGTCCGGGGACAGAATTTTGGCCGTTTCACCCATGAAATGCACCCCGCAGAAGACAATCATCTCGGCATCCGTGGCGGCAGCCTGTTGCGAAAGACCGAGGCTATCGCCAATGTAATCGGCTAAGTCCTGAATGTCGCTGTCGACGTAATAGTGGGCGAGAATCACGGCGTTTTTCTCCTTCTTCATGCGCCGGATTTCATCCATTAAAAAGTCTTTATCTTTTGGCGTTGAGCGGCTAATATAGCCAACCTGCCGTGCTTCTTCTTCTAAAGTAAGTGGGAATGTTGCCATGACCAAAACAAATAGGGGTCGTAAAAATGGGCCGCGAAGGTCAACCCTTGGCGGGTATACTTAGTAAGCTTTCAAACTTAAATCCAGACTCTTCACCTGGTGAGTCAGGGCACCAGACGAGATGTAATCAACGCCTGTTTCGGCGTAATCACGCAGGTTGGTTTCATTGATGCCACCCGACGCTTCCGTAATTAGCCGACCGTCGATAAGCTCAACCATCTGGCGCAGTTCGTCGGGTTTGAAATTATCCAGCATGATTCGGTCAACGTGGCCTACCCGCAGCACCTCTTCCACTTCGGCGCGGTTGCGCGTTTCAACTTCGACAGAGAGAAAACGGTCTGTTTCCTGCAAATACCGAACTGCGTGTTTGATGGCTGCTTCGATTCCACCGGCGTAGTCAATATGATTGTCTTTAATCAGAATCATGTCGTATAAACCAAACCGGTGATTGACGGCTCCGCCGATTTTGGTCGCCATCTTCTCGCAGATGCGGAAGTTTGGCGTGGTCTTGCGCGTATCAAGCAGCTTGGCTTTAGTACCTTCCAGCAGGGCTACCATAGCGCGGGTATGCGTGGCAATGCCGCTCATGCGCTGCATGCAGTTCAGAACCAGGCGTTCCGCTGTCAGGATATGGCGGGCGTTGCCACTAACGGTCAGCACAATGTCGCCGTAGTGAATGGCTTCGCCATCCTGCTGATAAACGTGCACCTGAAGCGCGGGGTCTACCGTCTCAAAAATAGCTTTGGCCACTTCTATGCCTGCCAGAATACCGTCTTGTTTGACCAGCAGCCGGGCCCGACGTTCAGCATCGGCGGGAATGGTTGCGAGCGAAGTATGATCGCCGTCGCCGATATCTTCGGCTAGGGCAAGTTGTATAAATTCCTGTAAATCCATTCTCAATTGTTTGCGGCGAATGTAAGTTGTTTCCTATTTAAACAAAAAATTTGGGCAAGTGGATTCGTATATTTATCAGCTTTTTAAATAAGATTTTTTAATGACAAATTAACCGGAATCTGTCGCTTTAGGGTGCTTATGGCCAAATAAACGTTTGTTTTCCTGCGAATTTGTAACGAAATTCGCAGACTCTTTCGCTTTGGCGATTGATTGATGAGTGCATGAACGTACAACGGCCAACGAACATATCGCGCTTACTGAGTCTCTTCCTGACGGGAATGATGCTGCTTATGGCCGTGGTTGGTCCCAACTGGACTAGCACTCCGGCTGTAGCGAAAGCGCCGGTTGCTACGGAAAAGAAAGCAGGTAAAGCGACTGGCCAGCCGGAAGAAACCGTGATCAAAGCGGCTTCGTTCGAGGCGGTGGTAACGCCCGCTACTTCGTTTGACTTTTCGCAGGCGGTATACCTGCTTCCCCCAACGATACAGCTTACGGTCCGGGATCTGCCTAAAATTCCCCGGTTGTTTGAGGTTCCCTATTTCTATTTTTCCTATTTCCGAAACGTCTTTGGGCATCACATCGCGACCAACGCGCCCTAACTCTATTCGCAGACGCTTCGTCTGTGTTTGTTTACCTTCCCTTTTTTACATTCACTTATTCCATCAAATTTAGAATACACGGGCTGGTGCCCATGCTAATTTTATGCAAAACCGAACCGGTATATTAATCCTGACGGGGGTAATTGCGGCAATATGCCTTTACTTTCTGTCATTTACATTCGTGTCCAGAAGCATCAAGCAGGACGCTGAAAAGTACGCGACTGACGCGCAGGGTCGAGTAGACTTTGCCAAAAAACAGCGTTACCTGGACTCGCTCTGGAAAGAGCCTGTTTATCTGGGAAGTACGTTGCAGGAAGTTACTGAACGCGAGTTAGGTCTGGGTCTGGACTTACAAGGCGGGATGCACGTGGTACTTGAAGTTTCTCCCGCCGACATCCTACGCGGATTGGCCGGTGGAACCCGCGACCCTAAATTCAACGACGCGATTGCCAAAGCCAATCAGGCCGCAAAATCAAGCCAGTCGAGCTACGTTGACCTGTTCATCGACGCTTACAAAGAAACATCGCCAGGTACACGGCTAGCCGATATTTTCGCTAACAGCGGCAACCGGAGCCGGATTAACCGCCAGTCGTCGGACGCTGAAGTTCGTAAGTTGATTAACGAAGAAGTACAGGGCGCCATCGACCGAGCCTTCCAGATCATTCAGGCGCGGGTTGATAAATTTGGGGTATCTAACCCGAACATCCAGCGGTTGCCAGGCAGAAGCCAGATCCTGATTGAGTTACCGGGCGTTGACAACCCAGAGCGGGTACGTCGTCTGTTATCGGGCGCGGCAAAACTGGAATTTACGGAAGTATACCAACTGAACGAAATTGCTCCGGGTCTGGAACAACTTGGCGCTTATATGGTCCAGGAAGCGGCCAACCTGAAAGCAGCAGCGGCTAAAACGGGAACCAGCGCAGCCACTACAGACACAACGAATAAAAGCGGTGCTACCAGCCTGGAAGCACAGCTAGCGCAGAAAAACCAGATTGCGAAAGGTGATTCAGCGAAAAGCGATACGTCGGCTCAGGCGGCTCAAAATGCAGCTCTGACAAATCTGTTTGTACCGATCTCGCAAAACCAACTGGGCGTATTCCTGAAAGATACGGCACGGGCCAACGAAATTCTGGGCCGTCCGGAAGTGAAAGCCCTGTTCCCGGCAGATGCAGCGATCTCGTGGGATCGTAAAACGATGAAAGCCGGTGATAACAAAGAAATTTTACCGCTTTACTTCCTGCGTAAACCAGCGGGTCGTGCGGCTCTGGAAGGTGATGTAATTGTTGACGCTTCCAATGACTATGATGACCGTGGCCGTCCAGAAGTAACCATGCGTATGAACGCCGAAGGTGCCCGTAAATGGCGCTCCCTGACTGCGGCTAACATCAACCGTCCGGTGGCGATTATTCTGGATAACCTGGTTTACACAGCGCCAACGGTACAAAACGAAATTCCAAACGGTAGCTCTAGCATCACGGGTAACTTCACCATCGAAGAAACCAAAGATATGGCGAACGTTCTGAAAGCGGGTAAACTTCCTGCGCCGACCAATATTGTGGAAGAGGCCGTTGTAGGAGCAACCCTAGGTTCAGAAGCCGTTTCGGCGGGTGTGGTTTCATCCCTGATCGGTTTGGCCATTGTCCTTGTTTTCGTGGTGATGTACTACGGAACGGCTGGTTTCATTGCCGACTTAGCCCTGTTTGTTAACCTGTTCTTCCTGTTGGGCGTGATGGCCTCTCTGGGTGCAACGCTGACCATGCCGGGTATTGCCGGTATCGTTTTGACAATCGGTATGGCGGTCGATGCAAACGTACTGATTTACGAACGTATCAAGGAAGAACTGGCGCTGGGTAAGCCGTTTAAGGTGGCTATTTCGGATGGTTTCAAAAATGCGTATTCGTCGATCATTGACTCCAACGTAACGACGCTTTTGACCGGGGTTATCCTGTTTATTTTCGGTACCGGTCTGATTCTGGGTTTTGCCACCACGCTGGTTATCGGTATCATCACTTCCCTGTTCGCGGCGATCTTCATCACGCGTTTGATTCTGGAAGCGTATGTTCGCAACGGTAAAACATTGGCTTTCGGATCAAGCTGGTCGAAAAACCTGTTCAAAGATTCGGCTTTTGACTTCGTATCGCGTCGTAAACTGTACTACACGATTTCGTCGACCATCATCGCTTTAGGTATTGTTTCGGCTGTTTTCAGAGGATTCGGTTTAGGCGTTGACTTTAAAGGTGGTCGTTCGTACGTGGTTCGCTTCGAAAAAGGCGTAAGCACCGACGATGTCCGGGAAGCACTGGAGCAAGAACTGGGCGAAAATACCGCTAACGAGGTAAAAACATATGGTGGTACTGGCGTTGGCGCCAGCAACCAGGTTCGGATTACAACCAGCTACCTGGCCGATGAAACAGCACCTGAGTCCGATAAGAAAGCAGAATCGAAGATCTTGGCCAGCATTGCCAAAATTCAAGGCAACAAAGGCAGCATCGAAAGCTCGCAGAAAGTAGGTCCGACCATTGCCAATGACCTGATTTACTCGGCCCTGTGGTCAATCTTACTCGCTGTCGCCGTTGTGTTTGGTTACATCCTGATCCGATTCAAGAAACTGGCTTTCGGTTACGGTGCGGTGGTTGCCTTGTTCCACGACGTTTTGATTATCCTCGCGATTTTCACCATTGGTAACGGCTTCCTGCCCTTCTCACTGGATATTGACCAGGCTTTCATCGGTGCCTTGTTGACCATTATGGGTTACTCCATGAACGATACAGTCGTTGTATTTGACCGGGTTCGTGAGTATCTGGCTGAGAACAAGAGCAAAAAGGAGAGCATCTCGACCATTATCAATAACGCCTTGAACAGCACCCTAAGCCGTACGGCCGTAACGGGTCTTTCAACCATGCTCGTATTGATCGTGTTGTTCATCTTTGGTGGGGAAACAATCCGTGGCTTCTCGTTCGCCATGTTGCTCGGGGTCATCGTGGGTACATACTCTTCCCTTTTCGTGGCAACACCAATTGTTGTTGATACGCTGACTCGGGATCAGATTGCCGAAACGCCTGCTGTTCCTGAAGTAGTAGGAACCAGCAAAGGTGCCAAACCGGCTAAAGCATAATTTTACAGAAACCGAAAAAGCTGGGCTTATATACTCAGCTTTTTCGGTTTCTGTAAAATAATTTGTAGATTCAGCGACAAATTGCCAAATCCTCTTTCGTTATAATCCAAGATTTACTACTCGTACACTTCCTGCATGGAAACTAAAAGCCAATTTAAAGACAAAAGCGTATGGCGTAAAAAGCCAATGTATCTGTTTGAACAGGATATTCAGAAAAGTGAACTGAAGCGCGTCCTGGGTAAATGGAGCTTAACTGCTATCGGTATTGGAGCTATCATTGGAGGCGGTATTTTTGTATTAACAGGAACAGCAGCGCACTACCACGCCGGTCCTGCGCTGGCGCTTTCTTTCGTAATCGCGGGCATTGGTTGTATTTTTGCGGCCCTTTGCTACGGTGAATTCGCGGCCATGTTACCCGTTGAAGGTTCTGCCTATGCCTATGCGTATGGAACAATCGGCGAATTATTTGCCTGGGCCATTGGCTGGGGACTGATTCTGGAATATGCCATGGGAGCCATGACGGTAGCCGTAAGCTGGTCAGGTTATTTTAATAAACTAGTTCATTTATTTGGGATTGACATTCCGTTCTGGCTCCGAAACGACCCGGTGTCAGCCGCTAACTACGCGCAGCTAAACGGCCTGCCTGACCCCGGTTTTGCCTTGAATCTACCTGCCTTCCTGATTGTCTGGTTGGTGACGTATATTCTAATCAAAGGAATCAAAGAAGCCGCGAATACCAACAACATCATTGTGGTTCTGAAAGTAGCAGCGGTTATTTTCGTGATTCTGGTCGGTGTATTTTATGTTCGGGCAGCCAACTGGGAGCCATTTATCCCGGCTCCAGAACTGATTCCGGGTGAAGATGGCAAACCGCACGAAGCTTATGGCTGGGGTGGTATTGTTAGTGGTGCTTCGGCTATCTTTTTTGCTTATATTGGTTTCGATGCCGTTTCGACGCAAGCTGGCGAAGCAATCAACCCCCGGAAAGACATGCCTTTCGCCATTATTACTTCGCTATTGGTTTGTACCGTTTTGTACATCCTGGTATCGCTGGTATTGACGGGAATGATTAACTACAAAGACATTGTTGGAGACGCACTGAAAGCACCCGTTGCATACGCTTTTGACGCAGTAGGACAAGGCTGGGCGGTGTTCATTATTACCGCAGCGGCAACCGTTGGTTTGATTTCGGTGATGCTGGTAATGATGCTGGGCCAAACGCGGGTATTCCTGGGTATGGCAAAAGATGGTCTGCTACCGGGCTTCTTCCGCGAGATTCACCCAACATTCAAAACACCCTGGAAAAGCACCCTGCTGGTAGGAACGGTAGTGTCAACCATTGCGGCCTTCACACCGATCAGCGTGTTGGGCGATATGACTAGCTTTGGTACTTTGTTCGCTTTTGCGATGGTTTGTCTGGCCGTGTGGATTCTGCGCCGTCGCGATCCAGATCGGGAGCGTCCTTTCCGTGCTCCGGCTCTGAACATCATTGCGCCACTGGGCATCATTGTGAACACCATTCTGATTCTGAATTTGAGCGGCCTGGCCCAGAAACTAGCCTTGGTATGGTTAATTTTGGGAATGGTTGTTTACTTTTTATACGGTCGTCGCCATAGTAAGTTGAATGACTTATAATCGGTAAAGCCTTGACAGTGAGCTAATCAATAACTCACTGTTTCATTAAAAATCCCCTTCAGGAAAGCGCCACCGCCGACTTGAAGGGGATTCTTTTTTAATTTTTGTAATTTTGCGCCATGACAAGTTCGGAACTGCTTGGCTACGGATCAGCAATACTGGTTGGTTTAGTGATTGGGTTAGCCGGGGGCGGAGGCTCCATTTTGACAGTTCCGATTTTCGTCTATCTATTCGGTATGCAACCTATACTAGCCACTTCCTACTCACTTTTTGTCGTAGGAACGACCTCGCTGGTAGGGTCTATTTTTCAATTCTGGAAGGGGCGTATCAATCTGCGGGTAGCGGCGGCCTTCGCTTTACCCTCGTTTATTTCAGTTTATCTGGCTCGCCGCTTGCTGCTTCCGGCGCTCCCTGATCCGATTTTTCAGTACAACTCGGTAGTCATTCCGAAGAACAACGCCATTTTATATTTTTTTGCGATTGTAATGATTCTGGCCGCCCGCGCCATGATTCGCCACCGGCAGCCCGAACCGGCTGAAATCTCCGATCACCTGTCGGGAATTGATCGGCCTCGTTACGTTTCTTTGGCGCTGGATGGGCTGGCCGTTGGCTTGCTAACCGGCACCATAGGGGCAGGCGGCGGCTTTCTGATCGTGCCCATGCTGGTCTTGCTGGCAGGAATGCCCATTCACCGGGCAGTAGCGACTTCGATTTTAATTATTTCCGTGAATTCATTTGTTGGGTTTCTGGGCGATGTCCAACACACCAGGCTTGACTGGAATTTTCTGCTGCCTTTCACACTCTTATCGGTAGTTGGTATTTTTATCGGGCTGGCGCTGGCGCGCTACATTGCACCCGTGAAACTAAAAAAGGGGTTTGGCTGGTTTGTACTGGTAGTTGCATTGGGCATTCTGGGACGTGAGCTGTACAGCGGAATGCCATTCATCAACCGATAAAACACAAGAAATTTTGATACTTCTAGCTGCGTAAGAACATGAAAATTGAACAAATCTATACGGGTTGTCTGGCGCAAGGCGCTTATTACCTCGAAAGCGAAGGCGAAGCAGCCGTGATTGACCCACTGCGGGAAACTGCGCCGTATGTACGCAAAGCTGAGCAGGACAACGCAACCATTAAGTATGTATTTGAGACGCATTTTCATGCCGATTTTGTATCGGGACACCTGGATTTAGCGCACAAAACGGGCGCTACCATTGTCTACGGCCCAAATGCCAAAACGGACTTTGATGCCTACACGGCAACGGACGGTGAAGAATTTTCCATTGGCCGGATAAAGTTAAAAGTGCTGCATACGCCGGGGCATACGATGGAGTCAACAACGTATTTGCTCCTGGATGAAGAGGGAAAACAACGCGCCATTTTTACCGGTGATACGCTCTTTATTGGTGATGTAGGTCGACCGGACTTGGCCATCAAAGGTGACGTAACAGAGCAGGATTTGGCTAGTTTGCTTTACGATAGTTTGCACACGAAAATTATGCCGCTGTCCGATGATCTGATTGTTTATCCGGGGCATGGCGCTGGGTCGGCTTGTGGTAAAAGCATGAGCAAAGAAACCAGCGACACGCTCGGAAACCAGAAGCTATTCAATTATGCCTTGCGGGCAGAAACGAAAGAGAGCTTTATTGAGCAGGTATTGGATGGACTGTCGCAGCCTCCCCAGTACTTTGCTAAAAATGCGATGCTGAACAAAACCGGCTACGATAGCATTGACGAAGTGCTTGAGCGGGGTTCGCACGCCTTAACGCCCGAAGCATTTGAGGCCGCCGTCAATGAAACCGACGCGCTCGTGCTTGATGTGCGGGAAGCAAAGGAATTTGCGCAGGGTTTTATTCCTAATTCGATAAACATCGGTCTCAACGGACAGTTCGCCCCCTGGGTTGGCGCCTTAATTCCCGATTTAAAGCAGCCCATCGCTTTGGTTACTCCGGCTGGAAAAGAAGAAGAGACCGTACTGCGTCTGGCTCGGGTGGGATATGATTACTGCATTGGCTATCTATCGGGCGGTTTTGAAGCCTGGAAAAAGGCGGGCCTGGAAGTAGATGAAATTGAGTCGATTTCCGCCGCCGTTTTTGCTGAAAGGCTGGCGGAGACGCCAACTTTGTCCGTAATCGATGTTCGGCGTCCGGCTGAATACGACCCTGAGCATCTGGCCAATGCCGAAAACGTGCCGCTCGACGACTTAAATAGCCACATGGCGGCTCTCAATCGGAATGAGCCTTTGTATGTTCACTGCGCGGGTGGTTACCGCTCCATGGTAGCTAGCTCCATTCTGAAAGCCCGAGGTTTTGAGAAAGTAGTGGATGTTGCGGGTGGAATAGCCGCCATCAAAGCGGCAGGTTTGCCTTTGGTGAGTAAAACGGCTTTGCCGCTTGAGTAGCTAGTTAGAAAATCATTCAATAATTTTAATAATCCTGCTGGTGGCTTAAGATAAGCGTCTGGCAGGATTACCTTTTTTTGGTGGGTTCCGTAGGTTTCTCGTCAATTCCCATTGTGGTCAGAACCGGATTGAGAATTTGGGGAATAATCCGAATCCGAAAGACCCGGGCACCCGCAACGTCGAAATCACAGTAGTAATTTCCCCGCTGCTTCAGACTTCGATAAACGGCGGTGTAATTGACTTTAATGGGCCATCCGTTCAGGGCCAAGTGGTTAACAATGCTTTCAACTGCTTTTTTCAGATTTGAAAAGTAGACCGTGAACGGCTCGCGCTGCCGGATTGTATTCAGTGAACCAATGTATTGAATCGTAACTTCGTAAATAACCTGGGAATGGCTTCTCATATGTTGACCAAAAGTATATTTTGGTAACCAACTATATTGAAAAATTATGCACTTATTTTTCAATCAATAAACTATAGTCAGCTTTCAGTCGTTTAATATATAAGTTTTTCGGTAAGAGCGCTACAAAGATCCTTTTGTGTAGCGCTCTTATTTTTTTGTGCAAAGTGAAACACAACAACAAAGCAGAACCCCAGGAGCACTTTCCCGGGGTTCTGCTTTTAGGAATATACCTCAATAATTCATTAGACTTGCGCTAGTGATTGAGAGGGCAAAAAGCTTTTATTCTTAAGTTCCTTGCGAGCCTTAATGGATACATGCAGCAGATAGCCAATCAAATACATCTCCATGGCATATTCCAGCATATAAACAGGCTTAGAAAAAATTTCGCCTACGGTTTCGTAGTAAGGTTGTCCGATGCGCCACCAGAATGACGGGTGGACAGCGGCAATTACATTGAAAAGCATCAGCCAGAATACTTCCTGTTTGTTGTGAAAATTAACAAAACGGTAAACCAAAGGAAGCATGAACAGGTAGGCATAGTTGGCTACCGCGTTCTTCTGCACTACAGTCATAATACTGAATGTAGCAATAAAAAACAGCGGAAAATATTTGCTGTAGTCCCGGTTCCGGACCTTCTGAATAATCAGCATACCTACTCCCAAACTAATCAGCAACCCCACGTAATTCCAAACAGATAAACTCGGATTGATAAAGGTTGAGGTCCAGGGATGCAGCAGAGAAGCCCAATTCGGCGCCTTTAAATAAGAGCCCTCTTCAAGGGGCTGTTCAATGAACAATAGACCCGTTTTAAGGTATAGGAAAACAAGGGTTGGTAAGCCCAATGTCGCCAAACCCGCGATAAACGCAATTGGCCGACGCGCCAGCAGCAGGAAGGGGATAACAACGAGAATAAATACCGCCTTGGTGGATAGCAGCCCCAGCGCAAGTATAAGCCCGCATAAGTAATCGCTCCGTTTGCGGATCGTGGCCTGAAGCGCCAGCAAGGCAAAAAGCCAAAGCCAGACATCCTCCTGTCCGCTCATCACCGTGAAAACAAAAGGAACGGGAAGCATCATGTAAAACAAACCCCTGAACAGGCGCTCTCCGCGTGTCTGTTTCCCCTCGTAAAACCGATACGTAAGCCAAACGGCTAACAGCTCAATCAAGGTCAGGTGCAAGATGAGAATTTTGCTGTTATTCCAGAAAAACAGCGGGATTGACATCCAATAACCGAACAAAGGGCCGTAAGGACAGTATACGTCCCGGTACATGACTTTCAGGGTTTTGGCAGCCAAACCTATCGGGTAATAATAAAAGGCTACGTCTGATTCGGGCGTAAACGAGCAAATCAGATAGATGATAACGAAAGGAATTAACCGAAAGATAGCCCAGAAGATGAGTAACCACGGTAGCCTTTTTTGGGTAAGATAGGACTCTACCGCTAGCTGATTACGAACTAGTATCATCAGGCCGCCACTCAGCAACAGAGCAGCACTAGCTTTTGCTAAAATGATAAACATGGACGATATCGAATATGCTTAGAGGTCTTATACGGCAGGCTGCGTTGAATCAACGACGGCGCTGTAGTTTGTGGAATACGCCTGATCAGTCGCCTGGTTGAGCGATTGCAGGTGCGTAAATGTGCGGCGAACCAGCGAAAGCAGTAGAAGCACCTCAACCACCTGAATGGAATAATCCAGGATGCAGGAAGGGGCCGAGAAAACAACAGCCAGACTATCATAATTCTTCATTCCGGCGTAAATAACCCAGATAATGGGCTGCACCACGAGAAGAATATTGAGTAGAATAATTTCGTAACTAAAACGCTTATCGCGACTGCTCATTAATTCAAACAGCACAACAACCATATACGTAAAAATATAATAACCCGGCGCACTGGGCTGAACCAGCATGAAAATACCAAACGTCAGGATAAAGAGGGAAGGGAAAACGCGCTTGTAACCCAGATGGCGGTAACGAATAGCCACGTAGGAGGCCGCGCCCATGGTGATAAATAAACTGATGGTATTCAGGCGGGTCAGGCTAACTTGGTTGTATAAACCGCTCAGCAGGGGACGGGTAACGCTCACGATGTTGGGGGCCATGTGGTAACCCGAATGTTGCAAGGGCATCAGAAAAGCATCCCCCATTAATAAATACAAAATAACTAGCGTAGGCACACCGATAATGGCCAGTCCTAACACGTATTCTACCTTGTTTTTGACCAGGAAGAAAAGCGGTAAAAGCAAGACAATCAACATACTTTTGATGGTGATCATGGCTAAACCCCATAACAACCCAATTTTAAGGCTGCTCGATTGACGGCTGGCGTAAACAAGGGTAATCAGGCCAAATCCCCAGAACCAGATATCTTCCTCGCTACTCAAAATCATGGCCACAAAAGGAAGCGGTAACAGGTAGTAAAGCACGGCCTGTAAGAGCGCATCGGGCTTGGTGGGGCGGTAATACCGGTAGGTAGCCCAGACGATAATGGCTTCAAAAATAGCCATGAAGGGCACCAGCACTTTCGCGTTATTCCAGATAAAAAGCGGCAAACTGATAAAGTAGCCAAACAAAGGTGCGTGGTAGGAAAGGAAATCACGGTAAACCATCTTTCCCTGATACGCAGCAAGGGCTTTGACGTAAAAAAAATCAGTGTCGCTGCGAGGAGCAAAGTTAAGAATCAGGTAAACGACCACGAAAGGAACCAGTCTTAAAAGCACGAAGGCTCCCCAAATGGTCAGATTAGGACGCGCTTCCAGACGACTACGAAAACGATCTGGATAGGTAACCAGTAACCAGCTTGCCAGCGCAAGAGCAAGTGTGATACCCACTTTTACCACCGAGACGGTGTCTAACAGAAAATTCATGTATTTGTTGGTATAATCAGGCGCAAAGTTCGGTAAAGTTATACAATGATAAGCTAGTTACCCCAATAAAAAAACGCCGTCTTTGTAAACGGCGTTTTTCTTATTTAGCGATTATAGAGCGGTACTATTTACGGTATAAAACCGTATCAACAGCCTGAAGTGTGCGTTTTACACTAGGTAAAATAACCTCGATTAGTGTTGGCGCGTAAGGAAGCGGCAAGTCCAGATTGTTAACCCGAACCACCGGTGCATCCAGATAATCAAACGCGTTGCGTTGAATGTTATACGTCAGCTCCGACGAGATCGCCGCCAGTGGCCACGCTTCTTCCACGATGACGCAACGGTTTGTTTTCTTAACGGAGTTAATGATGGTTGCGTAGTCGATTGGACGAACGGTACGCAGGTCAATTACTTCCGCTGAAACCCCGTTTTTCGCTAATTCATCGGCTGCCTGGATGGCAATTTTCATGAATTTCCCGAAAGAGACCAGTGTAACGTCATTGCCTTCCCGAACCACGTTGGCCTTGCCAATCGGAATCAGGTATTCTTCTTCCGGAACCTGTCCTTTATCGCCATACATCAGCTCCGATTCCATGAAAATAACCGGATCATTATCCCGAATAGACGATTTCAGAAGCCCTTTTGCATCGTAAGGATTCGACGGAACCACGACTTTCAGACCGGGCGTGTTGGCAAACCAGTTTTCAAAGTTCTGGGAGTGCTGGGACGACAACATCCCGGCGTTACCGGTGGGACCCCGGAAAACGATAGGGGCCGAATATTGTCCACCTGACATCGACATCACTTTGGCAGCACCGTTAATAATTTGGTCGATAGCTACCAGCGAGAAGTTAAACGTCATGAACTCAATGAGTGGCCGTAGCCCATTCATAGCTGCGCCAACGCCGATTCCGGCAAAACCAAGTTCGGCGATGGGCGTATCGATTACCCGCTCTGGCCCAAACTCATCCAGCATTCCCTGGCTTACTTTGTAAGCGCCGTTGTATTCAGCGACTTCTTCGCCCATCAGGAATACCTTCGAGTCGCGGCGCATCTCTTCCGACATGGCCTCGCGTAGTGCTTCGCGGAATTGTATTTCTCTCATCGTACGTGAGTTGAAAGTTGTCTGATTTCAAAAACGGTCAAAATTAGCTAAAAGGCGCTAAAAGAACAATTGTCCGGAAGGAGAGGCTAACGGAAGTGCGATTCTAATAGGCCTGAGACCCGTGAGGCTCTTAAAGTTATACATGGAACGATAAACAATCTCTTTGGTTCCAATCCTTTCAATTATCTTTGCGGAGAAATTGCCTGTGCAGTAGTACAGGTTTCTGGTTTTCATAGCTCTATGTCCAAGTCAATTCAATCTGCTCTTATTTCCGTTTATTATAAGGACGGTCTTGAACCTCTTGTTCGCCTTTTAAACGAGCACGGCGTGAAGCTGTACTCGACCGGCGGAACGCAAACCTTCATCGAAAGTCTCGGTATTCCGGTGACGGCCGTTGAAGATCTTACTGGTTATCCATCTATTTTCGGGGGGCGGGTAAAAACGCTTCATCCCGCCGTTTTTGGCGGTATTCTGTACCGGCGCAACTTGCCGGAAGACGTGGCCCAGGCCGAGCGGCACAACATCCCCGCTATTGATCTGGTCGTAGTTGATTTATACCCCTTTGAAGAAACGGTAGCTTCGGGAGCCAGCGAAGAAGAGATCATCGAAAAAATTGACATTGGGGGCATCTCGCTGATTCGGGCGGCGGCCAAAAACTTTGCCGATACCCTGATCGTGTCGTCGCGTCATCAGTACGGCGACTTGCTAACGCTTTTAACGGAAAAAGAAGGAAAGACCGACCTGGAAGACCGTCGGCAGTACGCCAAAGCGGCTTTTGCGATGTCTTCGCATTACGATACGGCGATTCATAATTTCTTTGCGGGAGAGACGGCAACCACCAGCGCCGATATTTTCTCCTTCAAAAATTTACCGGCTAATAGCCTTCGTTACGGCGAAAACCCGCACCAGCAGGCTACTTTCTACGGCGAACTGGATGCATTGTTTGATAAACTGCACGGCAAAGAACTTTCGTACAATAATCTGGTCGATGTGGACGCCTGCGTTAGCCTGATCGATGAATTTTCGGATTCATTCGGTACGTCGGCTACATTCGCGATCATCAAGCACACCAACGCCTGCGGCATTGCTACGGCTCCGACGGCAAAAGAAGCTTATTTGAACGCGCTGGCCTGCGATCCGGTTTCGGCTTTCGGCGGCGTTATCAGCACCAACGTAAACGTCGATCTGGCAACGGCGGAAGAATTGAACAAGCTGTTCATGGAAATTCTGATTGCGCCCAGCTACGACGAAGCGGCTCTGGAGCTGTTGAAGTCAAAGAAAAACCGCATTCTGCTTCAGCAAAAACCCGTCGAACTGCCCGCCAAAATGTTCAAAACCATCCTGAATGGGGTGCTGGAACAAGACAAGGACAGCCAGACCGAAACCGGCGAGCAATTCAAAACCGTGACCGAAAAAGCACCGTCTGATTCGGAAGTGCGAGCACTTGAGTTTGCCCTGAAAGTGTGTAAGCATACCAAATCCAATACCATCGTTCTGGCGAAGGAAGGCCAATTGCTGGCGAGTGGCGTGGGCCAGACCAGCCGCGTCGATGCGCTCCGCCAAGCCATTGAAAAAGCAAAATCGTTCGGATTCAGCCTGGAAGGTGCCGTGATGGCTTCGGATGCATTCTTCCCGTTCCCCGACTGCGTTGAGATTGCCAAAGAAGCCGGCATTACGGCGGTGGTTCAACCGGGCGGTTCCATTCGCGACCAGGACAGCATTGACTACTGCAACCAGAATGGCGTAGCGATGGTAACAACGGGCGTACGGCACTTTAAACACTAAAAGATTAACCCGAACCAGGATTTCGATTAAGGCATTTCTAACGAAAAATGAGTGTAACAAAAAAACATAGTGGTCAGCCGCACGGTAGAAACGAGAAGCAATCGAGTCCTGGTTCGGCCCTGTATTCCATTTGGTGTGCATTCTGGTTCATTGCATTTTTTCTGATGCTGTTTCCGTTCACCTTTGTTTTTTTACAACGAAAAGAATGGAAACCGTATGCCCACAAGATCAACTACATCTGGGGGCGGCTCTTTTTCGGAATCATCGGAATGCCCATTGAGATCGATTACCAGTACAAGCCCGATCCGAAAAAGACGTACGTATTTTGTGCCAATCACTTTTCGTACCTGGATATTGCCGTGATGGGCGTCATTATTCGGAATTACTACGCCTTTGTCGGGAAACATGCCGTGAAGCGGGTGCCGCTGTTTGGGTATATGTTTTCTAAACTGCACATTCAGGTAAACCGTGAACAGGCAAACAGCCGGGTTTATTCCCTGACGAAAGCCATCAAAACGCTGGCGTCGGGACGAAGCATCGTTATTTATCCCGAAGGCGGTATAAAGTCTAATCAGCCACCCAAAATGCACCATCCTTTTAAAGACGGTGCGTTTAAAATGGCGGTGCAGCAGCAGGTACCCATTGTACCAATTTCGCTTCTGACTAACCACAAGATTTTGCCCGATACCAAGCCGTTTCGGATGCATCGCCACGCGATGAAGGCCGTTGTACATCAGCCCATTGACACAAAAGGTTTGACAATGGATGATGTTGATCGGTTGAAAGAAGAGACGTTTCGGGTAATTGACGAGGCGTTAATGAGCCAGGAAAAAAGCTTAACGAATGTTTGACGGGCTAAACGGCTTCTGTAAAAATGAAAGTAGATCACGAAACACTCCATAAAATTGCACATCTGGCCCGGCTGGAAGTGAAACCGGAAGAAGAACAGCCGCTAATCAGCAGTCTAAACAACGTGCTGACCTGGATGGAAGAATTAAACGAAATCGATACCACTGGCGTTGAGCCGCTCACGCATATTTCAACCGAACTGAATGTGCTGCGGGAAGACGTGGTGAAAGAACACCTGACCCGCGAAGAAGGCTTGAAAAATGCGCCTGCGAAGGACGAACACTATTTTCGGGTACCTAAAGTAATCGAGTAGTCAGTCCGATAATTGGGTGATTTCTCCCGCATCCCGGCACTCCTCAAGCAGTTGCCGGGATGTTTTTTTTAGGACAGGGTGTTCATAATCCGGCGCAATATCAACCAGCGGAACCAGCACAAAACGCCGATCCTGAATGTAAGGGTGGGGAATGGTTAGCGTAGCTGATTCGTGAATGAGGTCATCAAAAAACAGAATATCAATATCAATTACCCGGCTGCCCCATTTTTCGCGCCGCACCCGCCCCAGACGTTCCTCGATGCGCTGCGTTATCGTCAAGACGGCTTCGGGCAGAAAAGGCGTGAGTACTTTCAAAACCTGATTCACGTAATTGGGTTGGTCGGTAACGCCCCAGGGTGCCGTTTCGTAGCGCCCGGACTGCATCAGAATAGGGCCAATGTCTACCTTGATTTCTTCCTGGGCACGCTGAAGCATTGCCTGCCGGTCGCCCAAATTAGCCCCCAACAATATATAAACGGTGTGAAGCGTCTCAGCCATAATCGTTAAAATCCGATACTTCGTTGGTTTTGCGCCGAGAACTGAACTTCCTCCTCGAGGTGATAAATATCCGAAAGCGTCATCGGGTGATTACTTTGGTGAGTCAAGCCCCGTTCGGCCAGCAGCAGATTGGCTTTTTCGGTGGCTAGTTCCTGAAATTCGTAGCGGGCAATGAGGCGGCCTTTGCGGAGCAGGGCCGGATCAAGTCGGCCAATATCCGTGTTGAAGGTACAGATAACCTGAATTGCCAGACAGTCAGCCAGCAAGCCATCCGTTAAATTCAATAAGTTTGAGACAGCCGAATTGCGCACATCGTTTTCGCGGGAAATCAGCACTTGCTCCGCTTCTTCAATGACGAGTACCGAATTTCGCTGTTCGAGCAGAAAGGGAATGAAGCCCGGCTGCGTCATCACCTCCACGAGTTGCGGAGGCAACACCAGCACCTGCTTCGAAACCTGCGTTGTCAGGTGGCGGATGAGGTTGGTTTTGCCCGTCCCCGGCTTGCCGTGCAGTATAATCAAACCTTTCTCGTTAGCCGTGTTCAGACGAGCGATTAATTTCTCGTAAACCGGTTCCAGATCCTCGTTATAATGCTTGCGAATGTCGAGCGGAAGCAGTTTTAGCTGGGTTTCTTCAACCACCAATTCGTTGTATTGCTGCGTAATTAAACCTACTTTTCCCAGCGAATTATCGGCTTCTGGAACGCGATAGTCAGCCATGCCATCCAGTGCATTCAGCAAGGTTTCCTGCGTGGTGTAATTACCCTGCAACGAGAAGACTTTCATTGACGGAAGGTAATGCAGACGAAGCAAAACACCGTCGGGATGCGCCCAAAACGAATAATCAGTCTGTTTGGAGTGCAACTCCATTCGCTCGTAAACCAATTCAAAATGATGACTGGCCAGATAATCCGTTAATGAGCTTTGGTATTCGCCCCGGCAGTGTAAATGATTCGGGAAAACACCGAACCGGCTGACGAAGTAATGAATATGCGGAAAGTCATCATCGTCGGGTGAAAAATTAAACTGACTAGCGGGTACATTCCAGGACATAGATCGTAGGCGATAAACAGACAAAAATGAGGCTATTTTGCTAAAATAGCCTTACTGAACATGATTCTTTTAGGGAGACTGGTAAATTAATGCCCTTTCTCGGGAGAAAGTTTGCCCGGAAGTCCTGTATACGTGGTATCAGTCCGTGGATTACCCCGCAAAAAGGCAATTAATGCTACCACCGCGGCAATGGCTGCCCCTGCAATCGCTACGTGTGGAACGGAGCCGTTGGGTTGCTGCTCGACGGCAATGGCAATATACGCCCAGGTAAATACCAGCAAATAGGCATAACTCCGAATACGGATAAACGTAAAAAGTCCAATCATTAGCCCGCCTACCATCATGATCTCAGACCAGGTTTGGGTATCCAGCCCCCAGCCGCTCCAGCCGTTCGCTAGCAGCCAGACCGAAACATTCGCGATAGAGGCAACCGTTAACCAACCGAAATAAATTGCAAACGGCACGCGGGCGAGCCATTTCTCCGCCGTTGACACTTCTTTAATCAGGGCCTCGTCCTGGGGCGTTTCCCGGGCGCCGAGTCGCAAACCGAGGTTGATGCCCAGCGCCGTCAGGACCATGCCAAATATAATCAGGACCGATGTGCTGAAATATTCATTCTGGAAAGCCACCAACCACAAACAGTTCAGGATACCGTTGATAATCACCAGTAAACCGGTTGCCCGAAAGCGGGGATTAGTTCGTTGAGAAGGCAGGAGCTGATAAATGGCAAAACAAAATAAGCCCAGATAAATTATGCTCCAGATCGAAAAAGCGTACCCCGCCGGGGTGAAATCGGTATGGAATCGGTCGGATACCTGCCCGTTTGTCTGCCCGCCAATGGGTAGCGTTTGGGACAAGTAGTTCATAATGAGGACAGAGATGATCGTAAAAACGACCAGAAACTGTCTGAGTCTATCGTTTTTCATAACAGAACCAGTTGGCAATGATATATTTAACCAGTTCTGTTTATGAATGTTTGTAAGCTCACAGGAACTGCACAATCGTTTCCAGACCCATGCCCCGCGAGCCTTTGATCAGGATGTGCGTATCAGTAAAAGGATTGTCCATGATCCAGTTATGCAGGGAAAACTTATCCGGGAAATAATACGCCCGCGGCAGCGCTTTCAGCGCGTATTTCATGTCTTTTCCGGCCAGAATGACCGTGTCGAATTTCCCTTTCGCGATGAGTTCACCCAGGGCCGCGTGTTCGGCGGGGCTTTCGTCGCCCAATTCGTACATATCGCCCAGAATCACCACTTTACGGGCGGCATCCCGCTTAATGAAATTCTGGATGGCCGCCTCCATCGAGCTTGGATTGGCATTGTAGGCGTCCATCAATATTGTATTGCTTCCCCGCTGAATGACCTGTGACCGGTTATTGGTTGGGTTATAATCCGCGATGGCGGCGTTGGCTTCCTCCGCCGGAACACCAAAATACTTACCCAGGCACAAAGCCGCCGCGATGTTGTCGAAATTATACTGACCGCTCAGATGCGTAGTTACTTCCTGGTCGTTTTCGTCGCGGTAAATAATCACGGGGGATTCCTGCAAGAGCGTCGCCCGAAAGAAGGCATTATCACCCAGATAGTGCACTACTTCGTTAAACTGCCGTTCGCGCTGCATTTCCTGCAAGGTTGTGTTGGTGCCGTGAACAAAAACGGTCCCGGAATGGGCGGCCAGCCAGTCGAAAAGCTCGCCTTTTCCTTTCCGAACGCCTACTTCACCGCCAAAGCCTTCCAAATGCGCTTTTCCAACATTGGTGATCAGGCCGTGCGTGGGTTGCGCAATGGAGGACAGGAGCTGGATTTCGCCCTGGTGGTTAGCGCCCATCTCGACTACGGCCATCTCAAAATCATCGTTCGGACCATCTGGATTTGGACCATCATTGCGGATCGCCAGCAGCGTCAGCGGAACACCAATGTGATTGTTCAGGTTGCCAAAAGTGGCGTAGGTTCGGTATTTCTTGGACAAGACGGCGGCAATCAGTTCTTTGGTGGTGGTTTTGCCGTTCGAGCCTGTCAGGCCAATTACCGGAATCTGAAGCGTTTGCCGGTGAAAACGAGCGAGTTCCTGCAAGGCCGTCAGTCCATCGGCTACCAGCAAAAACCGCTCGTCCGTAACCAATTCTGGATTGTCGATAACGGCGTAGCGAGCGCCTTGTTCCAGCGCTGTTGCGGCAAATAGATTCCCGTCAAATTTATCGCCTTTTAAAGCTAAAAACAGACAACCTTCGGTTATTTTGCGGGTATCTGTTGAAATGCTGCTGCACTCGCAGAAGCGGTCGTAGAGTTCGTTGATCGAAATGCTCATTTTCCGGTTTGAGCGTAAATGGTAATGGGTGAAGCGTCCGTTATAAGAAGAACTCCCAAAGTTACATGAAAAAGCTTTTTACTGTCCTTTATTTGCTGATACTTCCTGCCGCCCACGCTCAGTTTTCGTTTCAGTACGATACGGGTCCAAGCGTAAAAATCGGTACCCAGACGCTGGTAAATCCCTGGGCGGGTGGCGTTAATGCCGCTCAATACTCGCGGATTCACCTGAATACCGACGCTGTTGAAGACCTGGTTTTATTCGACCGGAAGGCCAACCGCGTGATGACTTTTATCGCCGAACCCTTTGGCGCTAGCTACCGCTGGAAACACGCCCCGCAGTACGAGAGTCAATTTCCCCGCGATCTGCTGTACTGGATGTTATTGGTTGATTATGACCAGGATGGAAAAAAAGATTTATTCACCCACGCACCCTCCGGGCTAAGAATTTTTCGGAATACGTCTGAAAATGGCAAGCTAAGCTGGGTGTCGGTCATCGATCCGGTCTACGGCGAAGGCTTATCCAGCTCCAAGCTAAACCTCTACATTTCATCGCCCGACATACCCGCCATCACGGATGCCGATGGCGATGGAGATATTGACATCATTACGTTTGAACTCAACGGCAACACCACGGAATACTGGCAAAATATGAGTGTTGAGCGGCACGGAAATCCCAAAGGACTGGAGTTTAAAAAGCAGGGGTTATGCTGGGGGAATTTTAAGAAAGAATATTGCAATGACTTTGTTTTCGGGCTCGATTGCAGCGTTCCAAGCGGAGGCCGCATCGGTACTAATCCCAATGCACGGCCCATGCACGTAGGCAATGCCTCGCTGCTGCTGGACTTGAACGGCGACGGAAAAAAAGACATGCTATTTGGCCATATTAGCTGCGACAACGTAGCTGCGCTCATCAACAACGGCGGGAATGGAGCGGCGGCTAACTTTCAGTCCTTCAAGGCTTCGTTCCCGGAGAAAGAACCCATTCTGTTCGATATTTTCCCGGCGATCTATTGGGAAGATGTTGATTTTGATGGCAAAAAAGACTTGCTCGCTTCGCCTAATGTCTACGAAAACGATGGCAATCTGATTGATTTCCGAAACTCTACCTGGTTTTACCACAATGGCGGTACCAATGAGCTGCCCGACTTTGGGCTTGTTCAGAAGAATTTTCTGCAGAACGAAATGATCGAAGTCGGGGAGCGGGCCGTTCCCGCATTTGCGGATCTGGACGGTGACGGCGATCAGGATTTAATCATTGGTAATGCTGGTGTGCGCAACGAACAGGATTTTCGCGCGCGACTTACCTATTTTGAAAATACGGGAACTGCCGCGCAGCCCGTGTTTGAGCGCCGCACAGAGGATTATCTGAATCTGTCCGCTACGTTTAAACTGACCAACCTGCAACCCGCCTTTGTGGATCTGGATGGCAACGGCAGCCTGGATCTGGTTTTTGCCGGAGTAAATGCCAACCGGGGCATGGACATTCGCTACCTGCCCAACCAGGCGGCGCGTGGAGCAGCCATGCAATTTGTGCTCACAAACGTCCAGACAATTGCATCTCCCGACCGGCTGAATGCTGGCGACGTATTAAACTGGGCTGATATTGATTTGGATGGCAAAGTCGATTTGCTGATTGGAAAAACGGGCGGGAGTTTGGAATACCACCGCAATGTCGGGACGGGCAGTGCGCCTCAGTTTGCGCTGCAAAACCAGAATTACGGAAAAATAGGCAATGAATACACCAACAGCAGTGCTTCGGTGGCGTTGGTTGACCTGAATGGCGACGGCATCCGCGAGGTCGTTATCGGCGATTATTCCGGGCTTGTCAAGCTGTACCAGTTACCCGAAAATCCGGACGCAACGATGAAATTGCTGGATTCAACGCTGGTTGTGAACAGTGAAGTGCCCAATTCAAAGGAGGTTCTGGGAGCTAATTTGGCGCTGGTCGCCTCCGATCTCAATGGCGATGAGCTGCCGGATTTGGTGGTTGGCACCCTGGCGGGTGGGCTGCACTTTTTGAAAAATACCTCCGAAAAAGTCATCGTTAGCGGCGAAGAACCCATTAGTGGCCCCTGGGCTTTCCCGAATCCAACGGACCGCTACGTACAGCTTGTGCCGCCCGCCGATGGTTGGGTGGAGGTGCTTAATTTGAACGGGCAAACCGTAGGAAAAAGACAGTCAGTAAAAGAAAAAGTAATCACCTGGCTAGACCTGGGGAACCACGCTACGGGCGTTTACATTCTACGCTTTACGTCGGCTAAGAATCAGGTGCGTACGCAAAAAGTTGTGGTTGCTCGGTAGAAAAAACGGCTATTTTCGCCGCAGTCTGGTTAATGAAGTAAATCGATTTAGAAATTATGCTGCTTTACGTCAATTCACGTTTGGAGGAGGGATCCAAAAAACGCCTTCGCGACCAGGTTCCGGCTGATATTCAAATTGCTTTTCGTCAGGATCTGGCAGAAGGCGAGCAAGCAGAGGTTTTCGCCCAGGCTGATTTTTTGATGGGCAATGCTCCCGCCGACTGGCTAAAAAGCCCGAATAAGCTGCAATGGTGGCAATTGGATTCTGCCGGGTTTGATGCTTACAAAGACATTGAACTCTCAATTCCGGTAACAAACATGGGCGATTTTTTTGCCTGGCCCTGCGCTGAAACCATCGTTGGGGGCGTGTTGGCCTTTTACCGGACGCTGGACGAATTAGCGGTCCTGCAAACGCAGTCGAAGTGGGTGGGAGCGGCTTTGCGTCCGTCGATGTTTCTGCTGCGGAAAAAGTCGGTGATTATTCTGGGATCCGGCGCAATTGGCCAGGTAATCAAGCAAATTTTAACAGGTTTTGAATGTTCGATACGCTTTCTGGCTCGTACCAATCCAGACGCTGAGTTGCATACGGTGGAGGAGCTAAAGGAGGCCTTGCCTGATACCGATATTGTCTTTAACACCTTGCCGGGTTCGGCCAAAGGCTTTTTCTCAGCAGAACTGATTAAGGCCATGAAACCGGGTAGCGTGTTCGCCAACGTAGGGCGGGGAACCACCGTGGATGAGGCCGCTTTGATTGAAAATCTGCAATCTGGCCATTTAGGCGGGGCTGTCCTTGATGTAACCGAAAAGGAGCCTTTACCCGCCGACAGTCCGCTCTGGACCATGCCGAACGTGATATTGACCCAGCACACGGGGGGCGGCATCGCTACGGAGGAATTGGGCAAAATTGACCTGTTTCTGGAAAATTTACGGCGCTTTCAAGAGAAAGAACCCTTGCAGAATGAAGTAAAACTAGAACGGGGCTACTGAGCTGGCAAACTGAAAATTAACCCAAAAAGACCGCGCTTCGTGCCGGTCTTTTTTTTATACACTTGCCTATTTGGTAAAAACGAAATTAACTAATTGTTACCAAAAGGCTGCGATTGATAGCATTTCGTTGACAATGGCTTCATGCTGAGTTCATAGCAGAATAGGAGCTTTGTAACACTTTCGGGTAGTCGTAAATACTTGTACGATTGCGCAAAAGGCGTTTTAATCTCCGTCTTATTTAATCTATGAAGAAAAGCTATTTCAACTCAAAAATTGCCACCCTGGTTGCCTTGGTCGTGGCAGGCTGTAGTACGCTGGATGATCATCGTCCGGGTCCGGGGGCAACGGCTGTTGTCTTGAAGGACTATTCTGTAAATCCCTCGCTAGTGAAAGCATTGCCCGGGTTTGAATACCTGACGATCAACACGTTGATAAGCAGCGATGATAAGCTGGAACAGTCGCCGGAGTTTGTATTTGGTGCGCAACCTGACGGGGCGGGCCTGATGAAAAATCCGAACGGAGAAGGCTTTATCCTGATTGACAACCACGAAATTCACCAGTCAGTTTCCCGGGTTTATCTGGACAAAACGTTTAAGCCGGTAAAAGGTGAATACATCGTTGATTACGTAGGTGGTCAGTGGCGTTTGTGTTCGGCCACGCTGGCGACTCCGGCTGAGCATGGCTTCGGACCGTTGTTCCTGACGGCTGGTGAGAGCGGTGCTGAATCAATGGTTCACGCCATCGATCCTATCGGCGCTATTGATAAGCAAAATAAAAACCGCGTTCTGCCCGCGTTGGGAAAAGCCAGCATGGAAAATGCGGTTCCTCTGCCTAAGGATGCTTTTGTGGGTAAAACCGTAATCATCATTGGCGAAGATGACTCGAACGGCCAATTGCTGGCGTATGTCTCCAACACGGTTGGTGATCTGAACAACGGGAAATTGTACTTCCTGCGTCGCCCTAACCAGGATCCAGTAGAGACAAACATGGTACAGGGACAATCGTACGATGTGGAATTTGTCGAAGTAACTAACCCGAAAGCATCGACAGGAGCGCAGATTGCAGCCCAGTCGGTAGAGAAAAAAGCCATTCAGTTTGCCCGCGTCGAAGACATCGATTACCGCAAAGGCGGTGGTGCCAACAGCCGGGAATTTTACTTCACGGCAACCGGCGTTAGCCAGGCCGACAAAATAACGCCCGTAACGGGGAAAACCATGTGGGGTCGGGTGTACCGCGTGGTACTCGATGCCAACGATCCGTTGAAAGGTAAATTGTCTGTTGTGGCTGATGGTAGCGTTAGCCCGGGCGACAACATTGTGAATCCGGACAACCTTTGCGTGACGGAGAATTTTGTTTATATCCAGGAAGATGGCGATTCGTATTACCTGGAAAATAAGCACGATGGCCGTATCTGGCAATATTCGATGGCTACGCAGGAGGTGAAGCCGATGATGGAAATGAACCACCGTCGTAACGATCCGGCTTTCAATGCCAAATACAACCCCAGCAACAACCAGCAGTTGAGCTCGTGGGAGTACGGTGCCATGTACGATGTGTCTGACCTGACGGGTATTCCGAACACGTTCTTGGTGAACCTGCACCCACACACCTGGCAGGATGCAAAATATGCCAACCCAGACGGAAGTGGCCTGAGCACCAACCGCGAAGGTGGCCAGGTTGTGATTGTTCGGGGCGTTCAGAAATAAGCAGCTTCATTGACGCCAACCCTCCTGCCATTCGGTGGGAGGGTCATTTTTTTAACCGATAACTTCATGAAAAAGAACATCCTGCTGTTTATAGGCACGTTGTTGCTCAGTGTACTCTTGTTTGGCTGGATGGAACAATCGGCTCAGCCCGAACAGGCAGCTACGGAGCGGGCCAAGCAGCAATTCACGCGCGATCTGGAGGCATTTGAGCAGCTTCTGGTTAGCCGGTTGTTGCCACTGGCCGAAAAAGGAACGGACACAAAGGCCTTGCAGCAAACGTTTTTGCTTTGCCGACAGGGGTATAAAAAACTGGAACATTTTACGGAATATTACGCGCCGGGAACCAGCCGCCTGCTCAATGGTGCCCCGTTGGATGAAATTGAAGTTGAAGAAACAAAATCGTTTGAACCGGCGGGTCTTCAGGTAGTCGAAGAACTGGTTTATGCCGAAGAAGGCGAGTTGGACAAAGCAGAGTTAATTCGGCAGATCAAAAACCTGCGGAATCAGGTGGCCCGGATTCGGACGGTCTGGAGTGTAACCGAACTAACGGACGCTCATCTTTTTGATGCTTTGCGGTTGCAGGTTTTTCGAGTTATTACGCTAGGAATCAGCGGCTTTGATACCCCCATTTGCAAGACGGCCATGACCGAAGCCGCTACTTCGCTGGCCAGCCTGCGTACCTACGCCACCTACTACCCCAAAAATGCGGAAACCAATACGCTTAACCAATTATTCGAACAGGCAGAAACGTACTTGACGCAACACGCCGATTTTGATACGTTCGACCGGGCGATCTTCATTCGAACGCTGGCGAATCCGTTGACAACAAAGCTATTGGCTTATCAGAAATCCCTCGATATTCAGCCTTTTAACGAAGCACGGGTGCTGCGTGCGGATGCGGCAACGCTCTTTGACTCAGCGGTTTTTAACCCGGATTTCTACGCGCCCCACGCGGACATGCGCACCAACCGCTGGAAGGTGATGCTGGGCGAAAAGCTGTTTTTCGACCCTATTCTTTCGCATAACAATAGCCGTTCCTGCGCCAGTTGCCACCAGCCTGACCGGGCTTTTACGGATGGATTACCCAAAGCAGCTACGCTAACCGGCAAGGGTGCTGGCTTGCGGAATACGCCAACAATTCTGAATGCGGCCCTGCAAAACGGCCAGTTTTACGACCTACGTTCACAAACGCTCGAAAATCAGTCGCTTGATGTGGTGCATAACATCGACGAAATGCACGGTTCGCTCGACGAAGCCGCGCTGAAATTGCAACGTTTGAAAGAGTACATGAGTCTTTTTCAGCAGGCTTTCCCAAGATTCAAAGGCAATGTAGAACCGGTTCAGATTCAGAATGCATTGGCCGCTTACGAGCGTTCGCTGGTGCGGCTTAATTCCCGCTTCGATCGCTACATGCGGGGCGAGGAGAAGGCCATGACACTGGAAGAAATCAGTGGATTTAACCTGTTTATGGGTAAAGCCAAATGCGGCATTTGCCATTTCATGCCCGTTTTTAACGGAACAATACCCCCTAATTTTGCCAAGACAGAATCGGAAGTTATTGGCGTTCCAGCCAGCTCCAAAGTAAATGCCGCCACGGGTCGGCACGAAATTGATGGCGATTTGGGCCGTTATGCGCTCACCAAACTGGATCCGCTGAAATATGCTTTTAAGACCCCGACGGTTCGCAACACCGAATTAACGGCACCTTACATGCACAATGGGGTCTTTAAAAAATTGGACGAAGTAGTTGATTTTTATGACAAAGGAGGGGGCTCCGGCCTGAAAATTGCGTTAAGTAATCAAACGTTACCGGAGGATAACCTTAACTTGTCGGCACAGGAAAAAGAGGCTATCATTGCATTTATGAAAGCGCTCACGGATGCGCCGGTCCAGCCGTCAAAAGGGGCGTTGGCCAGTTTAACATTTTCTAAATAAGTTGCTCTACTACATATATGCGGTTATGGTGCTTGATTTTGGGTTTTTTCTGGTTCAATGCTCCGTCAATTCTAGCCCAATCTCAGCCAACTAACCCATACCGATTTGAAGTTGAATTAGGCGCTTTCGGCGCAACAACGGATCAGATTCCTTTCTGGCTCCGAACCAATCAATATGGTACAGTGCCGTTGGAGGGCCCAGCCGGTACGGCCCGAATCGGGATTGCCCGGGAGTATCGGGCGGATTCCACGTCACCCAGTCGCCGCGGATTTGATTGGGGAGCGAGCGTGTATGGGGTTGCCAACACCATCATCGACGGAGAAACGAAAGGTCTCTTGCCGGAAGCGTACGTAAAAGCTCGTTTCCGGTGGTTGGAACTCTACGCGGGGCGGCGGCGCGAACTGGTGGGAATTGGCGATTCAACGCTTTCTTCGGGATTTGTTACTTGGTCGGGCAATGCCTTACCCATTCCGAAGATCCAGTTATCGATGCCTGATTTTGTGCCCCTTAAATTCACCAAAAATTTTGTGGCCATTAAAGCCAGCTACGCCCACGGCTGGTTTAATGCACCTTACATTCAGGGTGCTTTCCTGCATCAGAAATACATCTACGCGCGTCTGGGGAAACCCGATAAGCGTTTTTTCTTTTACGTGGGTTTAAACCATCAGGTTCAGTGGGGCGGTCGGGCCGATTATTTGAAAAACAATCCGGTTGCTGTAAACGGAAAATTGACTACTGCTTTTCGGGATTACGTAAATCTGGTTTTAGGGCGCTACCCGGAGGAGATGTATAACGATCAGTACAGCTCGTTTGACGGGGAAAATCGCATTGGGAACCACATTGGGCATTTTGATTTTAGCGCCGAATGGAAAAGCAGGGGCCTGAATACCTTGCTGTATCACCAGCATATCTATGAAGATGCGTCCGGCATTAATTTCTTCAATATCCCGGATGGCTTGTGGGGAATTCGTTTTCGCAACATGAACCCGCTTGATAATCAGGTTTTTCAGCTGAGGAAGGTAGTTGCCGAGTTGCTAACGACCATGAACCAGTCTGGTTCTGTTTTTGATCTGCGCGTCCGTACCCAGGGGCGGGACAATTACTTCAACCACAGCCAATACCGCGAAGGGTGGTCGTATTTTGGGCGTACCATTGGCACCCCGTTTATCATGCCGGTGAGCGATTTGCGGCCGGAAACGCAGCGCATCAGCGGCACGTTTTTTCCTAATAATCGGGTGCAGGTATGGTATCTGGGTCTGGAAGGCGTTTTTATGCAGCAGATCAAGCTAACGGCCAAGTTGTCTTACAGCCGGAATTATGGTACCTACAATCAGGGGTATGTACCGCCCATCAATCAGGTATCATCGCTGGTAGCCGCCCAGGTTCGGCTTCCGCGTTTGGGTGGAATTCTGCTAACAGGAAAATTGGCCACCGACCGGGGTGGATTATTACCCTCCAGCGTTGGCGGATACGCCTGTATATCAAAAATATGGTAAAAAAGAAGCTAACAGGCTATGGAAAGCACTGTTAGCTTGCGAAAGTTTTAAGCGTCGGTTGGTTCAGCGACGGGAGCTGCCTGCGCGTTCATCTCCGGCGATTTTTTAGCTTTTACGCTAAACTTTTTTCCTTTCTTGCCTTCTTTTTTGGAGCTTGTATCTGACTCTTTCTGTTTTTTCTTTTCTTCCTTTTTGAGCGTCTTGATAATCTTTTCAGCTAGCTTTTTAGCTGCTTTGTCAATGGCTTTTTTTACTTTTTTGGACTGATCACCGGCTTCGCTTAATTTTGCTTCGATGGAGTTAGCAATTTCACTAGTCAGTGCTTTCTTTTTAGCTTTCATAGGGGGTATTATTAGCAGCTTTTTTTCAAGATAAAAAATCTACAAACAAATACGAAAAAAACGGTAGAAACAAAAGCCGTATATTAAGTTTTTGTTAAGTTATTTAGCCTAAAAAAGGCCATTTTTAATTAAAAAGCTCATCGATATGCATCGGTGAGCTTTCCTGTTTTCTTAATCTAAACTAAATCCTTTGAAAGCTAGACGGGCTAGATAACGGCACAAACTTACGCTTTAGTTTGGAGAAGCAGCCTCTTTACAGATTATATTACTGTGAAGAAAAATAGCTCGTCAAACTAGTCAAAAGGTCAATGTATACCGCGCTGAAATGGCCCGTCCCGGCAGGTTGTATCCCCGCTTCTCGTAGTAATTTTCGTCCGTCAGGTTGTTGACTTGCAGGGTCAAGCTGTGGCTGCGCGTGAGTTGATACGAAGCAGCAAAATCAAGAACAGCGTAGTTGGGGTATTCGATTTCCGGGCTGGCCACGTCCGTGAAGTCCGTGTCTTTCCGGGGACCAACATACCGCCCTGATAACCGCAGCCGCAGTTTGCGCAGGTTATCGTATTCAATGCCGTAGTTCCCGTTTGTTTTGGCAACGTTGTACACATCGCGCTCGATCCGGGAGGCGTCTGTTCCGACAATTACCTCCGTCGCGTTAAACAGCGAAGTTGCGTTCAGAATAACTTTTAGCGAGTATTTGTACTGACTAAGCGCCCCGAAATCGTAGGTTAGTTCGGTTTCCAGGCCGCTAATTTCGGAGTCGGCCGCATTGACGTAGCTGGTCCGCGAAACAATCACATCCTTATTGGGCAGTACTTCGTTGACCTGACTCACCACGCGGGCGATGCGGTTTTGAACGCGGGTGGAAAAATAAGTCACATTGGCCGAAAGACCTACCTGCGGTTTACTGAAACTCAAGCCTAAATCCCAGCTTAAACTGCTTTCATTGGTTAAGTCCGGATTCCCGGCGATCACCGAAATCTTACCCGCCGAGCTACGCACCTCCGAATAACCGGCTACGCTGAAGGCATCGGGAGTAACAAAAGCGCGACCCACGGTTCCTTTCAGGCGCAGGGCTGGCAGCAGTTCATAGGTCAGGCCGAGGCTGGGGCTGACAAACGGATTGGTTTTTTTGCCGCTTTGGTAGGTGGTCAGCAAAGGGGTGTCTTTCACCTGAAACGTGATGTTGTCGTAGCGAACGCCGGGTTGAACCGTCAGGCGGTCGAAGCGCAGCAGCGCCTGGGCAAAAAACGCGGAAGAAATCAGGGCGTAATCGGGTTGAGACGGTGCACGCTCGGTGGTTGCATCCGACCAGCGACGGCTTTCGGTGGATGCATTCAGGTAATCGTAGCCAACAATCAGCGAGTGATTCCCCAGCCGCCAGACATCCTTGACCTGAATGCCTTGCCAGTTATTGCCGGTGCTGCTCGAACGGTAGGGAATAACCGGTTTGCCGGATGCATTGAGGGTATAAATGCCCGAATTTTCTTCTGCCGTAAACACTTTCAGGCTGGGTTGGTGCTGGCCAATTTGCCCCGTCAGACTTACTTCCCCGGCGGCGCGGTCAACGTCTTTTTTACCGGCTTCTGTAGTGCCGTAGGTAATGTCGCCCGGCGACTCTACGTCGCGGGCCAGAAAACGCTCACCCCGCACATCGACGCGCCAATTGCGGCTAATTTGGTAGCCCAGGCGAAGGGCGCCGGAATAATAATGCATCTGCGTAAATGGGCGGCGCTGGCCATCATCTTTTCGGTCGTCAATGTCCTCGGCGGGCTTGTTGGCGTAGTTCCGCCGTGCGGTTGTAAAATCAAAGCCATCCCGAAACCAGTTATTTTTTCCGATCTTATAATCCTTAGAGCGTTCAAAATAAGCAAATGACAGGTCATAGTCTAGCCTCTTGCTTAGATTGCCACCCGCGTTTAATCCGGCCTGAAGCGTTTGAAAACTACCGTATTCTACAAACGCATTGCCTTTGGTTTCGCCACTGGAGCGCCGGGTGATGACGTTAATGACGCCGCCCATCGCCTGCGAACCATACAGGGAAGAGGCCGGACCTTTCAGGACTTCGATGCGCTCGATGCCGTTCAGGTTAATGAGCGACAGGTTGGTAACACCAGCGGGCCGCCCGTCGATCAGGAGCAGGGTGCGCTGGTTCAGACCCGAAAACTGCGGACGAAAACCCCGAATACCGATACCCGACGAAAGACTAGGATACTGAATAACGTTGACCGCCGCCGTTTTTTTAACGATGTCGGTTAGGTCCAGCGCGGGTGTCAGGGCAATGTCCTGCTGAGTAATGATGTTGATTTTCTGAGGAATAAGCTCTTTTCGTGTTTCATAACGAGTAGCCGTCACCACCACGGGGTCAAGCGCCCGCTCGCGGGTGGAATCCGAAGGGATGGGTTGCGCCTGCGCGGCTGACAGAATAGAGAGAAAAGAAATCGTCAGACCCGCGGAGTGACGAAAAGAATTACTGGAAAAAAATGAAAGGGGCATATAGTAAGAAAAAATCAAGACAGAAGGACTTCGTAGAGCGTATAAAATCCAATAAGGATTGAAAAGCCCCCCACTACGTAGTTGATCATTCGGATGGCGGTCTGCCACTTGCCGATTACTTTGTGGAGCGAAAAAGCCAGTAAACAGCCGTAGACGGTCATGGCAACCACAATTCCGACGCTTTGCAGAATGATGATCCAGACCGCTGTCGAGGCATCGCGGGCGGCCAGCGTCAGCGCGATGGTGCAGGCGCCACCCGTTCCGGCCAGCCCATGAATCATGCCGACCCAAAACGAACGGCTGACGGTTTTAGGCGATGTGTCGGTAGACGACGCGGCAGGTACAAAATTGCGCCGGATGGCAACAAGGCCGAGCCAGATCATCAGTGGCCCTACGACCAGTTCGACCTGCTCGGCAATGTTCAGCGATAACGACGATTTGAGTAATAAGATCAGGCAGGCAAATAAAATCAGCGTAAACGAATGGCCCAGCGCCCAGTGCGAAGAGCGCCAGACAATACGCCAGATTTGAGCACGATTTTTTTTGTCTTTTTCCGAAGCCAGCACCGAAACCGCCGCCATGTGGTCGGGCTCGAAAGAGTGCTGCACACCGAGCAACAGGGAGTCCAGTAAAAGTGGATTAACCATGTGTGTTTTCTGTTATTTTTTACCTTTTAGGCCGGCAGAATACAGGAAAAGACACGAGGAGGTGAAAGACAGGCCAGGGGCTGTCTGAAGATCGACCTCCTGCTTTTATTCCCGAAAGCAGACCGGATATGACAACAAAAGGCAGGTCTTCTGGCTCGTTCAATTCTGACGCCTTCCCGTATGAAATACAGTGGCTTACCTGTCAGAACGCTGTGATGAACTTACAGCAGCGGGTACTGCTCCGGAATTGCACCGGATTCCCTTTTAAGTGCTTCATGGTAGCGAAGCACACCGATTGTTGGGGCAAAGCTACATTATTTTTGGTGGAAACAAGCAAGGCGAAAAAATGAGGCGGCGGATTCGATTGTTTTGGACTTTAGCGGGATTCGTCTAAAAACTTCTATCTTTGCGGCTCAAATGTTCTTTACTTCATTTCTCCAACGGGAGAAGGTTCTGCATACGTGCAGATTAATAGGGAATCGTGTGCAAATCACGAACTGTCGCGCAACTGTAAGTAACGCCCAGGTTTCTACCCACGTTGTCCACTGGCTTTTTGCTGGGAAGGACGGTAGAAATGTTACAAGTCAGGAGACCTGCCTTTTCCACGCTGACCATGCTTTCGCGATCTGAAGCACCGTCAAGTTTGGCTTTGTACAACCGGTAACAGCCCATGCGGGAACCAGTTTCGTGCGTATTTCCCCAAGCCGTTTCCCCTTGTCGTTCTCTCCGATTCGTTCGCGTGGTGAAGTTCAGTGAAGAATTTACACTGATCGTTTAACCCAATTTACTCATGCGAACACAGGCTAACGGCTATCCGCGAACTGATAGCAAGTCCCCAAATGAACACCAAAAGCCCTTTATTACCAAGTTTTTAGCATTATTCTATTTTTTCTTTTTCCATACTTTTCTGCTCCAGGGGCAATCGGGACAGGGAGCGATTAAAGGCCGGATTTTAGCCGAAAACGACGAGGCCTTACCCGGTATCAGTATTCGACTGGAAGGCACAACGCTCGGCACAACCACCCGCAACAATGGCAGCTTTGAACTCAAAAATGTAGCCGCCGGAACCTACACGCTTTCCGTAAGTGGCGTAGGATATACCGCTCAAAAACAAAACATCACCGTCCGAACGAATGAAACAACACTACTGGATTATCAACTAAATAGCCAAACCAATGAACTGTCGGAAGTAACCATATCCTCCGAACGGCGACCCGCCTTCGCGACCATCAACAAAATCGCGGTTCCAATCCGGGATATGCCGTTGACAACCAGTTCGGTATCGGCCCGGACGATTGAACAGCGCGGCGTCGATGATTTGGGCGAGGCGATGAAAAACACCACGGGCGTCCGGGCGAACAATACCTACGGTGGTTTTCAGCATTTTACGGTACGGGGTTTTAATAATTTCGTGCTGCTGGTCGATGGCGTACGGGACGAACGACACAACATTTCTACCAGCGCCCCAAGCACCAACCTGGCGAACGTCGAGCGCATTGAAGTGCTGAAAGGTCCGGCCTCGGTGCTCTTTGGTCATTCGGCGCTGGGCGGCATCATCAATATTATTCGGAAACAGCCGACTGCCGAGTTTAAAGCAGACTTTTCGGCGGCCTACGGCAGCTTCAATACCCGTCGGATGCGGGCCGGTGCGGGCGGTGCCATTAACGACAAACTGCGTTATCGCCTGGATTTTGGCCTGTCGGATACGGAAGGGTATCGCCAGTTTGGGGTCAGTACCAACAACGCCTACCTCGCGCTGGAATATACGCCAACTGCTAAAGACTATTTTTTGCTGTCCATCGGCGCTAACAAAGACAAGTACGATACGGATTCAGGGATTCCGATGCTGCCCGGCAGTAAAATAATTCCCGGTCTGGACATCGATACGCGCTACAACGACCCCGCCGATTTTCTGAAAAACACGCGCTACGATTTTCAGCTCAAGTACGTTCGGCAACTAAGCGATAAGCTGCGTTTGTCGAACCAGTTGTCGTATTACGATGATAACATTGATTATTTCTCCACCGAATCGCTGACGCCCAACGCCACCCTGGATTCCATCAACCGTTCGTATCCTTTTTATTTCAATCACCTGACCAAACCCATTCAGAATCAGCTCGAACTGACGGCGGACTTCAATACAGGGCGGGTAGAGCAAAAAGTATTAGTGGGGTATTCGCTGAGTGTGCTGGACCGCCGAACTTACAACGGGGAGATTTTCGGCCCCGGCCAATTTGCTACGGTAGCGGTGAAAAATCCGATTCTGAATCAGGGCTACATTGATTACCGGGATGTCAATTACCGCGCTACGGAGGAAACCGCCCATGGAATTTACGTGCAGGACTGGCTGCGTTTTTCGGAGAAACTGAAGGCGCTGGTCGGACTGCGCTACGACATTTTCCGGGGGACGTACTACACCGATCTGGTCGATGCGGATCGGAATGTAACCCAGGAAGGGGCGAAGTCAACCATTGCGCGGTCGGCGCTGACCTATCGGCTGGGTCTGGTCTATCAGCCGACTCAGGCCTTGTCATTGTATGGTTCGTATTCTACTTATTTCAAACCGTCGCGCCGGATCGCCCCCAATGGCGAAACGTTTGACCCCGAAACCGGCTATCAGGCCGAAATCGGTAGCCGTCTGGAGCTTTCCAAGCGCTGGTCGGGCAATCTGTCGGTTTATTACATGCGGAAAGACAACCAGGTGGAAGCTTTGCCCGGCGGCGTTTTCAAGCGCATTGGCTCGGCAGAGTCGAAAGGATTCGAAGCCGAAATTCAGGGGAATCCACTGGTGGGTCTGGACGTAACGGCGGGGTACACCTTCACGAAAGCCAAATACCTGCCCCATGCCAACGGCGAGGTTAATGCCGCTGCGGGTAAAAAAGCCGTTTTCGCCCCGGAAAACCTGCTAAACATCTGGCTGAATTACGAACTGCAAACCACCGCCCTGAAAGGGCTAAGTCTGGGGGTTGGGGCTAACTACATGGACCAGACCTTTACCAATAGCGCCAATACGTATGCTTTACCAGCCTATACTGTGGTCGATGCAGCCCTCGGTTACCGCGTCGGTCGGGTTGGCGTTCGGCTGAACCTCAACAACGCCTTGAATGAGCGCTATTTTGCCAACGCCATTTTTGCCAACCAGTTTACACCGGGGCCAACGCGGAATTATCTGGTAACCATTCGCTATAGCCTGTAAGCCCAAAAATCGATGAAGCTTCTGGTTAAATGGACGTTACTGATCCACCGCTACTTAGGTTTTTTGCTTAGCCTGCTGTTTGTTATCTGGTTTTTGTCCGGCTTCGTGATGATGTACGTCGGCTTTCCGACCATGAAGCACCACCAGCGTCTGCAAAAACTGCCCGTTATCGACCTGAGCCAATGCCGCCTCAGTCCCCCGGAAGCCCTCCAAAAAGCGGGCATTGCCGATACGTTACGCACGTTCCGGCTCGGGATGCTGCTGAATCGGCCCGTATACCGGTTCATCACGTTAAAAAACGAGCATCGGGTGGTTTTCGCCGATAATGGGGAAGTCTACGCCGGGGCTGATACAGCGCAGGCCGCCCGGATCGCGACGGCTTTTGTCAAAGGCACAAGCCGCCCCCAGGCTGTGGAAACGCTGACCGAAATTGACCAGTGGATGGCCGCGCATCGGTCGCAGGGTTATTTGCCAAACGTGCATCGCCTGGAAATGGACGACAAGGCCGGTACGTACGTGTACGTATCGGTCGCGTCCGGCGAGGTGGTGCAGATGCTCGACGCCAGCCAGCGCTTCTGGGCGTGGCTAGGGCCCATTCCGCATTGGATTTACCCCACCGTGCTGATCCGCAACCGCCCCGTCTGGAACCAGGTGGTTGTCTGGAGTTCGGGGATTGGAACGCTCATGTGCGTGGCCGGAATCGTGATGGGGTTTGTCCGGTATAAACGTCGGCGAGCTGATTCCTGGGCCTTCAGTCCGTACAAGAAAAAGTGGTTTCGCTGGCATCATTACACGGGTTTTGTCTTTGGTATTTTCGTGTTTACCTGGGTCTTGAGCGGCTTATTTTCGATGAATCCGATTGATTTTGGGCCGTCCATCGACAAGCGGCTGGAAGAAATGCAGTACTGGTCGGGTGGCCCACTGAATCCGGCGCTGGTTAAACTTCGCCCCGAAAAAGCTGCCCAACTGCTTCAACCGGAACTGGCGGTCAAAGAGGTGCACCTTATCCAGTTATTCGGTAAGCCCTATTACTTGGCCTATCAGGACGACCACCATACCCGGCTGCTAGCGGCCGATCAGGAAGAAAGTAAGCCGCTTGAAGCGTTGTCACCGGATTTATTTATCGCGCCTATTCAGACGCTCAATCCAGGATATAAGATTATAGAATCTAATGTTTTGACGGATTATGATGATTACTATTATTCCAAAAAACGAGAGCGGCGCTTGCCCGTTCTGCGCATCAAACTTGACACGCCCGAAAAAACCTGGTACTACATCGACCTGAAAACCGGGCAAATCGTGCTGAAACACGAGCGGGGTAGTCGGCTGGAACGCTGGTTGTACCACGGTCTGCACAGCCTTGATTTCCGATTTCTGCTGTACAAGCGACCACTCTGGGATATCGTCGTCGGAACCCTGATGCTCGGCGGCACGTTGGTTAGCCTGACCGGGCTGGTCTTGACCTGGAAATGGCTCCGGCGCAAATTTCGACGGAAAAGCAAACCGAAGCGTTATAAGAGGCCTGTTCGTTTAGGAATTTAATCGACGTATTTTTGGATAAAAGCCCGGTAACCCAACACGCACGCCAAGGGCGCTAAAGCTCCAAAAACGATTTTTTGAACGGCCCGTGGAGGCTTCGCCAGCCTGAACACATCGGCAAAATAGGGCATCATCAGCGCTACCTGCAACAGACCCGGAATGCCGGAAGCGTTGGTTTTTCCGTCGTTGGCGAGTCCGGTCGTGATTTCGAGCAGGTATTCGGTGTTCATTGCCGGGACGGTTTTCCAGCGGACGATGGTTGGCTGAGCCGATTCATTCCACATGGCATGAACCACGTTTTTGCTGATGTGCAGCTGCCGACCCGGACGAAGGGTAAGCGTCTGGCGTTCACCCTGCAAACGGACGGTAAGCTCACCTTCCAGAACCTCAAAATACTCATCCTGATTAGGATGGTAATGCGGGGCCGGTTCCCTGGAATTTTTGTCGTAGGTCGAAACCATTTCCAGCAGTTGGCCTTTGGTGTCCGCCTTGGTTTGAACAAATCGGATTGTCTGCCCCGTAACGGAGTTGCGGATTTCTTTCCCTTGGTATGCCATCAGTATTTGTTGTTTTTGCGAAAGTAGGGTTTCATTTTTGCATAAAACCAGAGATTATTAGGGAACGGTTGACGAATCAAGGAGAGGTAAGTGATTGATTTTGAATGATTTTAAGTTAAGATTGCTAATTTGTCTTTTCACACAATGGATCAGGCACTTGGGCAAATTATTCGTTGCTTTTACGCTAAAATTGACTAGGCAATTGCCTATATAAATACACAATTTAACGATGGCTGATATCGCGCAATTCTTACTGGCAGCTCCGTCCAGCGGCTCGGGCAAAACCACCATGACGCTGGGCTTGCTTCGGACGCTGGCTAATCGCGGATTGCGGGTGCAGCCGTTCAAGTGTGGCCCGGATTACATCGATACCCTGCACCATACAAGGGCTGCCCAGCAACAAAGCATCAATCTGGACCTGTTCATGTCGTCAGAGCAGCACGTTCTGGATTTGTACGCCCGTTATGCCGGACAAGCCAATGTGGCTGTAACCGAAGGCGTGATGGGGCTTTTCGATGGGTCGGAAAAAATGCAGGGAAGCAGCGCCGCGCTGGCCGAGTTGCTGAATATTCCCGTCATTCTGGTCATCAACGCGAAGGCGATGGCGTATTCGGTGGCTCCGTTGCTGTACGGTTTTAAAAACTTCCGGCCCGGTGTGCGCGTGGTGGGGGCCATTTTCAATTTTGTCAATACGCCGTCGCATTACCGATTTTTGGAGGAGGCTTGTCAGGAGGTGGGCGTCGAAGCGTTGGGGTATCTGCCAGCCAATCCGGCTTTTGCCATACCGTCGCGTCATTTGGGGCTGCACATCTCGGCGGAAACGGATTACGAACGCATCATTCAAACCGTGGCCGACGAAATTCCGAAGACCATCAACTTGGATCGTCTGCTTGAACTGACGCAGGGAAGTTTGTCACCCAGCACAACATTACCCAAACAGTTTCAACCGAAGAACCGAATCCGGCTGGCGGTAGCGCGTGACGAAGCGTTTACGTTTATGTATGCGCAGAACATTGACCAGCTAAAAAGCTTTGGCGACGTATCGTTTTTCAGTCCGTTGCGGGATAAGACCCTTCCCGAAACCGACTTTTTGTATTTGCCGGGGGGCTATCCTGAGTTGTATGCCAAGACGTTGAGCCAGAATGAAACCATGCGCGAAAGCATCCGGGCGTATGCCCAAAATGGCGGGCTAACCTACGTCGAATGTGGCGGTTTAATGTATCTGGGACGTTTTTTGACCGATGCCGCCGGACAGTCTTTTCCGATGGTTGGGGCGCTGGACGTCGATACGACCATGCAAAACAGCAAACTGACGTTGGGCTATCGAATCCTTACCTGGGACAACCTTCGCCTGAAAGGGCACGAATTTCATTATTCGCGCTTGGACGAAGTGGTTCCGCAGTCGTCGGTGGCCGTGGCAACCAACGCGAAAGGCGTGGAAGTGCCGGTCAAACTCTATCGAAAGCACAATACGTTCGGTTCTTATACCCACTTATATTGGGGTGGTCAGCCGGAATTCATTGAACATTTGCTGCGTATTGGTAGGTTTTAGAAGCTATTTTTTAGCCTGCGCAGAATTAAAATAACGGCGTAATAGACAGTTGAATGTAGGGCGTTAAATCATGCGTATTTTATTTTTAGTTCAGAGCGAAGGCCGAGGCCATTTAACGCAGGCATTATCACTGGCGCAGATTATTCAGGAAGCTGGCCATGAGGTAATTGGCGCTTTTGTGGGTATCACGCCTGAACGCGCTGTTCCCACTTTTTTCAGGGATGCTTTTAACGCGCCTATCACGCCTGTTTTTAGTCCGGGGTTGTGCTATGATTCCAAGACGAATGCCTTAAATCCGCTGCGAACGGCGTTGCGGGCGGCGGGGAATTCCCGAGCCTTGTGGCGCAGTCTGCGGCAGGTGCGCAACGCCATTGACCGTCAACGCCCCGATGTGGTGGTTAACTTCTGCGAATTACTGGGTGGACTGACGTATGCGGTAATGCCACCCTCGGTTCCGCTGGTGAGTATCGCGCATCATTATCTGGCGTTTCATCCTAATTTTCAGCATCCAAAGGGGCAGTGGCTCTACCGGCAGGGTTTCAGGCTGGTTTCGCGCCTGACCTGTCTGGGTGCGCGGGAAATCCTGGCGCTTTCGTTCGATCGGCAGGACGATATACCCAGCGAGCGTTTGCGGGTTGTGCCGCCGCTGCTCCGGCAGGAAGTGACCCGCATGGAACCCATAGAGCCTAAACAGACCGACGATTTTCTATTGGCTTACCTGACACAACCCGGCCTGACCGTTGAGTTGGAAAAAGCGCATCGGCAGTACCCGGAATGGCGCATCGACACCTTCCACGCGGGGGCAACAGCGCCTGATCAGGTAGTTGATGAAACACTGACCTACCACGCCATCGATGGCCAGCGGTTTCTAGATTTCATGCGTCGTTGTCGAGCCGTGGTGACAACGGCGGGATTCGAAGCAGTTTGCGAAGCGGCTTACCTAGGAAAACCCGTCCTGATGATTCCCCAACCGAATCATTTTGAACAGGCATGCAATGCGTTGGATGGACAACGGGTTGGCGTTGGTCTGGCTGCTAAAGGGTTTGATCTGAAGCAGTTTATGGCCTATTTGCCTCAGCATGATCCGCAGGTCAGCGTGCGATTTCGGACCTGGCAACAGGAAGGAAAACGCCTGTTTCTGGAAGCGCTGACCCGGGCAGCGGCGGCAGGGAAGCGAGCCAAAACATAGCTCACGAACCAAAAATGATCCGTAAATTTGACTAGAATGCAAACTGTGCCTGATCCACAAAAAGCTTCTTGTCAATAGGTGTGATAAAAATTAAGGAGTTAAGAAACATTAAGTTAGGTTGTTTTAGGGGGTAAAACATTAGAGGTCAGTGTTAGATTCACTCTTTCAATCATTCACTCATTACTGAATGCCATGTCCGAAATAAAACGCCAGCGGGTAATGCGCCCCGACGGAAAAGCCATCAATCTTGTTCAGCGCCGGGGGCATCTGTCGTATTGCTACAATGCCTGTTGCTGCGGTCGCACCGACCGGGGTTTTGCCGCCGTTCCCGTTGATTTATACAAATCGGAGTGGTTACGCCGCAAAATTCGCAACGTCGTCCACATGACCAAAGGCGGCTGCCTTGGTCCCTGCACGCTGGCCAATGTCGTGACGCTGCTTTTTGATGGCAATTCGGTCTGGTTCCATTCGATTAACAGCGATTGGCAGGTCGTGGCCATTTTTGATTACATCGAAAGCATGATTGCCGCCGATGGTTTTCTAACGCCGCCCGCTGAATTGGCAGAAAACGTGTTTCAATTTTATACCTGGAAAGGCTCGGAAGTGGCCACGCGGATCGGCCAGACCGCCACGCCAACCGGTGGTATTGCATTCCTGACGCACGCCGATACGGATCTGTTAACACTCAGTCGAGTACTGCAAACTGTACCGGATGACTTTCCTAAAACGACGGGTATCAGTTTGTTAGCTGTTAAAAGTGAGGCACAAATGGCCCAACTGCTCGACCGGGAGATTGGAGCCGCACAAATTATTATTCTTCGCATCCACGGACGTCCCAGCAGTGTGCCGGGTTTCGGCGAACTGGTGCGTCGGGCCAAGCAGCAGAACCAGCACCTGATTGTCATCAGCGGCACGGGCGATCTGAATCCTGAGTTTGCGGCAGCCTCCACCGTTTCACCCGCGATTCTGCACGAAACGATGGCTTACGTCCAGGCGGGTGGGCACCTCAATCTAACGTCGCTGCTCTATTTTCTGTCGGATCATTTGCTGATGACGGGCTATGGCGCGGAGGCTCCCGTGACCCTGCCCGAACACGGCATCTACCACCCTGAATTACCTGAAAACGCAGAAATGGCCGATTGGCTGAAGCGCTATAATCCCGCGTGGCCAACCATCGGTATCACGTTTTACCGCTCGCACTGGAGCAGCGGCAACACGGCCTTTGTCGATGCGCTGGTTCGCACGCTGGAAGACCAGGAAGTGAATGCGTTGCCAGTATATACGTCCTCACTCAAGACCCTGGATGCCGACACGGGCGCACCCGCCGCCTTCCGCTATTTCAGGCAGGGCACGCGGATTGATGCTTTGATTAATACGGTATCATACGCCATGACGGACGTGAAAGCAAACGGCCCGGACAGCCAGTCGGCGAACGCCCTGCAACAACTGGATGTGCCGATTTTGCAGGCCATCACCAGCGGCATGGGGCGCGGGTCGTGGGAATCGTCCAGCCGGGGGTTAAATCCACTGGATATGGCCATGAACGTTGCCATTCCTGAATTTGACGGACGAATTATTACCGTACCAGTTTCTTTCAAAGAGAAAGATCGGGAGGCCAAAGGATATGTTCCGCTGGAAGACCGGGTTGAGCGCGTGGTCGGTCTGGCGATTCGGCTGGCCCGGCTGCGGCACCTGCCCAATGCACAGAAACGGATCGCTTTCATTTTCACCAACTCCAACACCAAAGCCTCGCAGGTGGGGAATGCCGTCGGCCTCGATGCTCCGGCTTCGCTGATGAACATGCTCTACGCCATGCAGGCCGAAGGCTACCAGATTGACCAACTGCCAGGCAGCGGAACCGAACTGATTCACGAACTAATTGACCGCTGCTCGTACGATCAAAACTATCTGACACCGGAGCAATTAGCAAACGCAGCCGGACGCGTTCCGGTGGAGCAGTACGCCCGTTGGTTCGCTGAATTGCCCGACGCGTTACAGAAAAAAATAACCAAACAGTGGGGGCCACCGCCCGGCGAAACCTACGTCCATAACGGTCATATAGCTTTGGCGGGCCTTGAATTGGGGAATGCGTTTGTGGCTTTGCAACCGCCCCGGGGCTACGGCATGGACCCCGACGCCATTTACCACCAGCCCGATCTACCACCAACGCACCATTATTACGCGCTTTACCGCTGGTTGCGAGACGCTTGGCAGGCCGATGCCATTGTACACGTGGGTAAGCACGGAACGCTGGAATGGTTGCCGGGGAAGGGTGTCGGCTTGTCGGAAAACTGCTTTCCAGATGCGTTTCTGGGCGATTTGCCCTTGTTTTATCCGTTTATTATCAACGATCCCGGCGAAGGATCACAGGCGAAACGGCGGGCGCATGCCGTGGTAATCGATCACCTGACGCCGCCCATGACCTCGGCGGACAGCTACGGCGAACTGGCGCAGTTAACCCAATTGGTAGACGAATATTATCAGGTCGAAACGCTCGATCCCGCCAAGCTGCCCTTGCTGCAACGGCAAATCTGGGAACTCATCAAGCAGACGAATCTGGATGCGGATTTATCGGCCATGCTCAGCCGCGACCACGGCGACCACAAACACGACTGGGACGACGAAATGACGCCCGAAGGCGTGCCGGTGAGCCTAACCGAAATGGACGGCAAAGACATCGCGCACCTGATCGAAGACATCGACGGCTATCTCTGCGAACTCGGCGCGGCGCAGATTCGCAACGGGTTGCACACGCTGGGCGAAATGCCGACGGGGGATGCGCTGGTCGATATGCTGCAATCCCTGACGCGCCTGTCCAACGTGTCGGCGCCGGGTTTGCCGGATGAACTGGCGCGTTTGTTTGAGTTTAACCTTCAGGAATTACACGCGCATAAAGGGCAAAAAATAACCGCCGTGCCCACTCATTTTGTCGAACTGGCAGGCCGACCGGTCGTCACGGCGGCGGATGTGCTGGAAGTCATCGACGAGTTGAGTAGTCACCTGTTGCGGCTCCTGCAACGCAACCGCTTCGACGGACAGGCTATTGATGCCGTATTGTATGAGACATTAGGGTTAAATCCCAAACAGCCACCGTTTGCGGGTATCCGGCAAACGCTCTTGTTCGTCTGCGAACAACTATTGCCTAATCTGGCCCGCACGGATGAAGAAATCTCGAATCTGCTGCATGGGTTATCGGGTGGGTATGTTCCAGCGGGACCCAGCGGCGCTCCGACACGCGGCATGGCGCATATTCTACCAACCGGACGCAATTTCTATGCCGTCGATCCGCGAGCTTTGCCTTCGCAGGCAGCCTGGGAGGTGGGGCAGCAGTTGGCCCGGGAAGTATTGGAACGTCACCGCAAAGAAACCGGACAGTACCCCGAAAGCATCGGCATCAGCATCTGGGGAACAAGCGCCATGCGGACCCACGGCGATGACGTCGCCGAAATTCTGGCCTTGCTGGGCGTGCGTCCGGTCTGGCAGGTAGAAAGTCGGCGGGTGGTGGATGTCGCCGTAATTCCGCTGGAAGAACTGGGGCGGCCCCGCATCGACGTAACAACCCGGATCAGTGGCTTTTTCCGCGATGCGTTCCCGCACCTAATCGAGCTGATGGACGAAGCCGTGCAGCGGGTTTTGGCACTGGATGAGCCAGTAGAACAGAACTTTGTGCGGAAACATTACCTCAACGATCTGGCCGAATTACAGGGGCAGGATATGCCTATTGAAGAGGCGGAGGAACGGGCCAGCTACCGGATTTTTGGGGCCGCTCCGGGCAGTTACGGAGCCGGTATTCTTCCACTAATCAACGAAAAAAACTGGCACGCCGATGCTGATTTTGCGCAGGCTTACGTCAATTGGGGCGGGTATGCCTATTCGAAAAGTGCGCAGGGCGTCGATGCTCGCCGGGAGTTTCAGCAGCGGCTGGCGGGTGTGCAGGTGGCGGTGCATAATCAGGACAACCGCGAACACGATATTTTCGATAGCGATGACTACCTGCAATTTCACGGCGGCATGATCGCCACCATCCGAAGCCTGACGGGGCAGCAACCGAAGCATTATTTTGGCGATTCGCAAAACCCGGCCCAGCCCGTGGTGCGCGATTTAAAGGAAGAAGCCTTGCGGGTATTTCGTTCGCGGGTGGTCAACCCAAAATGGCTCGAAAGCATCCAGCGACACGGCTACAAAGGTGGCCTGGAACTGACGGCCACGGTGGATTACCTGTTCGGCTACGACGCGACCGCCCAGGTCGTTGACGACTGGATGTACCAGAAAGTAAGCGAAACTTACGCCCTCGATCCGGCCATGCAGCAGTTTTTCGCCGAGAACAATCCCTGGGCGCTGAACGCCATTGCGGAGCGTTTACTGGAAGCAGCCCAGCGCGGCATGTGGGCAGAGCCGTTGGCGGAAACGCTGGAAAAGCTCCGGGCGGTTTACCTGCAAAGTGAAAGTATGCTGGAGGTCCGGAGCGAGTGAAAAGCAGCGCGGTCAGGCTAAGGACGGCCTTTTTATGAGGTTGTCCAGCGCCCAGCTATTGTGTTCCAAATGCTGGAATAGAAACATGAAAAACAGGCTGTAAATCATCTGAGAGGTAATCCAGTTCCATTCTTCGACCAGATTAGACCCGAAAAGTAGCGCCAGCAAAAGGAGCATACTCGCCATGATGCTGGCCCGCGTAAACAGGCCGAGAAACAGAAGAGCACCGAGTAGCAACTCAGCGGTAGGAACGAAATAACTGAAACCCCGAACCCACGGAGCGGGTAAGAAAGTTTTGCTGAATAAATCGACCATCCAGTCGCTAAAGCCCTGAAGTTTGGGAAGTCTGACGATACCGTGTCCGATGAAACAGATGGCTACGGTCAGGCGGGCAGTGATAAAAGCAAGTTGTTGATTGTTCATTTTTCTTGTTGTTTAATGGGACAAAATTAAGGTGAGTCAAAGCATTAAAATTGTAAATCGCGGGTAAATGGTTGTAAATTTGGCGTATGATTAAATGCATTCAGCACCGAGCCATCGAGGTTAGTAATTTTTCGGTAAGTAGCTGGTCGTTACCGGAGCATAGCCATAACCATTTCGAGCTGACCTTTATTCACAAAGGCAGCGGAATGCACCGCCTGAATGGAATCAATAGTCCGTATGGTGCGGGCAATCTTTTTTTGCTGGGTCCAACCGATTATCATTTTTTCGAGATCAGGGAAGAGACGGAGTTTACCGTTCTGAAGTTTATCAATGTTTACTTGAAAGGCGTAGCCAGCGTACAGGTCCAAACGGCCTGGAATCACTACATCGACTCGTTTTTATTGCAGGCGGTAACCAAAGACCATTCCATTACGGAGCCTTGCTTTAATAAAGAAACAATGGAGCAACTGATGCGCCTGATAAACCGGGCGTGGAGCGCTTCAAAAAGTGACAATGATGAGTTGATTTTCTTTCTGACGCATGCCGTGTTGTCGCTCATCAAAAAGCAGTTAATGGCTGATAATGCCGATCATTACCAGGAAAAAATAACGGCAATCGTGCATTATATCCACGCCAATATTTACAATCCGTCCAGCATTCAAATCGGCAATCTGGCCGAAAAATTCCACTTGTCGGCTACGTATCTGGGCGATTATTTTCGGGAAAAGATGGGCGTCTCCCTGCGGGATTATATTGCCCGTTATCGCCTTAGCCTGGTTGAAACCCGCCTGACTCACGGCGATTTTACCGTGAAAGAAATTGCTAGTGAACTAGGCTTCTCGGACCTGAGCCACCTGACGAATTTCTTCCAAAAACACAAAGGCATGTCGCCCAGCCTGTACCGAAAGCAAATAAAACTGGGGCAAAAGGACCGAAATACAAATACGCATTAAGTTGATGCGCATCCATCTTTATAGTATTAATTTATGAATTACCCCTTTTCCGCGCTTGTCGCGCAATCCAAACTCAAACAGGCGCTGCTGCTTTGTGCGGTCAATCCGGGCATTGGTGGCGTGCTGATTCGGGGCGAGAAAGGCACGGCGAAAAGTACGGCGGCGCGTGGTCTGGCCGACATCCTGCCGCTCATGCAGCGAGTGGCCGGATCGAGGTTCAATTGCGCACCTGACCAGCCGCTGGACATTTGCGAGGCCTGTCAGCAACCCGACTGGTCCGTGGAAGCGGTGGCGGCTCCGTTCGTAACCCTGCCGCTGGGCGCTACCGAAGACCGCGTACTAGGCAGCCTGGATCTGGAAGGCGTGTTGGTCGAGCGGAAGAAAAAACTGCAACCGGGTCTGCTGGCAACGGCGCACCGGGGCATTTTGTATATCGATGAAGTCAATTTGTTGCCGGATCATTTGGTGGACGTATTGCTGGACGTGGCCGCGATGGGCGTGAACACCGTGCAGCGCGAAGGCCTTTCGGTCAGCCATCCGGCCCGTTTTACGCTCATCGGGACCATGAACCCCGAGGAAGGAAATTTGCGCCCTCAATTTCTGGATCGTTTTGGCTTGATGGTCGACGTGGAGGCCCCACGCGATGTAACCGAACGGACGGAAGTGGTGCGGCGACGCATTGCGTTTGAAACTGATTCGGTAGCTTTTGCGGCAAAATGGGCGCAGGAACAGCAAACCTTGCAGCAGCAAATTCAGAACGCGCGGCAGTTATTGCCCTCGGTAAGCCTATCCGACGGCTTATTGACGCTGATTAGTCAGCTTTGTACGGAACTGAATGTCAGCAGCTTGCGGGCGGATATTGTCCTCTACAAAACAAGCCTGACGCTGGCCGCTTTGGCGGGCCGAACCACCGTAACGGGTGACGATGTGCGGCAGGCTGCCGAGCTGGTATTGGCGCATCGGCAGCGGAAAAAACCGTTTGAAGAAAGTCGTTTACCCGATAACAAGCTGGATGAGCTCATGAATCAGCCCCCGCCACCACCTCCGTCTCAGCGTCAGGAAGAAAGTGCGGAAGCCAATGAACCAGCGGAAAATTCCCCGGGTAACCAAGCCGAAAACGAATCGCCAGACTCGAAAGAAGAAGTTTTTGGCGTAATGCCCGTAACGGAAACGCCCACCATCACGGTGGATACAGACGCCGTTTCGCAACTCGCTCCGCTGGGACGGCGCAGCCAGACCCGGCAGGCGCAGCGGGGAACGGTCATTCGGACAGTGCCCGATGCCGCGCCGACCGACGTGGCCGTCTCGGCGACTATTCAACAATCCCTGTTTCGGGATGCCGATAACTGGCAGATTACGCGCGATGATTTTCACCAGAATATACGTAGCGGGAAAACCGGCAATCTGATTCTGTTTGTGGTCGATGCCTCGGGTTCGATGGCGGCCAGTCGTCGGATGGAGGCGGTCAAAGGAAGCGTGCTGAGCCTGCTGACGGATGCCTACCAGCGTCGGGATGCCGTTGGCGTGATTGCGTTTCGGGGTATCGAAGCGCAGGTGATTCTGGAACCTACCCAAAGCGTTGATCTGGCCGAGCAGGCCATGCGAAGCCTGCCCACGGGTGGTCGGACGCCGTTGCCTCATGCCTTGTGGCTGGCCGCGCAGGCGTTGCAGAAAAATAACCGGGCGGATGCGCGTCAGCCGCTGTTGGTGATTCTCAGCGATGGTAAGGCCAACGTACCGCTGCCAGGCGGTGGGGATGCCTGGCAGCAGACGGTCGAACTGGCGGCGCAGCTCCGAAAAAATGAAATCCCGGCTTTGGTGCTCGATACCGACACTGACTTTTTACGCCTGGGCCGTGCCGCTGAATTAGCTAAAGTGCTAGGCGCTGATTGCTTGTCGCTCGAAGAATTATCGGCGGAAAGCATCACCCGAACGGTATCGGGGCGGGTTCGGGCTTAAACGGGCCACTGGTTGAGCGTGTAGGCATCATTCCAGAAAAGCCACTCCAATCGGCTAGATGTCTGGAACGCTTCGGCCATTTTTTCGCGCTCTGCCGGACTCGCTTCACTGGCCAGTCGGTCGGTGAGGTCAAGCATCTGGGTGACTACTTCGTCAAAGGCTTCGCCTGCGTAGGTATCGATCCAGGCCTGATACGGATTCTGGCGGGCGGCGTGGGCGTAAATATGCTTCCCAACTTCGCGGTATATCCAGAAACAAGGCAAAACCGCCGCCGCCCCAACGGCCAGCGACTGAACCGAAGCCGTGGCCAGCAAAAACTGGGTATAGGCAAAACAGGCTGGTTTTTTCCGGGTATCCGGCTGAATTGCGTACAACGAAAAATACGTCTCGTGCAGCACCCGCTCCACGCGGATGGCGTTCTCAGCAAATTGCGTCAGCAAAAGAATATCGGCGGGCGTATCAGCTTTAACGGCCAGTTGCGCCAGTGCCCGGCTGAAATCAGTCAGGTAAAGCGCATCTTGCTGGATATAGTACTGAAAATGAGTCGCTGGCAGCGTTCCGGCACCGAGATCGCGCACAAAGCCGTGGGCTAGAATTGCTTCGTAAATAGGCTTAATTTGCTGCCAGAGTTGGTCGGTAAAGCGCATTACTAATACAGGTTAATTCCAGGAATTGTAAAAATGATGAACGGGTCCGTGGCCGTGCCCCAGCGTGTAATCGGCTCCTGCTTTCAGGGCAGCAGTCAGGTAAGTTTTGGCGGCATCGACGGCTGCTGGCATGGGTAGTCCTTTAGCCAGTCCGGCGGCGATGGCCGAGGATAAGGTGCAGCCCGTACCGTGGGAGTTGGGCGTTTCGACGCGTTGGGTTGGGTATAGGTATTGCTCCTCCGCCGAGATATACAGCAAATCGGTACTTTTTTCGTCGGCTAGATGACCTCCTTTTACTAAAACCGCTCCCGGAAACAGTTGAGACAAAGCTGCAGCCGCCTCTTCCATGTCGGCAAACGTCTGAATGGGTTGGTTCAGGAGCACGCTGGCTTCCGGAATGTTTGGCGTCAGGAGCGAGGCGAGGGGTAACAGTTCGGTCTTTAGCGCGTCGATGGCTTCGTCCTTCAACAGTTTGTCGCCGCTGGTGGCCACCATCACCGGATCAATAACCAGATTGGTAATTCCGAACTCCGTCACCATGTTGGCCACCACCGAAATGACATCAGGCGAGTGCAGCATTCCAATTTTGACCGCATCGGCCCCGATATCGCTTAACACCGCTTTCAACTGCTCGGCAATGAAGGCGGGCGGCACGGCGTGGATGGCGCTGACGCCCCGGGTGTTCTGCGCCGTCAACGCGGTCAGCACCGAAAGGCCGTAGCAACCCAACGCGGCAAACGTTTTCAGATCGGCCTGAATACCGGCCCCACCGCCGCTGTCGGAGCCGGCAATGGTGAGCACTTTGGTGTATGTTTTCATCGGGATTGTTCTAGTAAAGCAAACAGTTCGCGGGTGGCTTCGTAGGGGCAAGGCTGGCCGCAAATGGCCGACACCACGGCTACACCCGTGACGCCGGTTTGCATAACTTTTTGAATGTTAATGGGGTGGATGCCGCCAATGGCAAAAGTCGGAAAGCGGGTTAGCGCGCAAATTTCTCTTAGTCCTTCGATACCCAGCACACTGGAAGTATCCTGTTTAGTGCCGGTGGGAAAAATAGCCGCAACGCCTAAATAATCAACGTCTAAATCCTGGGCCGCCAGTAATTCAGTCCGGTTGTTAATGGACAGGCCAACGATCTTATTCGGCCCCAGCAGCGAGCGAACCAGATGGTAGGGCATGTCGTCCTGACCGACGTGAACGCCATCGGCATCAACGGCCAGGGCAATGTCCACGCGGTCGTTGATGATGAGTTTGGCGTCGTATTTCTGGGTAATGGCCTTCAACTGAAAACCCAGTTCCAGAAACGCTCGCGTCGAAAGGTTCTTTTCGCGGAGCTGCACCCAGCGAACCCCCGCCCGACAGGCTTCCTCGACCACGAACGGCAGCGTATGACCCGCCTGCTGGCTAATGACGCTGTCCGTTACCAGATAAATCGGACTCACAGAAAATGGAGTTTAAGGGATTCAGAAATATGCCGGAACGGAAGCTGATAAAGCACATCCAGAAAATGGAGTTGCAGGCTACCCGGACCCGACGACCGTTGCGCGGCCAGTTCGCCCGCGATGCCCATGACGGCCATGCCGTGAACCGCCGCCGCAAACGGGTCGCTGTTGACGGCCGAAAAAGCCGCAATGAGGGCAGTGGCGGTGCAGCCCATGCCAGTTACTTTTGTCAGCATCGGGTGGCCATTGTCGATAACGGCTACCTGCTCGCCCGAAACAATGTAGTCGCTGGCGCCGCTGACGACCACCACGCTCCCCGTTGCCTGACTGAGCTGGCGAGCACTGTCTAGCGCTGCCGACGAGCCGTGGGTACTGTCAACGCCCTTGGTTTGGGCGTTCAGGCCAGCCAGCGCCATGATTTCCGAGGCATTGCCCCGAATGATGGTTGGGGAGGCTAGTTCTAACAATTCACGACTGACTTGATTGCGGTAAGTGGTCGCGCCAACGCCAACAGGATCGAACACGATGGGTTTCCCCAGGGATTTAGCTTTCGGCATCGCCCGTTTCATGCCCGCAACAAAATTGGTATCGAGCGTGCCAATGTTAACTACCAGAGCGCTGGCAATGGTCACGAACTCTTCAACTTCTTCCGCCGAGTGTACCATTGCCGGGGACGCACCGAGTGCCAGCAAGGCGTTGGCCGTGTTATTCATGACCACGAAGTTGGTAATGCTTTGCACAAGAGGAGCCTGCGAACGGATTTGTTCGAGGTCATTCCATATGGTTTGATCGGATAAAGTCATAATGCTGTTTGACGGGTGAAAACAGCAACTTTAGAAGAGAAGGCCGCTTCTGAACGCGCAGGAGCCAGCTAACTTTTCCCTACGGCCGTACGAACGGCATCAGGTTTTGAGGGTATTATCTCAGTCAGACCAGCCATTGGACCGACACCCCTAAAGTTGTTCGCCAAAGGTAGGGTATTTTGGCAAACATTAAAGTTTTACCTTCGTGCTTTCTTAGTGAGAGATTAATCGAGGATTGATGCGTCTACCAAAACTTCGCCCCATTATGTTTGTCGGCACGGCTTCCGACGTTGGGAAAAGTGTGATTACCGCTGGATTTTGCCGGATTTTCAAGCAGGATGGCTACGAACCCGCGCCGTTCAAAGCGCAGAACATGTCGCTCAACAGCTTTGCCACGCCAGACGGTCTGGAGATTGGGCGGGCACAGGCGGTGCAGGCCGAAGCGGCGGGGATTCCCTGCCATACCGACATGAATCCCGTGCTGCTCAAACCCACCAACGATAAAAGTTCGCAGGTGATTCTGAACGGTAAACCGATTGGTAATCAGTCGGCCTACGATTATTTTATGGGCAATGACCGCAGCGAATTGTTTGCCGCCGTGAAGCAGGCTTTTGACCGGTTATCCAGTCGCTATTCGCCGGTGGTGATGGAAGGGGCGGGTAGTATTTCGGAACTAAACCTGAAACACCGGGACATTACTAACCTGCGCATGGCCCTCCACGCCGGGGCGGCAACCTACCTCATTGGCGACATCGACCGGGGCGGGATTTTCGGCAGCGTGTACGGAAGCATCGCTCTGCTGACACCGGAAGAACGGCAGTGCATCAAAGGTATTTTGGTCAATAAATTTCGGGGCGACAGTCGGCTTTTTGAGGACGGAAGGCGGATGCTGGAAGAACTGACGGGCGTTCCGGTGGTGGGCGTTCTACCTTATTTTCGGGATATTTTTATCGAAGAGGAAGACTCGGTTTCGCTGGAAAACAAGTACCGGTCGGCGGTGAGTGGCAAAGTCAACGTGGCGGTTATTTTGCTGAAGCGTCTGTCTAACTTCACGGATTTCGACCGGCTGGAAAAAGACCCGCGCGTCAATTTATATTACACGAATCAGCCCGACGAAATCGCCAAAGCCGATATTGTAATTTTGCCCGGTAGTAAGAACACAATCGACGATTTACTGACGATCAAAAACAACGGCGTGGCGCAGGCGATTTACACGGCTCATAAAAATGGAAAAACGGTAATTGGTATTTGCGGTGGTTACCAGATGCTGGGCGAAACGATTGAAGATCCCGACCACGTTGAAGGCAGCATTGAGGCGGTTCCGGGTTTGGGCTTACTGCCCGTGCGGACTATTTTGCAGCCTACCAAGACTACGCAGCAGCAGCAGTTTGCTTTTAGAAATAGTTCTGAAACCTGTTTGGGCTACGAAATTCACATGGGCCATACCACCGTCCGGGGCGAAGTGCAGCCACTTGCGTACTTGCCCGATGGCCGAACGGATGGCTATTTTCTGAGTTCGAAATGCTGGGGGACTTACCTGCATGGCATTCTGGACAACAACGCGGTGGTCGATGAGTTGCTGGCTGACTATACCAGTCAATTAAGTGACCAGACGTTTGATTTCCGGCAGTTTAAAGACCAGCAGTACGACCGGCTGGCTGAGGTCATTCGGGCGAATGTGGATATGGATCAGATTTACGCGAGCTTGCAACTTACTGACTAACAGGATGCTTCACGGACACGGAGACGATAGTTACCGTCATTCTTCAACCATAATCGCGGATTTCAGTACCAACGTCTGGTACGGCGGCGAACCCAAAGGGCTGAAAGAGCACCTGTTCAGCCAGTGGGCGACCATTAACCGGTACCCGGAAGTGGTAGCCGAAAGTCTGGTTCAAAAGGTGGCCAGTCACCACGGGATCAAGCCCGAACAGGTGCTGGTCAACAGCGGGACGACGGAAAGTATTTACCTGCTGGCTCAGGCGTTTGCCGGTCGAAAAACGACCATTGTTGTGCCCGCTTTTGCGGAATACGAAGACGCCTGCCGGATGCACAATCACGAGCTGACATTTATGCCCTGGAATGCGTTGGCGGACCTACCACCCCTGATAAGCGATCTGGTTTTTATCTGCAATCCCAACAATCCCACCGGCGCTACCTTCGCGCAACTGGCGGCTTGGATAAGTCAGAATCCCAAGACGCTTTTCGTGGTCGATGAGGCGTTTATTGACTTCACTGTTGGCCTGCCCACCATGATTGCGGAACTGTCCTGGTACGATAATCTGGTCGTAATGCATTCGATGACTAAAGCCTATGCCATACCGGGACTGCGTTTGGGCTACCTCGTCGGCACGCCCGAACTCATAGAGCGCCTGAAAGCCCTGAAACAACCCTGGACGGTAAACACGATGGCGCTGGAAGCAGGAAAGTTTATTTTTGACCAATACGATTCGATTCAGTTGCCAGTCAGGCAGTTGCTTGCCGACAAAGATGACTTTGTGGCCGATCTGCGGGAAAATAAGGCCTTTCGGGTGTACAACAGCGAGACTCATTTTTTTCTGGCCGAAACACGCACCGGCACTGCCGCCGCCCTGAAGCAATTTTTAATTAAACAGCATGGCCTGCTTATCCGGGATGCCAGCAACTTCCGGGGGCTGGGAAAAGGACATTTCCGCGTGGCTACGCTTGCCCCAGAGACGAACCAACGGTTAATCAATGCTTTAGCTGAATGGAAGAGTTAGCGCTGTTGGCCTTGCCTTTAGTGTTGGGATACATCCTTGACTTGCTGCTCGGTGACCCCGAAAATTGGCCGCACCCGATCCGGGTTTTTGGCAACGCCATTGCGCAGGGAACCCGTTTTTTGAATAAAGGAAACGGGCGCTTCTGGAAAGGATTGTGCCTGACAATTGGTCTTTGTGGTGCCGTATTTCTGTTTTTTACGGGTCTGGAAATGGCGTTGCGGCACATTCATCCGGGGCTACTCATTCCAATAAATACCATCTGGGTTTGGTACGGGTTAGCCAACAAAGGGCTGATCACGGAAGGAGAGCGGGTATTTGACGTTTTGGAAAAGGATGGACTCGAAGCCGGGCGGCGGCAGCTTTCTCGCATTGTCGGGCGCGATACGTCGCAGTTGAGTGCGCAGCAGATTCGGATTGCCGTACTGGAAACGATGTCCGAAAACCTGAGTGATGGCGTCATTGCCCCGCTTTTTTTCTGTGCGCTGGCGGGTGTTCCCGGCATGATGCTCTACAAAATGATCAATACGCTGGACTCGATGATTGGCTACCGGAACGAAAAATACGAACAGTTCGGTAAGTTTGCGGCTCGGCTGGACGATGTGGCTAACTTAATTCCCGCGCGGCTGACGGCCTTGCTGATGGTGCTGGTAACGGGTAGTGTGCGCGGTTTCCGATTTGTCTTTCGGTATGGAAATCAGCATAAAAGTCCCAATTCGGGTTACCCGGAAGCTGCCCTGGCTGGCATTCTGGATTGTCGGTTTGGTGGGCCAAACGTCTACCACGGCGTGCTGGTCGAGAAGCCATTTATTGGGGAGCGGGAGCGTATCATCGAACCACGGGAAATTGAGCGCGTGGCCGCCATCAACCACCGAAGCTGTTTGCTGATGGTCGTTGGAATCATCGTTATTTATGTTGGTTTATGGAATGGATAGATTTGTTATTTCCGGCGGACCGGGTTCGGGAAAAAGCACTTTGCTGGAAGCCCTGAAAAAGAGCGGTTTTGCTGGTTCGGAGGAAGTGTCGCGCCAGTTGATTCAGGAGCAGGTGGCCCTCGGAAGTGCCTGCGTTCCCTGGACCGATCTGGACTGTTTCGCCCGTCTGGCGCTGGATCGAATGATGGAAGCCTACGAGCAAGCAAAACAGGACGTTACGTTTTTCGACCGGGGCATTCCCGATATTATTGCTTATCTGCACGTTGGCGGGCGACCCGTTTCCGCACCGTATTGGCAGGCGTTGGAACAGTATCGGTATAGCTCCCCCGTTTTTATGGCCCCGCCCTGGGAAGCCATCTATGTGAACGACAGCGAGCGCTGGCAGACATTTGCCGAAGCGACTGCTTTGTATCAGGCGTTGACAGAATGTTACCAACAAGCCGGTTACAGCGTAGTTGAACTTCCCAAAGCGTCGATTACCAGTCGGGTTGAGTTTGTTCTGAGCACCCTAGAGCAGCACCGCTTTTTTAAAACAGACAATTCTTAGTAGTTTTGACGGCTGTAAAGGTAGCAGTCTGTACTTCTTTCGCAGATTGCTTGAAAAGGGAATGCCGGTGGAAGTCCGGAACAGTCTCCGCTGCTGTAACCCTACTGAACAAAATTACTGGCTTATGATACCACTGTTCCGTTAGAATGGGAAGGTCGCCAGTAACTGGGGAAGTCAGAAGACCTGCCTTTATACCATACTGACACAGCTTTCGGAAGAAAAGCTCGTAGAACCATGACAACCAAAGAAACTACCTTTAGGCAAGGCGGTCGGCAAGTCTATTTCCGGCACCCTTTGCCCTTATTTCGCTTTTTTTTCGGGACCTGGCTGGTTGGCCTTAGCGGGCTGCTACTCAGTTGCAGCTCTGCATCGACGCTAACGGAGCAATCGGAAACGGCGGCCACTTCTAAAGATTACTTCGCGGAAAAAACGGCGGTTCGGTACGCGAAAGGTTTCCGAATCAAGTATTTCAACAATTACAAGCTGGTCGAAATCATGAACCCGTTCGAGCAAAAAGCGGATACAATTCGCTACGTGCTGGTGCAACGGGGAACGCCGCATCCAGACGGTTACGCCAAAAGCCAGATCATTGAAATTCCGCTGCGGAGCTTGGTGGCCATGTCGTCCATGCACGTCGGACTAGTTGGTTTTCTGGAGGCGGAGGATATTCTGGTTGGGTTGGGTAATCTGAAATACGTATCGTCTTCCAAGGTGATTCAGCGGATTGAGGCCAAAAAAGTGGTTGAGGTGGGTAAGGACCAAACCATTGACGAAGAGCGGTTGATTACCATGCACCCCGATTTGCTGATGGCGGTGGGTAGCCCGGTTTCCCGCATGGACCGCTACCGCACGCTGACGGACGCGGGGGTGCCGGTGCTGATCAACTCCGAGTGGGTGGAAACAACGCCGTTGGGTCGGGCCGAGTGGGTGAAGCTGATGGCCGCGCTGCTGAATCAGGAAAAAGCAGTTAATCAAAAGTTTGGTGCCCTTGAAAAAGAGTACAACCGACTGGTCAAACTAACCCGAAATATAGCCCGAAAACCGACCATTATTAGCGGTATGAATTCAAAAGATGCGTGGTTTGTGCCTGATGGCGACAGTTACATGACCCGCTTTTTTCTGGATGCCGGGGCAACCTATCCCTGGAGCGGAACGAAAACAACGGGTAGTTTGCCCCTGAATTTCGAGGCTGTTTACCCCATCGCCCTAACCGCCGATTGCTGGCTGAACGTGGGCATCACCAACATTAATTCCAAGCAGGATATTCTGGCCAAAGATGCTCGTTATGCAGATTTCAAAGCCTTCAAAACGGGTCAGGTTTACGGATACAGCAAGCGGGTCAACGCACGGGGCTCCAACGATTTCTGGGAGTCAGGAGCGGTGAATCCCCAACTAGTGCTGGCCGATATGATCAAAATTTTACATCCCGATCTCCTGCCCAAACACGAGTTGGTGTATTACAAGCAAATACTATAATGGACAACTCGGCGACCGAAATACAGCATTCTTGGTGGCTCCGGCGTCGATTGATGATTGGGGTGCTGGTTGTGCTGGCGGTCTTCTTTTTTCTGCTGGATATTGCCCTGGGCTCCGTTTCCATCCCGCTGGGCGAAGTAACCCGCATCCTGTTTGGTCAGGAATCGGAGCAAGTTGCCTGGCTTTATATCGTTCAAAAAATCCGGCTTCCCAAGGCCATTACGGCGGTGTTGGTTGGTTGTGGGTTGTCGGTCAGTGGTTTACAGATGCAAACCCTTTTTCGGAACCCGTTGGCTGGACCGTCAGAGCTAGGCATTACGGCGGGGGCGGGGCTGGGTGTGGCGGCGGTGATGCTGGGAAGCGGGAGCAGCGCGAGCTTGTACGCCATCCGGCAGTTAGGCGTTTCGGGAAGCTGGTTGCTGGTCGTCATGGCATCGCTGGGGTCGGCGCTGGTTCTGCTGCTGGTTTTGCTCATTGCGGGCCGCTTGCGGGATAACGTCGTTTTGCTGATTGTGGGCGTCATGGTGGGCACCATTACACTGTCGGTTGTCAGCATCTGGCAATATTTTAGCCAGCCCGAACAGCTTCAGGAATATTTGATGTGGACATTTGGGTCGCTGGGTGGGGTCATTGGGTATCATTTGTCTGTATTAAGCGGCGTTGTATTAGTCGGGTTAGTATTGGCTTTTTCCTCGTCTAAAGCCCTAAATGTCTTGCTGTTGGGTGAAAACTACGCCCGGAGTATGGGCCTGACCGTCGGTCGGACGCGCTTGTTGATTCTCGCTAGTACCAGCTTATTAACAGGCAGCATTACGGCCTTCTGCGGACCCATCGGTTTTGTAGGCATTGCGGTGCCACACATTACGCGATCGCTGCTGAATACGTCGGATCATCGTGTGCTGATTCCAACGACCTGTCTGGTTGGGACGATTTTGATGCTGGTTTGCGACAGCATTGCGCAACTGCCGGGGACACAGGCCGTTTTGCCCATCAATATTGTAACGTCGATGCTGGGTGCGCCCGTGGTGATCTGGATTATTGTGAGTCGAAATAATTTACGGTCGTCTTTTTCATGAACCCATCGATGACGCTCCTAACAACCCGTAACCTCAGCATTGGCTATACCGGAAAAGAACCCCGCCTGGTTGCCGAAGGGCTAAATCTAGCGTTAAAAAGGGGCCAGTTGGTATGTCTGCTCGGTTCAAACGGATCAGGAAAATCGACCTTGATGCGAACGCTAGCCTGTATTCAACCCCCTTTATCGGGCGAAATATTCCTTGAAGAGCAACCTCTCGTTTCGCTAAACACAAACGAGTTAGCCCGAAAATTGAGTTTGGTTTTAACCGAACGAATCGAAGCGGGAAATTTATTGGTACACGAGTTGGTCGCGCTGGGTCGGACCCCACACACGGGCTGGCTTGGCACGCTTACGAAACAGGACAAAGACAAGGTGCAGGAGGCGATGGAAGCCACTGATACGCTCATCTACCAGCACCGCCGCTTGCAGCAATTGAGTGATGGCGAACGGCAAAAAGTAATGCTGGCCCGAGCCTTAGCGCAAGATACTGACCTGATTTTACTCGACGAACCAACCGCTCACCTCGATTTACCGAACCGCGTGGAAATGATGCGGCTGTTGCATCGATTGGCGCGGCAAACGGCCAAAGCTATACTGCTTTCCACCCACGAACTGGACTTGGCTTTGCAGGCCGCCGACCAGCTTTGGCTGCTTTCGGCAAAGGGTCAATTGACGGCGGGTGTACCGGAAGATTTAGTACTGAACGGAGCATTTGAAACCGCTTTTGCCAGTGACGGCTTTTACTTCGACCGCGCAACGGGTACCTTCACCATGCAACGGGCTTATACAGGCTCCAATATCTGGCTTACGGGCGAAAGCAGCCTGGTGTTCTGGACGCGCCGAGCCTTGCAGCGCGAAGGCTTCGGCCTGAGCCCAACGGCGGAGGCAAGCTGGACCATCGAAGCGGTCATCCGGCGGGGAGAACCGGTCTGGATCAGCACGCACGCTGGAAAAAAAACAGAACACACGTCCATACAGGCCTTATTGAATACCCTGCAAAACGAAAAATCTCAATCGACGAATCTAGAGGCATTATGAAGATATACACAAAAAAAGGCGATAAAGGCACGACGGGACTGTTTGGTGGTAGCCGGGTCGATAAAGACGATGTGCGCGTGGAATGCATCGGCACCCTGGACGAAGCCAATTCGACCATTGGGCTACTGCGGGTGAAGCTGGGACCGGAGCACGAATGGCAACCCAATCTGCACAAAATTCAGAAAGACCTGATGGACATGATGTCGCATCTGGCCCGACCATCGACGGCCAAGAAAGAGAACAAAAACCCGATGCCCGTTGATGGGGCCGAGTTTTGCGAAACCTGGATCGATGCACTCGAAGCGGCCATGTCGTCGCCGTCGGATTATTTTCTGCTGCCAGGCGGAAACGAGATTTCGGCTTTGTGCCACGTTGCCCGAACGCAGATGCGGCGGGGTGAGCGCCGGTTGGTATCGCTGCGTAAAACCGACGAAGTAGACGAAGCTATTCCGGCTTATATCAACCGCTTATCCGACCTGTTTTTCACGCTGGCCCGCGCTGAAATGGACAAGGCGGGGGTTGCCGAAGAAAAATGGCAATTGTTTCTGTATAAGCGCTTTAAAACAGCAGAATGATTATTTACGTTAGCGGTGGCGTCCGGAGCGGAAAAAGTCGATTTGCGCAGGAACGGGCTTTGCAACTGAGCGAGGAACCGGTTTATGTGGCAACGGCTAAAATCTGGGACGACGATTTTGCCCAGCGGGTGCAGCGCCACCAGCAAGAGCGGGGGCCGGAATGGACGACCTACGAAGCTGAGCGCGATCTGGGCCGGTTGCCGCTGGAAAACCGCGTGGTTGTGATTGACTGCGTGACACTCTGGCTTACCAACCTGTTTATGGCCGGCGAAAGCGATGTCGAGCAGACGCTGGCGGCCTTCAAAGCGGAAATCGATTTGCTTTGTCGGGTCGAGGCTACGTTCATCATAATTTCGAACGAAATAGGCATGGGCATTCACGCCGACACGGCCATCGGACGAAAATTTGCGGATTTGCAAGGCTGGGCCAACCAATACGTGGCCGCTCTGGCCGACGAAGCCATTCTGATGGTTTCCGGGCTTCCTTTGGTATTAAAAAAATAAGCGTATTCTATGTCAATTGCTATTCCAGAGACGCTTCGGCGGCAACTTCAGGACAAGATCAACAACAAAACCAAACCGCTGGGCGCCCTGGGGAAGTTGGAAAAATTGGCGTTGCAAGTGGGCCTGATCCAGCAAACGTTGAGTCCGAAGCTCATACAGCCGCACCTAGTTGTTTTTGCCGCTAGCCACGGAATTGCCCGCGACGGCGTCAGTGCCTATCCGACGGAGGTGACCCACCAGATGGTGCTGAATTTTTTGCAGGGCGGCGCCGCTATTAATGTGTTTACCCGGCAGCACGGAATGGCGCTGCAACTGGTCGATGCCGGAGTAGATCATGATTTTGCTCCTTCCGAAAACCTGATCAACGCGAAGATCAACCACGGCACGAGAAGCTTTTTGAGAGAGCCCGCCATGACCCCCGAGGAATGCCAGACCTGTCTGCAAAAAGGAGCGGAAATTGTGCAGGAAATCGCCAAAACCGGTTGCAACGTCATTGGTTTCGGGGAAATGGGCATTGGTAACACCTCGTCTGCGTCGGCGCTGATGAGTCAGCTGCTGGGTATTCCGGTGGCGGAGTGCGTGGGTCGGGGCACGGGACTTGACGAAGCGCAATTTGCGCATAAAGTGGAGGTGCTGGAACAGGCGCTGGCTTTTCATGCCTCGGCAAGCGCAGACCCGTTGACGGTCTTGCAGACCTTCGGCGGTTTTGAAATCGCGATGATGTGCGGCGCTTTTCTGGCCGCCGCCCAACAGCGGATGATTTTACTGGTCGATGGGTTTATTGCTTCGGTGGCCTTTCTGTGTGCTGGTCAGCTCGATGCTTCGGTGATGGAGTTTGCCGTTTTTTGTCACCAGTCGGACGAGAAAGGACACGCTCGTTTACTATCAGCTCTAAGCGTAGAGCCCCTGCTTCAGCTTAATATGCGGCTGGGCGAAGGAACGGGTTGCGCCGTGGCATATCCGTTGCTGCAAAGTGCCGTGGCGTTTCTAAATGAAATGGCCTCGTTTGACAGCGCGCAGGTGAGTCGCCAAAGCTAATATGAAGCACGAAATCCGGTTATTCTTCACGGCCCTGCAATTCTACACGCGCTTGCCTGTACCGGCCTGGGTGGGTTTTAGCGAGACTGCCCTGAATCAGGCAACGCGCTACTTTCCCCTGATCGGTTGGCTGGTCGCGTTGGCGGCGGGTCTGGTCTGGCTGGCGGGTTCCTACCTGATCGACAACGCTACAGGGCTGATTTTGGCAATGGTTGCGTCGATTGGGATAACCGGTGCTTTCCACGAAGATGGGTTTGCTGACGTATGCGACGGATTCGGTGGTGGCTGGACGAAGGAAAAAATTCTGGAAATCATGAAAGACAGCCGAATTGGGGCGTACGGCGTGGTCGGGCTTATTTTGCTACTGGGTTTGAAGTTTACGCTGCTGCATCACCTGTCCCGTTTTTTTGAGCCTATGGGGTTCACTTTGTTGCTGATAACGGCCCATTCGCTGAGCCGTTTTATCGCGGCAACCTTTTTATTTACGCACCCCTATGCCCGAACAACCGCCGACAGCAAGGCCAGGGCTGCAACGCAGGGTGGAACCGTTCGGACGCTGTGCATCGCGGCTGGTTTTGCGCTGGTTCCGTTGCTGGGTCTGGCGTATAGTCTCGAAAAACCGCTTTTACTTCTCGTTGTGCTGCCTTTATACGGGCTGAAAGTGTATTTGGGGCGCTATTTCACCAAATGGATTGGCGGTTATACGGGCGATTGTCTGGGTGCGACGCAACAACTGACTGAAGTCGGGTTTTATTTTTTGATGGGTGTTCTATGGAAATTTACCTGATCCGGCACACGGCTCCGTTGGTTACTCCCGGATTTATCTACGGTCGGACGGAGGTGGAATTGCGCGCTAGTTTTGATGAAGAAGCCGGAATCATACAGCAAAAATTACCGAAAAATCTGGACGTAGTTTATTCCAGTCCATCGCGACGGTGTACGCAGTTGGCTGCCTTGTTATCCACTGACTACCAAATTGATGATCGGCTTTATGAGTTTCACTTCGGCGACTGGGAAGGCCAGACCTGGGACACCATCGACCCGCGGGAAAGCCAGGCGTGGATGGATGATTTTGTGAATGTGTCTACGCCCAACGGCGAAAATATGCTGCAAATGCAGGCGCGGGTGATGGCGTTCTGGCAGGACATAACCCAGACCAGCGCTGAAAAGCTGGCAATTGTCACGCACGGGGGCGTTATTCGGTTGCTGCTCGCCGCCGACCGAAAACTGCCGCTCCGCTCAGCCTTTGACATTCAAGTGGGGTACGGGGATGTTTTTTTACTTCATCCCCGTGAATGATCAAGCTTCAATCCAGTTGATTTTCTCCTCAATGGGTTTGCGAACCGCTGGCTTTTCTTTGGCCTGGTGGTAGCCCATGTAAAAAAGTCCAAGGCATTTCTGGTTTGGTTCCAGGCCTAAAAACGCGCCCAGCTTTTCCAGATTGCCGGGTGTGCTCCAGTAAGCCCCAATACCCAAAGCCGTAGTGGTCAGCCACATATTCTGAACGGCACAGGAAACCGCCGCTACTTCTTCCCACTCCGGCACTTTCTCAGGATGCAATTCCATGTTGATGGCCAGCACGCAGGACGACTTCAGGACTTTGCTGCGCGCTCCTTCGTATTTGGCTTCGCTAAAGGTTTCGGGCGTGGTTTGCGAGCGATACTGTTCGCCCAAATAATCGGCTAGCTTATTTAATCCATCGCCGCGAAAAATCGTGAAGCGCCAGGGTTGCGTCAGGCGGTGTGTCGGCGCGTAATTGGCGTTTTCGATAATCTGCTCGATTACTTCGCGGGGAATTTCCTTTTCAATATAGTCAGGAGGGAAGATGCTTCGCCGAGTGCGGATGAGTTGGTTAATCGTTTCTACTGCGTTGTCCATAGCTATGGTGCAAAAGTTTTGAGCCACGAAAATACGATTGGCGATTTTGGGAAGCGAATTTTTACAGCAATAAGGACAAGAAAAAAGGGTTAACCAATCGAAGCGATTGATCAACCCTTTTTTGAAAACGAGCCTCCTACGGGATTCGAACCTGCGACCTACGCATTACGAATGCGTCGCTCTACCAGCTGAGCTAAGGAGGCTTCTAATGTTAGTATTTGCAGATGATACTAGATAAAACCAGCACCGTTGGCAAAAATGTGGGTGCAAACTACTGGATTAAAAATTTATAATGCAAGCATCTAACGCATTTTTGGTAATTTTGCACCATGATTTCCATTACAAACTTGTCTTATTATCTCGGCAGCCGTCCCCTGTACGAGAATGCTTCTTTGCATATCAAACCCGGTCAGAAAATTGGCTTGATTGGCTTAAACGGAACCGGAAAATCAACGCTGTTGCGGTTAATTGTAGGGGAGTATCAGCTGGATGGGGGTACCATTTCCAAAGCGGGTGATGTCTCGATTGGCTTTTTGAACCAGGATTTGCTGTCTTACCAAACAGATGATTCCATTCTGTCGGTGGCGATGCAGGCATTCGAGCGACAAAATGTACTGCAAAAAAAGATAGACGAGTTGCTGCACGAAATGGAAGTGAACTATCGGGACGAACTGGTTGACAAGCTGGGACGTGTGCAGGAAGAATTTGAGGCCTTGGATGGATACAGCATTCAGTCGAAAGCCGAGGAAATTCTGGAAGGGTTGGGCTTCCCCACCGAAGACCTGCACAAACCACTGCAAAAGTTTTCCGGGGGATGGCGGATGCGCGTGATGCTGGCAAAACTGCTGTTGCAGAAGCCATCGCTGCTGATGCTTGATGAGCCGACCAACCACTTGGACTTACCCTCAATCCAATGGGTAGAAAAATACATTCAGACCTACGAAGGAGCCGTGATTGTGGTATCGCACGACCGCGAGTTTCTGGACAATGTCATTGATACAACGGTTGAGGTTTCTGGAGCTAAGCTGAATTATTACGCCGGAAATTATTCGTTCTACGTCGAAGAAAAGTCCTTGCGCAACGAAATTCAGCAGGGTGCCTACGAGAATCAGCAGGCTAAAATCCGGCAGGCGGAGCGCTTTATTGAGCGATTCAAGGCCAAGGCAACCAAAGCCAAGCAGGCCCAAAGCCGGGTGAAAATGCTCGAAAAAATGGATGTAATCGATCCGGTGCTGGAAGAAAACGCGCGGGTTAACTTCCGCTTTAACTTCTCGACGCAGCCCGGTCGGCACATTCTGCACCTGGAGGATGTAACCAAAGCCTACGGCGAAAAGAAAATTCTGACGCACACCACGGCGCGGCTGGAACGAGGCGACAAAATTGCGCTGATTGGTGCCAACGGACGCGGAAAGTCCACCTTATTACGGATTATTGCCGGAACGGAGAACATTCAGGGCGAGCGGCGGCTAGGGCATAATGTTTCGTTTAGCTTCTACGCGCAGCACCAGTTAGAATCACTGAATGTGAACGACAACATGCTGGAGGAACTGAAATCGGCTAACCCCACTAAGTCGGAGGCAGAGTTACGCACGGTTCTGGGCTGTTTTCTCTTTTCGGGCGATGATGCATTCAAGAAAATTAAAGTCTTGTCCGGGGGTGAAAAATCGCGGGTTGCTCTAGCCAAAGTACTTCTCTCGCAGGCTAATTTTTTGCTGCTTGATGAGCCGACCAACCACTTGGACATGCAGTCGGTAAACATCCTGATTCAGGCGCTGGACCAGTATGAGGGTACGTACGTGGTTGTTTCCCACGACCGTTATTTTGTTTCGCAGATTGCCAATAAAATTTGGTACATCGAAGACGAGCAGATCAAAGAATATCCGGGCACATACGATGAGTATGAGTGGTGGATGGAAGAACGCCGACAATCGGGCGACTTGAGCACATCGGCGCCGGTTAATGGCAAGAAAAAAGAGGTTGAAAAGCCTAAAGCGCCTGTTACTGACGACGAGCGGAAGGAATGGCAGCGCGCCCTGAAAAAAGCGACGCAACAGGCCGAAGACGTTGAAAAACGCATTTCCGACTTGGAACGGCAAAAGAAGCAACTCGAGGCCGAACTTTCGCGGACAGATGTAATTGCGGATACGAAAAAATTGCAAACCAAAACGGCTGACTACGAACGGATTTCAACCCAACTGAACAAGCTTCAGGAAGAATGGGAAGAGGCCATGATGGAAGCCGAAGAATGGGAAAAAAGACTTGCTTAATAAAAAAAACCGGTGGAGACACCGGTTTTTTTATAGCCTATTGGATTAAATCGAGGTTTTGTCAACCGGCGGTTGGCTAGTTAATAATAGGTTAACGCTTTTGTGGATGTTGTTACAAATATTTTCAGCCGGTAAATCATTCGCATCCGTACCGAAAGGATCTTCAATTTCTTCCGCAATGACTTCCAAACTCGCTAGCACATAAAAGACAAAGACGCACAAGCCAACGGCGAAATACTCCATCACATAGGCGTAACCCAGCGGAATGGTGATGCAGTAAATAAAGATAAACTTCTTAATAAACGAGCTGTAAGAGAAGGGAATAGGGGTGTTGTGAATCCGTTCGCAGGCGCCGCAGATGTCCATAAATCCCTGTAACTCTACGTTGAGAACCAGCATGTGTTCGGGCAGCAGAATACCCTGGCGTTGCAGCTCACTTACCCGACCAAAAATAGCCGACGCAATCTGACCAGGTATGTGTTCTTTGCGATGGAGCTGATTTAGTTTGAATAACCGTGTCTCGGTAAATTCTTTTTCGTGAAAGTCGCCGCGCAGGTGGTTTTTTAACGCAAAGGCGAAATTTGGAATCATAGCGGCGAAGAACTCCCGGGATTCAGCGTGCTCTGGGCCAAGCAACTGATTGACTTTCAGCGCTAGATTTCGGCTGTTATTAACCAGTGATCCCCATAATTTACGGCCTTCCCACCAGCGGTCGTAAGCCGTATTAGTCCTGAATACCAGCAACATCGAAATCACAAAACCCAGCAGTGTATGAACGAGCGAAACGTTTTTTAACGGCGAATTGTCCGGGAGATGAAAGAAATCATCAATTAAGTAGACAATAAAAGCCGCGTAAACACTCAGGGCAAGTATAACAGGCATCAGGGTACGTAATGTATCTGATCGGCGTAAATTGAAGATGTGGAGTAACCACTCCTTGGTATCATGCGGTATCATAAGGTAGCTTATCGGTGGCCAATTTTACGGCTTTTTACACAATCTTCTGGTATATTTCGTTCTATTTGTACGGCCCGATTTTTACGAAATAGACTACGAATGAGAAAATTTGCCTGCCTGTTACCCGCAATCTGGCTGTGCGTACAGTCTTTATACGCGCAGAACATTGCAACGGTTGACAAAGTATACAATCCAAAAATCAAAACTGTTTTACTTGTTCCAGTAATTGGCAACAATCCTTCTGATCCGGCGCTTTCGCTGAATCCGCCCGTTATCAACACCGCCGAAGAAGTCCCACTGCTGCTTTCGTTCGATGATCTGACTGCCGACTACCGGCCTTATCGCGCTAAAGTTATTCACTGCAACTGGGATTGGCAGCGCTCGGTGCTGAATGACATCGAATTTACGTTTGAATACAACGATTATCCGATTCAGGATTATCAGCTTTCCAGCGGGACGAAGGTGCCGTATTACCACTATCGCTTCCCGGTTCCGAAGCTGAAATTGCCGGGCAATTACGTGCTGGTGGTTTATAATGAGCGAAATCCGAACGATATTATCCTGACGCGCCGGTTTAGTACGTACGCTACTCGTGTGCAAGTAGCGCCAAACATTCAGTTTTCGTCGGGTGTGCAAGAGCGGTTTACGGACCAGCAAATTGATTTTAACATCAGTTACCGGGGCTATCCATTGATTTCGCCGCAGGATGACCTGAAAATTGTGATCCGGCAAAATTACCGCGACGACCGTGTTGTGACGGGCTTGCGGCCAACCAATGTCCGGGCGTTTGATAATTTGCTGGAATACCGCCTTTTCGATTTGAAGAATACGTTTCCGGGGGGGAATGAATACCGCTTTTTTGATACCCGAACCGTTATTTCCCAGGCCAACTACATCGGCCGCATCGAACGTCGGGACGAGCGCACGATTGCTTATGTATTGCCTGACGCGGTGCGTAGCGTGGGCGCGTATGTCCTCACCGACGATTTCAACGGGCAGTACGTTATTGACCAGTTGGAAAGCCGAATTGGAGCGACTCAGGCCGATTATATTTCAACCGTTTTTACCCTTAAAGTAGACGAAATTGCGAACGCCGAGATCTATGTCAATGGGGCCTTTAACTTCTGGCAGCTCGATGCGCTCAACAAAATGACGTATTCGCCGCAGGAACGTGCCTACAAAGCGGAAATTCCCCTCAAGCAGGGCGTTTATAATTACGATTATTCCGTCAAAGGACTGGCTCCACCCGTAACCCGCTCCGGCATGACCATCGAAGGAAACGAAGCGCTGATCGAAGGAAATTATTCCGCTACGGAGAACGACTACGAAATTTTTGTCTACCACCGTCCGCCAGCCGCGCGGGCCGATCAGTTGGTAGGGTATCAGAAAGTTGGCATCAACAAGCGGAAGTAAGGTAGGGGAGCGAAAAAGTCCCGTTGAGAGTGGGTACTGGTATAAAAAAGCAAAGGCGGGTGATTAACCCGCCTTTGCTTCAAAAGTAAAAGTATCGTACTGTAGTTTATACGTTGAACCGGAAATGCATGATATCGCCATCCGCCACCACGTATTCTTTGCCTTCAACGCCCATTTTACCGGCTTCCTTAATGGCCGCTTCGGTTTTGTACTGGATATAATCCGGCAACTTGATAACTTCCGCCCGGATGAACCCGCGTTCAAAGTCCGTGTGAATCACGCCGGCTGCCTGCGGGGCTTTCCAACCCCGCTGGATGGTCCAGGCGCGAACTTCCTTCACACCCGCCGTAAAATACGTGATCAGGTTGAGGAGGCGGTAAGACGCTTTGATGAGTTTATCCAGACCTGATTCGTCCAAACCATATTCGCCCAGGAACATCTGGCGTTCTTCGGGATCTTCCATTTCGGCAATCTGGGATTCAATCGCCGCGCAAACGACAATCACCTCAGCGCCTTCGGCTTTGGCGGTCTCTTTTAACTGGTCGGAGAACTGATTTCCGTTGGGCAGGGAATTTTCGTCGACGTTCGCTACGTAAATAACCGGCTTAATGGTGAGCAGGTGCAGTTCACCAACAGCTGCCTGGCGATCTTCAGGCGAAGCCTCCACGCTACGGGCGTTTTGCCCCGCTTCCAAAGCCGTTTTGTATTTCAGCAGCACGTCTAGTTCGGCTTTCGCCTTGGCGTCGCCGCTCGACCGGACAGCTTTCTCGATCCGTTGCAGTTTTTTGTCAACCGATTCAAGATCTTTCAGTTGCAGTTCGGTATCGATGATATCTTTGTCGAAAATCGGGTTCACGCGGCCTTCAACGTGAACAATGTTTTCGTCTTCGAAACACCGGATGACGTGCACCACGGCGTCAACTTCCCGGATATTGGCTAAAAACTTGTTCCCCAGGCCCTGGCCCTGGCTGGCTCCCTTCACCAGACCGGCAATGTCGACAAACTCAATGATGGTTGGAACAACCTTTTGGGGCTTGACCAGGGTTTCGAGGGTATCCAGCCGCTCGTCTGGAACGGTGACCACCCCGACGTTGGGATCTATGGTACAGAACGGGTAGTTGGCCGCTTCGGCTTTCCCGCTCGAGATGGCATTAAATAAAGTGGATTTACCGACGTTTGGCAACCCTACGATTCCACATTGCAGACTCATGAATGGTTAAATTTGAATAAGGGAATGAGCGAATGAGCGATTTTGGCCGGGTTGCTAAGCCGCTGATTGATGGAATCATGCCTGACTTCAACCCTACTAACTATACGCATCGGCTCATTCAGAATTGTTCCGCAAAGTTCGGACATTCAGGGACGAAAAACAAAAAAGCCTCTGATGTTGATCAGAGGCGGACAAAAGAGAGAAGGTTATTGACTTAATCCCACTTAAGTTCACTGCCACCTATATCTTCTAGCTCGTCTTTCACCGTAAATTGGGCGAAGTCAAATTCAGGCATCAGATCAGCTTTGATGTATTGAATTGTCTCCTGAAGAGCATCTGCGAACTTATCGAAATCTTCTTTGTACAAAAACATTTTGTGTTTCTCATACACAAAGCCATCACCCTGCGGGTGGCGGCGGCTTTCGGTAATCGTTAGGTAATAGTCGCTTGCCCGGGTGGATTTAACGTCAAAGAAGTAGGTTCTTTTTCCAGCACGAACGCGCTTGGAAAAGATTTTTTCTTTCTCTTTTTCTTCCACAATCCTGATGGTTTAGAGTGTTTCAAACGCTAAAATAGCGGGATTAGTATAACAAGCAAAAGGAAGCGGGAAAAATATCTTTCAATCATATTTAAGACCGTTGAATGGAAAAACTGAACAAGATCAGTAGGAGAAAAGGGGCGTATACTCTTGTTCCTGAACTTTATCCTGTTATATTTGCAATAAGGGAATTGTGTTTTTCCTATGCGGAGGTGGCGTAAGTGTCTAACGTTCACCTCTTTTTTATTGTTCAACCAAACCAGCCCTGTATGAGTTTAATCATGTCCCTGATGTTGCTTTTCAACAGCATCCAACCGACGGAGATCCACAAGGGTCTCATACAGCGAGGCAAGGCCTCTTTCTACTCCAAGAAGTTCAATGGCCGTAAAACCGCCTATGGTGAGCGCATCAAACCTACCGACTTAACCGCTGCTCACCGCTCTCTACCGCATAATACCATGGTAGAAGTAACCAATCTAGATAATCACAAGTCTGTCGTTGTACGTATTAATGATCGCGGCCCGCATACGAAAGGCCGGATTATTGACTTGGGATATTCAGCCGCTAAAACCCTGGGAATGATCCAGCGCGGTGTTGCAAATGTAGCCATCCGTGTTGTCGGAGCCGACCGTTTTGCCAAGGCAGACTCCGCGCAGCAAGACTCTCTCTATTTGGCTAGTTCTCAATTGATGTTGCAAACAGCAGAGCCTGTTGGCAACAATTAAACGCAGTATGCGTTCTTAACCCAGACATGAGGTGACAGACACTTCAGCCTCATGTCTGATTTTTTTCGCCGGGGCTTTATGAAAAATCAGGTTGATTTACGGAAAATCAGAGAATTTGGTAGCGTCGAATTTCTGGCCCGTCAGTTGGTTGAAGGGTTCATTACCGGGCTGCATAAATCGCCATTCCACGGCTTTTCGGTCGAGTTTGCCGAACACCGGCTGTACAACACGGGCGAAAGTACCCGCCACATCGACTGGAAAGTATACGCCAAGTCGGAAAAAGTATTCGTCAAACGCTACGAAGAAGAAACCAACCTCCGCTGCCACTTATTAATCGACACATCGTCAACGATGTATTACCCCGATCTGGGAAAAGGCACCTACGGCAAAATTACGTTTAGTGTGATGGCTGCTGCCTGTGTGGCTTATTTGCTCCAACGTCAGAAGGATGCCGTTAGCCTTTGCACCTTCTCGGAAGATATCGAGCTTCAAACACCGGTCAAATCGACGCCCTCGCACGTTCACAAAATGTTCATTCAACTGAATGACCTGTTGGAACAGCCACCGCAGCCTAAAAAAACATCAGCCGCGTCGGTGATTCACCAATTAGCCGAAAAAATTAATAAGCGTTCGCTGGTGGTGATTTTTAGCGATATGTTTGAAAATGTCTCAGAGGCTGAGCACCTGTTTTCGGCGCTTCAGCATTTGCGGCACAACCTGCACGAGGTCTTGCTATTTCATGTCACGGATAAAAAAACCGAGCAGGATTTCTCCTTCGACGAGCGCCCGTATGAATTCATCGACCTGGAAACCGGCGAAAAAGTAAAAGTACAGCCTAATCAGGTGCGCGACTCCTACCAGCAGGCCATTCAAAACTTTTACCAGGAACTGAAACTGCGCTGTGGCCAGTACCGCATTGACTTCATTGAGGCCGATATTGCGCAGGGCTTCGATCAGATCCTGTCGGCGTATCTGGTGAAACGAGGCAAAATGAAATAATTTCGTGCCTTTATTGTAACGAGATATGATTCATGCGTCGTTTAGTCGGTTATTTATAAAATAATCAACAATCTTTTCGAAAAGTAGTTTGTGCTAGTGTAAGCTCTCGAGTTCCACTTAAAACTTTTATTAGTATGCACAAATTATTCCAGCGTTATGCACTGGCTTCCACAGTTGTGGTTGCGGCCTTTTTTGCTTCTTGTAGCCGTCCTTATGCCACTTATCAGCGTATGCCAGTTGAGCGGTTCTCCGCGGAAACTCCCAAGCCAGCTACGCAGCCCGTTGTTGCTGAAGCGGTAACGGCTCCCGTCGAAAAAGTAGAAGAGCCTACGCTCGTTGCTGCGGCTGCTCCTGTCGTTAAGACACAGGACATCCAGCAACTGAACGACGCTATTGCCAAAAATAGCGCCGCGTTGGAAGACAAGCGGGTTCAAAAGCGCATGGCTCGTGTGCAAGAGTTACTGACTTCTGCCGCTGCCAAAAGCAACGTAGCCGCTGCTCCGGCTGCTCCTAAAAAAATGAACATGGTTGAGCGGATGATGCTTAAGCGGCTCGACAAAAAGATTCAGAAGCACCTGGCTCCTGAGTCGCCACAAAAGCCAATGCTCAATTCTGGGCTGCTAGCCGCTGGTGCCGTTTTCGTCATTGTCGGTTTATTGTTAACCTTGTTTGCCACAGGAACTGCGGCAACTGTTGGGGTTGTAGGCTTGATTGTCGGGGCAATTATCCTCTTGATAGGCCTTATTTAAAAACATTTTCTCTCTAAAAGCGAGGGCCGGAAAACTCCGGCCCTCGCTTTTATTTTTTAGTACTTGCGGCACTGCCCGCTTTGGCTGTTGGGGTAGGTGCCTTTGGCTTGGCGGGCTGCTGCCGCTGCATAAACTGGAAGTAACTTTCCAGCTCTTCAACGGGTAGACGACGCGCCAGAATTTTTTTGTTTTTGTCCAGAAAATAGACTGTTGGGGTTGAATAAACGTCGTATTTCTGTTCAAAATTGATGCCGGAGCTAGGGCCATACACATGAACCATGCCCTGTAATTTCTGCTCCCGAACAAATTGCCGCCACTTCTCGGGGGTGTTGTTGATCGCTACGGCATATACCTGCATGCCTTTGGCGCGGTGATCTTCAAAAAATTTCTTCAGCTTGGGCGCCGATTCCTTGCAGTGTCCACAATCGGGGTCGTACATAAAAGCAACCACATACTCGCCTTTAACGCTGTGCAGAGCCTGGGGACGGCCCAGGGAATCCTGGGCGCTCATGTTCGGAATGATTTTTCCGGCCAGTAGAGGCTTCAGGATCTGTGCCCGTTTGCGAATGCTGCTCAGCGATGCCGTGTCCGAAAGCGGCATGACACCCGTCAGGTAATATTTCTCCGCCATGTGCACGAAAACGCCGTCCAGTCCAATCACTTTCGACTGCTCGTATTGATTGGTAATGTACCAAATCGTGTACGAAAGCATCTCTTTATTTGCCTTGGCCCGACCAACCAGGTAATCCGCTTCTTTGATCAGTGAATCGACCGTTTGCACGGTTAGTTCTTTCAGGTAACGATCCAGTTTTTGTTGGACAAAGGGAGAGCGGAGCAAGCGTTCGTCCGAGAAATCAAATCCGTCGAAAAAGTGCGATTTGTAGTAATTAAACACAAAAAGCGAGTCGGGGCGGCCATTGGCAAGCTTTGGCGCCGGTGGAACCTCGGGTTCGGCAACCGCTTGCAGCAATTTCACCGTCAGAGACTTGGGGTTTTTCTTAATAAAATCCGTGCGGTAAGTGTTAGACTCTTTCTGAAGGGCGGCAATCTGTGTCTGATTATTTGCTCCGTTCTGATTCCGAATGGCCGTAATTTGCTTATATTGCTTTTGCAGAAATTTCTGATAATCGTAGAAAAGAGCGCTTTCGCCGGGAGCTGCAAACTTGATTGTTCCAACGATGTCGGCTGTGTCGGCTTCAAACGAGAAATTCTGCTCACCAATAACCAACTGCATCACGGGCTTGGCGTCAACCACAATCATGTAAAGACCTTCCGGCAATGTGTTGGCTCCATCGAACAGGAGGCGTCCTTCGGCATCCGACTGGGCCGTGTCGCGTGGGATGTACTGCGTAGGGCCAAAGTAATTCGCCAGGTAAGCGGTCTTATTGGAGAGTCCTTTCAGATGGGCACTAATGCGGTGACTGGCGGCAGGAGCCTGCGCCATCGTCAAGGCGGAGTAACCGATAAAGAAGACTGTTAAACAAATTCGATGAAAGTTTGACATCCTGACTAGTTGATGTAAGATTTTACGTACAAATTTACCCTTTTTAAACGATAGAATTCCCGATTACTGCATTTCTCATGTTCTTCTTTTTGTCTAAAGTTCTGTATTACATCATCATGCCCGCTGGGCTGCTAACCATTACCTTACTGGCTGCGTTGTTGGTGAAGAATCCGCGGTATCGCCGCCGCTGGCTACAGCTTGGGATTGGACTCTGGTTTTTATTGGGGAATGGATTTCTGAGTAATGAAATTGCCCTGTGGTGGGAGGTGCCGCCCACCACGCTGGCGAAGACCACAAAGCCTCGAATTGGTATTGTGCTGACGGGAGGAATTATGCGCTCGGATATTAAACCGTTCAACCGGATTTTTTTAGCCGATCACGCCGATCGGATGGGGCAGGCGCTCTTGTTGTACAAAGCGGGACTAATCCAGAAAATCCTGATTAGCGGCGGCGGAGATCCAATTATTCCGCGTGAGATCGCTAATGAGGGAAAATTAACCGCGCAATTTCTACAGGCAGGCGGCATTCCGGCGAATGCCATTATTCTGGAGAATAAATCCCTGAATACCTACGAAAATGCCCGTTTTACAGCGGCAATTCTCCGTCAAAAGTTCTCTGATAATGAATATGTTCTGATCACGTCCGCCTTTCATATGCAACGAGCGGTGGCTTGTTTTCAGAAACAGCAAATCCAGGTTGTACCTTACTCCGCCGATATAATGGGCCAACAGCGGCTTTATACGCCGGATAACCTTATTCTACCTTCTGAAGGGGCCTTCCGGGACAGCTACCAGCTCTTACGTGAGCTAGTCGGGTACGTCGTTTACAAGCTAATGGGCTACGCCTGAGCTATACGCTCAGGATACGCACCATCCGCAGCATGTCCTCACTGATTGGTTTGGGCAAACGAATGGTATCGCGGAAAGGCGTGTAAACCAACTCGTTGTTGACGACGCCCGCCATTACGTTCTTTTCCCCATTCATCAAGCCTTCCAGCGCGCCCAGACCAAGCCGGCTCGCCAGAATGCGGTCATAGGCCGTAGGAACACCACCCCGCTGGATGTGTCCGAGCGTCGTTACCCGCATATCGACTCCTGAGCCAACGTGCAAACGGATTTTTTCCGCAACCTCGGCGGCGTTTCCTTCTTCGTCGCCTTCGGCCACAATGATGATCGACGAAGACTTGGAGCGGCTCCAGCCTTGTTTGAGCGTTTCAATAACTTCGGGAATGGGAGTTAGTACTTCCGGAACCATCACCATCTCAGCGCCCCCGGCAATACCGGACTGAATTGCGATGTAACCGGAGTCGCGGCCCATTACCTCGATGAAAAATACGCGGTCGTGGGAATCGGCTGTATCCCGAATTTTGTCGATGGCTTCCAGGGCGGTATTGACGGCGGTATCGAAGCCAATGGTGTGATCGGTTCCGTACAGGTCATTGTCAATGGTTCCCGGCGCACCAACGGTTGGAATGCCAAATTCGTCGTAGAAAATGGTGGCACCTGTAAACGTACCGTTTCCACCAATCGCTACCAGCCCTTCAATATTATTTTTTTGCAGTTGTTCAAATGCTTTGCGGCGACCTTCGGGTGTCATAAACTCCTTGCTTCGGGCCGATTTCAGAATCGTACCGCCCCGTTGAACAATGTTGCTAACCGAATGAGAGGTCATCTGGAAAATATCGCCGTTTATCATTCCGTTGTAGCCCCGCCGAACGCCGAACACTTCGATTCCATGGTAAACTGCCCCCCGAACAACTGCCCGGATGCAGGCATTCATACCAGGTGCGTCACCGCCGGAAGTAAAAACAGCTATACGCTTCATGATTTAATTCTATTTTAAGTTCAGGATATACAAAAGAAGAATCGTTGGTTTCTCCTAAATGAGCCGCAAATTTATTTTCATTTTGGTATTAATCGACAAATCTCTTCAAGGAAATGGAAAATTCATCGAAGATTAATCTTTAACACGTTGCTTCCTGTGTCGGCTAAACTGCTTTTTTACGAGTGGATAAGCAAGATAAGTTAGTTTAACAGAAGCAATTCCGATTCCGGCGCCGGCTAATACGTCGCCCCAGTGGTGATGTAGATTGGCTACTCGTAAAACGCTGGTTGCCGTTGCTAAGGTATACCCGGCCACGCTAATCCAGGGACTTTTATGCCGATAAGCCTGGTGCAGCAGCTCCGCACCGGTAAATGAAATGGCAGCGTGGCCAGAAGGAAACGATTTTCGGTCTTCGCCATTCGGGCGGAGGGAGCCAACCGTTCGCTTCAGCCCTTCGGTAACGCCGCCTGCCAGCACGTTTGCCACAATCGTAACGGCAATTTCATCGCCCAGCTTGATATTGGGTTTGACGCCGGCAACCTGCAAACCTACTCGCAAAGCATACGGACTAACAACCAGATAATCGTCGAGGTGGGTGACAACATTCATGGTCTGGAAAGGCTCGCGGGTGCGGCTATCCAGCAAGGCTACACCACCACCAATCAGGACGGAAGGAATAATGAACGCCTTTAATGGAATACGGTGCTGAAGACTATTTCGTTCAAAAGCAGTCGTATCAGTGGCAATGGGTTGGGCAAACGTGCGAAGCAACGTGAGCCAGAACAGAAGAAGAAGCGGAAACTTAAGATGAATGTTTTGTAGGGACATAAATAACGTTGGTAAAAGAATCAGGTATTCAGTCGTTTACGAGCCGCTCTGATCACGATCCGGGCGTGATTCCACAAAGTGGGAACGGTGCCAAAATGCGTGGCCAGTACCTTAAAGCGATCAATGAGCGATTGGCGATGCCGCTGCACCGAGAGTCCGCCGGTCAGGTACTTACAGAGGATGAAAGGTAGATAAACAATTTTATTAGCCGCTTTCAGACAGCGAATTTCCCAGTCAATATCAGCGCTGAGATTATCGATGGGGTATTGGGGTGCTATGATTCGTCGGGCAATAAACGCCTGATGACATACTTTCATACCCATGTCCATGTCCCGCCAGGTTAGGTTTTTAGGCAAGCGATGCGGGGTTATTTCGGAGCGAAGGCCAACGGGCTGTCCTGACTCATTCACGAAAAGGGCGTCGCTGTAATACACGTCGGCCTGCTGCGTATCGATAGCCCGGAGTAGCTGTGGAATAACCTGGCTGTCGTGGACTTCATCGCCCGCGTTCAAAAACCAGACATACTCCCCCGTGGCAGCCTGCAATCCTTTGTTCATGGCATCGTACAAACCCCGGTCAGATTCAGAAATCCAGCGTTGAATGACAACTTCATATTGTCGGATAATCCCTAAGGTTCCGTCTTTCGAGGCCCCGTCGATCACCAGATATTCAACCTCTGGTCTCTGACCATTGGCCAGGATGCTTCGGATGGTCCGTTCCAGATAGCGCTCGGCGTTGTACGTGACGGTGATAATGGAAAGTTTGGGCATATCAGGCTTTAAGCAGGTTTTGGTAAAGCTCCGTAAACTCAGAAGCCATCGCTTCGTAGCTTAACCACGAATGGATGTGGCGCGCCGCATTTTGCCGCATGATGGGCAGATCGGCCTGGGTTAGGAGCCAGTGCAACCCCTGCGCCAAATCCTCGGCAGAGGCAAGCTGCGCCAGATAGCCGGTCTGCCGATGCATAATCTGCTCTGGAATCCCGCCCGTCCGAAATCCCAGAACCGGCGTACCGCAGGCCAGCGATTCGATGATGGTATTTGGAAAATTATCTTCCAACGAGGGAATGAGCAAGACGTCGGCGGCCTGATAGACAGCAATCATTTTTTCTTCCGAAGTAATCGAACCCAGGTTCGTGACGGGCAGCGGCAGGGCATTGACTATTTCTGGATTTGATTTGCCAAAAATAACAATTTCTGTGTCTGGTAATCGATCTTTCTGTAATTGCAGCGCCTCCTGGATGTAACGAAATCCCTTGCGCGGGTCCTGCGTGTTGAAGCTGCCAAACAAAAGTAGTTTTTTGTCGAGGGGCAAACCCAGTTGCCGCCGAACTACCTGCCGATCCTGCGCCGGTTGGAACCGGTTAGAATCAATGGGGTTCGGTAAGACATGCACCGGAAAGGGTTGACCAAGATGGCTAACTTTTAATGACTTAGAAAGCCATTTACTAGGGGTTACAAACGTCAGGGGTGCGTTGTGGTAAAGCTCGACCTTCTTCTCGAAGAGGCGATACGACAAGTCATGCGCTCCCGGATTGCGAAGAAAAGGGCAGTGGTGACAGTGGGTTTGGTAATGCGCACAACCCCGACTATAATGGCAACCGCCCGTAAACGCCCACATATCATGCAAGGTCCAGACAACGGGTTTACCAAGTCGGAAGAGCTTGCTCATGTCTGACAAGCCAAGAAAACCAAACTGTGTCCAGTGCAGGTGCAGAATGTCGGCCTGCTGTACCAGCGGATGGCGGCTAATGTCCGTACCGACCCGCGCTGGCGAAAAGGCAAACCGCTCGGCTTTGCTTTTTTCGTAAGGCCAGAAGCTCAGGCGATCCAGTGCAAAGCGCGCAAAGGCCATTTTTCGTTCTAGCGTTGTTTCGGCCAGTCCGGCCACGTGAGGCTCGGGACGGTCCGTTTGCGGAACCAGCATCCAGGAATTCTGACCCGCCCGCACAAGCGCTTCGTTAAGCCGTCTAGCCGCAATGCCTGCGCCACCCGATGTATGATAGGTGCTTAGTTGCAGGATATTCAGTTTTCGCGCCATGCATGGATATTTAGCTGTAAATCCATCACGGCACTACCCGGATAGCGAAAATCAATGAACGGCGAACGGCGGCGGTGCTGGTTGGTGTCCAGATAATACCGGAAACCCGCTTCCTCCAGAATCGTCATGACGGTCGCCAGCGTTTGCGGATGACCGATGTACGAATGAAATTCCACAAAAAGGTGGTTAACTCGATTGAGCACGTCGCGGCAGTCTTCCAGCACGGCGGTTTCGGCACCTTCAATGTCAATTTTTAATAAATCAATGCGAGATTCGCGGAGCAGGTAATCCCGCAATCGAACTGAAGGAACAATATTTTTGGTTTCGGTCGAAAAAATAGACGAAGAATCAGCCGCTTCGCTACCAAACGAAACGCCTTGATCGTCGGTCCAGACCGCTTTGTTCACGACTTCAACGCCCGAAATGCCGTTCGTTTGCAGGTTTTGTTGCAGGATTTTCCCAATCACCGGGTCCGCCTCAAACGTGATGATGCGGGCTTGTGGGTAACGTTCACGGAAATAAGTCACGCTCATGCCAATGTTAGCTCCGCAGTCGATGATTACAGGCTGGCTGCTGCCCGGCTTGAAATAGTAGAGTTCGTCGGTATAAATTTCTTTGTACTGCCAGACAAAAGACAGCGCGTCAGGCACTTCGAGCTGATAGCGGCTAAAGCGAACAAGCTGGCGGGAGAAGCGTTTACGACCTCCATAAACCAGCAACAGCCAAAGAAAAGTGCGGCCAGTCGGTGAAATGAGTGCCCGGAAAGCATCTTTAAACAAAAAGCGAAATAAGAGCATGGCGCAAAAGTACGGAAACCGCCGCACTTGCCCTACTGGGAAAATAGCGGTGCGGATGGCTAAAAAGTCGGCTGAATCGTAAATACGTCGCAACTCCGTTCTACCTTTGTATCCTTGCACGTTGTGTTGGACATGATTACAAACGATAGTTACAAAGCCCATGAAGACCACATCAAGCGCGTATCGGCGGGTCTGGAAGCGGGCGGTGCCGATTATTCCCTGTTTCAGGAAGGAACGGTAGGACATTTCATTCACCAGCAATTCTGGCAACTGACGCAGCCGCTGATTCAGCCGGGAACGTCGGTGCTAACGGTCGGCGATCTCTACGGCGCCGATGCGGCCTATTTTCTGCGCCAGCGTTGTGAGGCGGTTGCCAGCGACTTGACCGATTCCATTCTGGAGCGGGTGAAAGAGGCGGGGCTAATCCGGCAGTATTCGGTTGAAAACGTGGAAAAGCTGTCGTTTGCGGATAATTCGTTCGATTACGTGTTTTGCAAGGAAGCCTACCATCATTTTCCGCGCCCGGCCATTGGTTTCTACGAAATGTTGCGCGTATGTCGAGAAGCGGTTGTTATCCAGGAACCGGTGGACCCCGTGATTCAGATGCCGATTCTGCTCTTTATACGGAATATTCTGGACCGAATCGATACGGGTTTGCTGCGAAAAATCTGGAAAAACCAGTATTCGTTTGAGGTCGTAGGCAACTACGTGCACAAAATTTCCATCCGGGAATTTGAAAAAATGGCGTGTTCGCTGGGCCTGCCGATGATGGCGTATAAAGGGTTCAATCCCGGCAACGTCGGGGCCGCTGCAACCATTGAGAAACAACAGCGTAAGATCCAAATCAGAAATTTATTAACGGCTACTACGCTTGTTCCGCCGGAGGCGTATTCAGTGGTTATTTTCAAGAAAACGCCAACTTCCGGCGTCCTGCAAAAGCTAGAGGAACAGGGTTATAAGCTGCTGAGATTTCCGCCTAATCCGTATTTGCGCTAAAAGCGCCGTTAGACCTGGGCTGATCGCCCGAAAAAGGAAAAGGCAAGGTGGGGTAAATTTTGTACCTTTGCAAAATTCAATTTTGGGCAACTAGATAAAATGAAAGTTTGCTTCTTAATGGCTGGGTTGCCGCACTACTTCACGCTGGTTTTAAATAAACTGGTGACGGAGTATGGCGTCGAGGTGGCTTTAATCAAACCGGGCCAGCGAAGCGCGAGCCTTGGGTCGGGCGTACACGAAGACACATCGAGCCGCCAATTCCGGTTGTATGAATTGGAAGAATACAAAACTTGGTATAAAAAACCATTTCTGCGCGGGATTCAGGAAGTTCTGGAAAAAGAAAAGCCGGACGTACTAATTGTCAACTGGCCGTATATTCTGCATTTCGCGATGAGTACCGAGTTCTGGGGCTGGTTCAAAGCGACCGGCATCAAGCTGATCAACCGCGATATTCCGTTCAATATTCCGACCTGGGGCAAAGTCAAAGAGTACTACTACGGCGGCCACAACCTGAACGAAGATTTCAGCCTGAGTACCAACATGAGCCTGAAAGGCTACCTTTGGTTTCTGGGCGTAACCGCTGTCCGTCGGGTGTATCTGCGCCGGGCGGCGGCTCATATTTATTACACCGACGAAGCGCGGCAAATCATTGGCAGCTACGGCATTCCGCAGGAAAAAATCTTCATTACGTCAAATTCGCCCGACACCGACGAACTGCTGAAAGCCTACGAGCAGGTTCGATACGAAGACCTGATTCTGCCGCCCAATCCCTATCGGCTGGTCCACGTGGGTCGGCTGGTGAAGTGGAAACGCGTTGATTTGATCATCGACACAGTACAGCGCTTACAGGCCAAATACCCCGGCATCGAACTGGTGGTGGTTGGATACGGACCGGAGGAGGAGAAGCTGAAGCAACACGCGGAAAAGCGGGGCGTAGCTGACCGGGTGAAGTTTGTCGGCGGCGTTTACGATGCCGTGTCGCTGGGTCGTTATCTGCACGCGTCGGCCATTTATGTGCTGGCGGGGATGGGCGGGCTGTCGATCAACGACGCCATGTGTTTTGCCAAACCCGTGGTTTGTTCGGTGGCTGATGGAACCGAAAAACGGCTGGTGCGTGAGGGCCAGAACGGCTATTATTTCCAGAATGGCGACGCTGATAGCTTGACTCAAACCATCGATTCGCTGCTGGCTGATCCAAAAAAAGTGAAGGCGTTCGGCGAACGGTCGTTACAAATTATTCGCGACGAAGTAAATATCCATAAAGTGCTGCAAGAATACGTACGGGCGTTTGAGTACGCCACGGGGCGGAAACACCAGCCTAACGTAACAACCTGAGATGAAAATTTTAAATATTGTGGGTGCGCGGCCCAACTTCATGAAAGTCGCACCGCTGCACCGGGCTTTTCAGCAATACCCGCAAATTCAGTCGAAAATCGTTCATACCGGCCAGCATTACGACGCCAAGATGAGCGATGTGTTTTTCAACCAGCTCGAATTGCCTAAGCCAGACTATTTTCTCGGCATTGGGGGCGGCTCGCACGCGCAGCAAACGGCACGGATCATGCTGGAATTTGAGCAGGTGGTGGAAACGGAAAAACCCGATGTCATTCTGGTGGTGGGCGACGTGACCTCGACGATTGCCTGTGCGTTGGTCGCCGTGAAAATGCACATTCCGGTGGTTCACGTGGAGGCGGGTTTACGCAGTGGTGACCGTCGGATGCCCGAAGAAATCAACCGCATTCTGACCGACAGCATTTCGGATCATCTTTTTGTGACGGAACAGGCCGGACTGGACAATCTGAAACGGGAAGGTGTGAACGATCAGAAAGTACATTTTGTCGGTAACGTCATGATCGATTCGCTCGTGCACTACCGCAAAAAAGCCGCCGAATTGAACACCGTTGGGCAGATGGGTCTGGAGCCGAAAAGCTACGTGGTTATGACCATGCACCGGCCCGCCAACGTAGATGCCGAAGGCGGCTTGCAAAGCATTGTGCAGATTGTGGAAGATACTGCGGTCTACAAAACGGTGCTTTTCCCGATTCACCCACGTACCGAAAACAACCTGAAACGCTTCGAACTTTGGGAGCGCTTAACGGCCATTCCGAACCTGCGTTTGCTGGAACCACAAGGCTACTTGGAATTCCTGAACCTGATGGAAAATGCCGCCATTATCGTGACCGATTCGGGCGGGATTCAGGAAGAAACGACTTACCTGCAAGTGCCTTGTCTGACCTTCCGCGACAGCACCGAACGCCCCGTGACGGTAGAGGTTGGAACAAACCAGTTGCTGGCTGATCTGAATTCAGTAACGGTGCACGAAAAAGTCTTGGAAATCCTGGATGGTAAAGCCAAGCAAGGCCAGATTCCGCAATTGTGGGACGGCCAGGCGGCCGGACGAATTGCGGCCTTTATTAACGAGACTTATCAGGAACCGGCATGAGTGACACCAGCGTTCGCACCGAAGCCCTGCCCGACAATCCGGAAGAACATTACCGGATCAAACCCGGTCTGGCCAATCCCCGGCGGTATTACCTGACAAAACTGCGCGAACTGGTGCAATACGCCAAAACGTCGTTTGTGGACCCATTGACTCGCTCGGGTCGCATTACGCTGGCTGATTTTGGGTGCGGGACGAAGCCGTATGTATCCTTGTTTCCGCCGGAAAATGTCAACTATCTGGGCATTGATCTGGCCTGGAACCCGCACGCCGAAGTACACATTGGCTCCGACAGCCGGATTCAAATGGCCGATAATCAGGTTGATGTGGTGTTGTCGACGCAAGTGTTGGAACACGTTGAAGACCCCGAAGGCTATCTGCGGGAAGCTTGCCGCATTCTGAAACCGGGTGGAACGCTGTTGCTCACAACGCATGGTTACTGGATGTATCATCCCGATCCAACGGATTTTTGGCGCTGGACTTCGGCGGGTTTGCAGAAAATTGTGGCTAGAAATGGGTTTGAGGTGGTTGCTTTTCGGGGAATTATTGGCCGCTCGGCGATGGGTTTGCAACTGTTTCAGGACGGTTTCTTGTTTAAGATACCAAAATGGGCCTGGCCGCCTTTTACGTTTCTGATGCAGTTATTGATTCAGTTATTCGATAAAACGACTTCGCAGGAAACGCGCGATAAAGACGCTTGTACGTACCTGGTTGTTGGAAGGAAAATATAAGCGTATGAAACTTTGCATTGCCTATCCAAACGCGAATAACTACCCGGAGACTTTCATCTATAACCACCTGAAATACCTGGATCCGGCCCTGACGCTGACGGGTGGCTGGCGACCGTATCAAAATAAAGAAGGCGAAAGCATTATTCATATGCCGCTGGCCGAGCCGGTGCGGGTTGGGATAAAACGGGTGATTCCAGCCCTGTATCCCGCTTTTTACACCCGGGCGCTGACGGCATATCTGAACGAGCAGAAACCCGACGTGCTGCTGGCTGAATACGGGCCGACGGGTTGTGGCGTGATGGATGCCTGCCGCAAAGCCAATGTACCTTTGGTGGTTCATTTTCACGGTTTTGATGCTTCGTATCGACCAACAATTGAGGAAAACAAAGACGATTATAAAAAACTGTTCGCGCAGGCCAAAGCGATTATAGCTGTTTCGGGCGATATGGCCGAGCAGTTGATTCAGTTGGGAGCCAGTGCCGAAAAGGTGAAGCTCAATCCATACGGCGTTGACGTTGAGAAATTTTACGGGGCGGCACCCGAAAAAGCCGATAAAATTGTGCTGGCCGTTGGGCGTTTTGCAGGTAAAAAAGCGCCGCATTTAACGATCCAGGCTTTCGATAAAGTACTGGAAACGCACCCCGACGCCCAGCTGGTCATGATTGGCAGCGGCGAACTGCTGGAGACCTGTAAAAAGCTGGTGGACAAATTGCAACTGCGTCATGCCGTGCAGTTTCTGGGCGTGAAGACCGCGGATGAAATTGCCGAATGGCACCGCAAAGCGCGGCTGTTTGTTCAGCACTCGGTCGTCAATCCCGAAAACGGTGATTCAGAAGGGACACCCAACACGGTTCTGGAAGCCTCCGCCGCCGGACTGCCAATTGTCAGTACGCGACACGCTGGAATTAAAGAAGCCGTTGAACACGAAAAAACGGGCTATTTGGTTGAGGAAGGCGATGTTGATGGCATGGCAAAATACATCATTGAGTTGCTTGGTAATCCGAACCGGGCGGCTGAAATGGGGCAGGAGGCCCGCCGAAAAATGGAACGGGACTACGAAATGCACCAGCAGATTGACAAGTTAAAGGCGATTCTTTTTTAAAATAGAATGACAAAAGGTCTTAGAAAAAGCATCATCAGTCTCGCCAACCGCTTCGGCTACGGCGTTACCCGCTTGAAAGATGAGCAGTTGAAACAAGCCGACATGACGGGCGAAAAAGCGTTTATGCGCTTGTATGAGCAGTGTCGCCCCTATACCATGACTTCGCAGGAGCGGCTGTTCGCGCTGCATCAGGCGGTGCAATACGTGCTGAAAGCCAGAATCGAGGGGGATTTTGTCGAATGTGGTGTCTGGCGGGGTGGTAGTTCGATGATGAGTGCCTTGACGCTACTAGCCGAAAAGCAAACCAACCGGAAATTGTATCTGTACGATACGTTCGAGGGCATGAGCGAGCCAACCGAAAATGACGTCAACTTTGTGGGCGACCAGGCGTTCGAAACCTGGGATGGTCGCGATAAATGCCTGGCCGACTTGCCCGACGTGCAGCAGAATATGGGTCGGACGGCTTACCCGGCAGCGCAGATTCAGTACGTCAAAGGGAAAGTGGAGGACACAATTCCGCAGGTATTACCCGAAACAATCGCCTTGCTGCGACTGGACACCGACTGGTACGAATCGACTTATCATGAATTGGTGCACTTGTACCCGCGTTTGGCCAAAGGTGGTGTCTTGATTATTGACGACTACGGCCACTGGCATGGAGCGCGCAAAGCGGTTGATCAGTACTTTGCCGAAAACAACATTCCGTTGCTGCTCAACCGGATCGACTATACGGGCCGCATGGCTGTAAAACTGTAAAATGGGAATCATTATTCGCCAGAGCCTCAAAGCCAGTCTGGGGGCCTACATTGGCGTTGCGATTGGCATTGTAAACCAGCTTCTGGTTTCGCCCGAATTCCTGGAGCCCCACCAGTTGGCTATTTCGCGTATCCTGCTGGAAAACAGCCTGGTTTTTGCAGCTTTTGCGCACTTGGGAACGCCCTTTATCGGCGACCGGTTTTTCAGTTATTTCCGGGATGACAAAACCAAACACAATGGTTTTCTGGGCTTTCTGCTGTCGTTTCCTCTGATTGGCGTTGCCCTGTTTACGCTTGCCTACTTCCTGTTTGAAGAACAAATCCAGAATTATTTCTCCGCCAAATCACCGGAGTTGATTCCGTACCATGCTTTGGTCGTTCCGCTGACTATTTTCTGGATTTATCTGGTCGTGCTGGAAGCCTATTGCCGAAACAATGCCCGCATTGCCATTCCAACTTTTGTGCGGGAGGTGTATTTAAAGCTGGCGAACGTATTTATTGTCCTGCTATTTGGGCTGGGTTGGTACAGTTTTGACCTGATGATCTATCTGCTGGTAGCGTCTTATGGATCAGCGGTTATTATTCTACTATTTTATATTGCGCACCTCGGGCGGTTTTCACTGCGCTTTGACTTCGGCCAGCTACGTAACGGCATGTTTCGGCAAATGGTCTATTACGGCCTATTTATCGTGATGGGCGGGGTTGGAATTAATCTGGTGATGCTGATTGACCGGACTATGCTGTCGCACGGTGAAGGGCTGAAAGAAACGGCTATTTTCATCATTGCGACCTACATCGCCGGGATCATCGAAATTCCCCGTAAATCCATTACCCAGATTTCAACGCCTTTGCTGGCGAACTCCATCCGGGAAGAAAACTGGACGCACGTGCTCGAGTTGTACCGCAAATCATCCTTGAACCAGCTTTTGGTAGGCGGTTTGGCCTTTTTGCTGGTTTTTACCAACATCGACGGCATTCTCGGCGTCTTGCCCAAAGCCGATTTATACAGCCAGGGGAAATGGGTGGTTTTGTTTATTTCGCTCTCGAAGCTGATCGATATGGCGATGGGCCTGAACGCCGAAATGATTACTTATTCCAAGCATTTTCGCTATTCGACCTACCTGGTTATTGTGATGGCGCTGGTAGCCATCGCCGCCAATTCCTACCTGATTCCGCTGTATGGGTTTAACGGCGCGGCCCTGGCGACGGCACTGACCACGTTGCTGTATACTGTAAGCCGGGTGTCACTGGTCTGGGTTTTTTACAAGATGTTGCCATTCACCACGGCGGCGCTGAAAGCTTTATTTGTGCTAATTGTAACGTACCTCGTGTCGCTGATTTTACCGGAGTGGCAGGGCGATTTATTTTTCACGCTAACCAGTATTGTCTTTCGCTCGGCCGTTTTAACGGGCTTGTTTGTGGGCCTCATTTTACTGCTGCGGGTTTCTGAAGACATCAATCACATTGTGGCTTCTTTCTGGGCGATGGTCACGAAGCGAAAGCCAGTCAATTAAAACGCCAGCTCGTAGGCGTATTTAGGACTTTCCAGGCCCCCCAGAAGTCGTTTAAAGAAAGCTAAGCCTTCGTTTCGGACGCCGTAGCTGCTGGCAGTACCCAGATCAAGAAGTGTAATGTTATTTTCCTGGCAATAATTGTATAAAGTTTCGACGAGCAAAACTGTAGGGCTATACGCCAGAAAATCACCGTGATCAGCTCCCATAAAATGGTACAGAATGCCGGGGGCCACGCGAATACCTACGGAAGTTGCAGCCAGCCGATCTTGCTGCCAGACCGCGAATACGTGGCAGACGTCGGGAAAATCCTGGATGAGGCTCCCTAGTTTTTCTTCTGAAATGGTAAGGGGAATGCCCCGCCGCTCACGGGCTTGCCGAATAAATTCAAACAACTGATGAATGTCAGGTTGTTGCCAGATCGCTCCGTGAAATCCCGCCCGTTTACTTTTCCGAAGTGTATTGCGCTTGAAAGACGACAACGATTTCAGCAATGGCTGGCTGGTGACGGGAAGGTGATAATTGAGATCGTCGTAGCTGACGCAATAACCAGACGCCAGAAGTGCTTCGTGCAGGAGCTGCGCGTTTTTGGGCACGTAACAAAACGGATAAGAAAGCAGGCGAATCCCTTTCAACGAGTTGGCCCGGCAGAAGGAAATCATTGCCTGAATGAAATCCGTTAAGACCTTGGTGGGTAAATTGTCCCGAAATTCAATTCCACCGAACGAAGCCGCCGAAGGACTTATCGCCCAACCATTCCGTTCGTATAAAATTCCGTGTAGTTCTGCCAGTCCGGTATGCTGGTTGACAGCGGCAAAATAATGGAGTGGACAGTCCGGTTGATTAAGAAAATGACGGGGCTGAAAAAATAAAAAGTTTTTTTCTATAAATTTTGGAATCTGATCAGCTTGAGGATTAGTCAGTTGTATAATTTTGTGCATTAAATGACGAAAATATTCAGATCAGATGTGACCAAATTTTTTTGTGGGTGTCTAAACCGCACAAGAAACTTAGTAAATAGATAGAGAATATGCTAAAGGAAACCCCAGTAATATTATTTTACTGGGGTTTTTTATTGACTAATCGAAGAAGGATTATTTTTTTGACTGCTTCTTGAGCAAGCGATTATAGACAAGCTGGATAATCCCATCCCGCAATCCTAAGTCTGGAACAATGATGTTGGCGGCCCCCGCCCACTGCATTACCGAGATGTAAATATCAGACGCCGGGATAATCACATCAGCCCGGTCGGCATTCAGACGAAGCTTGTTGATCCGGTCATCCAGACTAAAGCCAGCGATGTAATTTTTCATCCGGATAATCTCGTCCAGCGTGGTGGTATTGTCGGAAAATTTAGTGACCAGATTAAAGATTTTGTTGATGTTTCCGCCGGTACCGACCGCCATGATTTTCTGGCTTTTATCAACATTTTCGTTAATCCAGCTTTCCATTTTTTGCCACGCGCCTTTGGTTTCTTTTCCTTCCAGGAGCCGTACTGAACCAATTTTAAAGGATTTAGAAGCAACTTTCTGGCGATTCAGGTATACGTTTAGTTCGGTGCTGCCACCGCCTACATCGATGTGCAGATACTGCCGCTCGTCCAGCGCCTGGACGACCACGTTGTTGATGATTTCCGCTTCTTTCTGGCCGTCAATAATGTGAATATCGATGCCGGTTGCTTGCTTGATGCGGGCGCTTACCTCGTGTCCGTTCTGGGATTCACGCATGGCCGACGTGGCGCAGGCCATGTAGTCTTCGACTTCGTGTAATTCCATCAAGAGCCGATAAACTTCCATCAGCTTGGTGGTTCGGGCTTCGCTCTCGGGAGTAAGTTTGCCAAATGTAAAAACATCATGCCCCAAACGCAGCGGGAAGCGGACATACTCGACGCGCTTAAAACTAATCACATCGTCGACGTGCAGAACGGTTGAAATCTGCAAACGGGCGGCGTTGGAGCCGATATCAATGGCTGCTAGTTTCAAAATAATGTAAACGAAAAAGTAAATGAAAACGGCCAAATATAGTGTTTTTGCGGTTGAACAGCCTAATAGGCCAACCGCATTCTTCGTAGCAATCCAAAAAATAAAGGTAAAGAATCGTCAGCCTTTCCCTCAAGCAATTGCTCGGTTTCTGAAGACAACATTTGAATAGCGCCACTTTGTTTGTACTTTTCCGGTAATTTATCAAGGCGCCCTAAGAATACCTGCTTTTTCCACCAATTTAAAATACAATGACCTCCAAATTAGTTACTAGCCTGCTGCGACTTGTTTTAATAAGCATGCTGGCAGTTTTGCTGTTTTTTCCCGAGCGACTCAAAATTTCATTTTCCTATCCATTTCATGGCCTGTTCGACAACGCCTACATCCGCTTCGCCAAAGGTGTTGTTTTATTTCTCTTCCTCTACGATTTACTGAGAATTTTTTACTACAACATTGTCAAGAATCCCAAAGCACCGAAATGGCTGATTAACGTGGCCACGCTGTTTGTGCCGCTGCTGGTGTTGCTGGTTTTTCTGGAGATGGTATTTATGACCATTTCGCAGAGCCACGAGGGAAACAGCACGCTGGCCTCAAAAATCTGGTTTGAACGCTATTGGAGCCCGGTTAATGAAAAAGGATACCGGGATGAAGACCATGCCGATTCGCTGGGAAAAACAAAAGTAATGGTCATTGGGGACTCCTTTGCGGCGGGCCACGGAATCAAGAATGTAGAGGATCGCTTTTCCAATGTCCTGGCCCAAAAGCTGGGGGATAAGTACGAAGTCTATAATTTAGGGGTTTCGGGATCAGATACGCGGGATGAATACGAACGCTTTGAAAAATACGGCGTTAAGCCCGATTGGATGGTGTTGCAGTACTTTCCGAATGATATTGAGAAAGCCGCCCGGGACGGAGGCGTTGTCCCCCAGGGCTTTGAGCCTTACTCCGATGTTCCTGGCCCGACCCGGCCTTTATTTGCCCGCTCTTATCTCCTGAACTACATTTACTGGCAACTGCCGCACGGAAACTTCGCGCCTTATCAGGATTACGCCAAACGTGTTTACACCGACACAACGATTCTGAACAGCCACATCCGCGATCTGAGTCGTTTTGTGGATTATAGCAAGAAAAATAACGTTCGTCTGTTCGTGGTTATCTTTCCGTTCTCGCACAATTTCGAGAAAACCAAAATGTATACCCAGCCTGTAGAAACCTATTTTGCGCAGCAGCAGGTACCCATTCTGGAAGTGAGCAGTGTTACCAAAGACCTGGATCCTAAAGATCGGATTGTGGGCCGTAACGACGCGCACGCCAGCCCCCTTGTCAACCAGCGGGTAGGCGACGCACTTTATAAAATGCTTTCGGCCAATGCGACCGCTAAAGCAGATACAATGCGCTAGAAACGAGTTTGTTATTTTAATCAGGGAGGTTTGTTCTGTCCGAAATAATCATTTTGGCAAAACAAGCCTCTTTGTGTATTTTTGCAACAGCTTATCAAGAAAGACGGAGGGATCGGACCCAACGATGTCTTGGCAACCCCTTTTTAGAACGGTGCCACATTCCACCCCGCTCCGCTGGCGGGGAGAGATAAGAGAAATGTCGATCGCTGCGGCGAACTGCCAACTTCCTCTTCTGACGATAAGCCCTTGTCTGTTTTTTGATTGATCATCAACTGTTTAGGTGGGCTTAAAACTATAATTACACTTGGAAAAGATAAAAGACCTTCTGGAGCGTCGGATTCTCATTCTCGACGGAGCAATGGGGACAATGATTCAACGCTATAAACTCGAAGAAGAGGATTACCGGGGGGAACGTTTTCAGAACTGGCCGCATGACGTGAAGGGAAACAACGACTTGCTGTCCATTACCCAACCGCATATTATTCAGGAGATTCATCGGCAATACTTAGCAGCGGGATCGGATATTCTGGAAACCAACACCTTCAGCAGTACATCCATCGCGATGGCCGACTACCACATGGAGGATTTGGCGTATGAGTTGAATTACGAATCGGCGCGGATTGCTAAAGAAACGACCGTGGAGTTCACGCGGCAAAATCCCGCCAAGCCCCGCTTCGTAGCCGGGGCTATGGGACCCACCAACCGCACGGCTTCGCTTTCGCCGGATGTGAACAATCCAGGTTACCGCGCCATCACGTTTGATCAACTGGTGGATTCGTACTACGAGCAGGTGCGGGGACTGGTCGAAGGCGGTTCGGACCTGTTGCTGGTCGAAACGATTTTCGATACGCTCAACGCCAAAGCCGCGCTGTTTGCCATTGACAAATATTTTGTAGACACCAGGCGGGAACCATTGCCTATCATGGTTTCCGGGACGATTACCGATGCGTCGGGTCGGACTTTGTCGGGACAGACGACGGAGGCCTTTTTGTATTCCGTTTCTCATTTGCCGCTCCTGAGTGTGGGGCTAAACTGTGCGCTGGGGGCCGAGCTGATGCGCCCCTACGTGCAGACGCTGGCCAAAGAGTCGCCGTTCTTTACATCGGCCTATCCCAACGCGGGTTTGCCGAATGAGTTTGGCGAGTACGACGAAACGCCGGAGAGCATGGCCGCTCAGATTGAGGACTTTATCAAAGAAGGCTTTGTCAATATTGTCGGGGGATGCTGCGGATCGACGCCGGATCACATCCAGGCCATCGCCCAGGTAGCGGCCAACTACCAGCCCCGCCCTAAGCCACAGCCGGAACCTTACCAGAAACTGTCGGGTCTGGAACCTCTGAAAATTACAGAAACCACCAATTTCGTCAACATCGGGGAGCGGACCAACGTAACCGGTTCGAAAGCCTTTGCCCGACTGATTAAATCCGGTGATTACGATGCTGCTTTGTCGGTCGCCCGGCAACAGGTGGAGAACGGGGCGCAGGTCATCGATATTAACATGGACGAAGGAATGCTGGATTCGGTGGAAGCCATGACCACCTTCCTGAACCTGATTGCGGCTGAACCGGATATTGCCCGGGTGCCCATCATGATCGACTCTTCGAAGTGGGAGGTGATCGAGGCCGGTTTGAAATGCGTCCAGGGCAAAGCCATCGTCAACTCTATTTCGCTCAAAGAAGGCGAAGAAGCGTTTATTCAACGGGCTAAGCTGGTTAATCGATACGGGGCGGCGGTTGTAGTAATGGCTTTTGACGAACAAGGTCAGGCCGATAACTACGAGCGTCGGATTGAAATTTGTGAGCGGGCTTACCGAATTATGGTCGATCAGGTTGGCTTTGCCCCTCAGGACATTATTTTCGACCCGAACATCCTGACGGTTGCGACGGGGATCGAAGAACATAACAATTACGCGGTTGATTTTATCAACGCTACGCGCTGGATCAAGGAAAACCTGCCGTTAGCGAAAGTGTCGGGTGGGGTGTCTAATATCTCGTTCTCGTTCCGGGGCAATGAGGTGGTCCGCGAAGCCATGCACTCGGCTTTTCTCTACCACGCCATCAAAGCGGGTTTGGACATGGGCATCGTCAACGCCGGACAATTGGGCGTGTACGACGAAATTCCGAAAGATCTACTCGAACGCTGCGAAGACGTGCTGCTAAATCGTCGCCAGGATGCGACGGAGCGACTGGTTGAGTTTGCCGAAACCGTGAAGGCGAAAGGCAAAGAAATCGTTCAGGATGAAAGCTGGCGGCTGGAACCGGTCGGTTTACGGTTGAAACACGCCCTGGTGAAAGGCATTACCGACTACATCGACCAGGATGTAGAGGAGGCACGTCAGCAATTCGACCGTCCTTTGCAGGTCATTGAAGGCCCGTTGATGGATGGCATGAACGTCGTTGGCGATCTGTTTGGCGAAGGAAAAATGTTTCTGCCGCAGGTCGTGAAATCGGCGCGGGTGATGAAAAAAGCGGTGGCTTACTTGCTTCCCTACATCGAAGCGGAGAAATCGGAGGGGGCCAGAGCCGTTGGGAAAATCCTGATGGCCACCGTGAAAGGCGATGTGCATGATATTGGAAAAAACATTGTGGGCGTTGTCCTGGGCTGTAACAACTACGAAATCATCGATTTAGGGGTGATGGTGCCGACCCAGAAAATCCTGGAAGAGGCCAAGAAACACAATGTCGATATCATCGGCTTGAGTGGCTTGATTACGCCGTCACTGGATGAAATGGTCGGCGTAGCCAAAGAAATGGAGCGGCAGGGCTTCAAGGTGCCGTTGCTGATTGGCGGGGCAACAACGTCCCGGATTCATACCGCCGTAAAAATTGATCCGCATTATTCGGGACCGGTCATTCACGTGCTGGATGCCAGCCGAAGCGTGCCGGTTGCCGGGCGTTTGACGAGTGAAGCCTCTGAAACGCGCGATCTGATTTTCCAGGAAATTAAAGCCGAGTACGTCAAACTACGCGCCGATCATGCCAAGCGGCAAAAAGATAAAACAACGCTGACGATTGAAAAAGCGCGCGCCAACCGCGTAGCGATCAACTGGGCAGATTTTGAACCAACCAAACCCACTTTCCTGGGTAATCGGTACTTTGACGATTATTCGCTGGCCGACATTGCCAAATACATTGACTGGACTCCGTTTTTCCAGACCTGGCAGCTGCACGGAAAATACCCGAAGATTTTCGAGGATGCCGTGGTAGGAAACGAAGCGAAGAAGCTGTTCGACGATGCGCAGCAGCTTTTGCAGGAAATCATCGATAAAAAGCTCCTGAAAGCCAAGGCAGTGGTTGGGTTCTTTCCCGCTAACTCAACGGAGGACGACGTTTTATTGCATGATTTTGAGGAAGTTGTTAGGCAGATTCCTTGTGAGCGGCACGGGTCGCATACGCATCTGGAATATAAACTGAGCCGCCAGCAAGCGAACGTCAACGGGCAGGGGAAGCTGGATTTAGGGCAGGCCGGGGAGTTAGTATACGACACCAAAGCCGTTTTACACTTTATCCGTCAGCAAAACCAGAAAGCACCGGGGTTGCCTAACTTCTGCCTGTCCGATTTTATTGCGCCTTTGGAAAGTGGGCGGGAAGACTACATCGGTGGCTTTGCCGTTACGGCTGGTATTGGCATCGAAACCTTACTGGAGCAGTATGAGCGTGACCACGACGATTACAACAGCATCATGGTGAAGGCCCTGGCCGACCGGCTGGCCGAAGCTTTTGCGGAGCTGATGCATGAGCGGGTTCGGAAGGAATTTTGGCCCTATGCAACCAATGAGCAACTCTCCAACGAACAGCTGATTAAAGAAGATTACCAAGGAATCCGTCCCGCTCCCGGCTATCCGGCCTGCCCGGATCATACGGAAAAAGCGACGCTTTTTGATTTGCTGGACGCGGGTAAAATCGACATCAAGCTAACCGAAAGTTTTGCCATGTATCCGGCTTCGTCGGTGAGTGGGTTTTACTTTTCGCACCCTGAATCGAAGTATTTTGCTACCGGCAAGATCAATAAAGACCAGGTACATGACTATGCGCAACGGAAAAACATGAGCGTGGAGGATGTGGAACGCTGGTTGGCTCCCGTTTTAAGTTACGACGCCTGAAAATAACTGTCCTAGAGGTGGTTAACACCTCTAGGACAGCTTCTAAAATTGACTATTTCCTAGAAATAATCACGTTCCATAAATAGATGAACAAGTATTTGACTTAAGGGGCTATTTCCCGTAAGTTCCAGACACTTACCTCAAAAGCTATTTATGTGAAAACCTCTATCGCGATTGTTGATGATCATCGGCTATTTGCCTACAGTTTGTCGGATCTGGTGCAAAAATTCGATAATTACGAAGTCACTATTGTAGCTGAACACGGGCGGGACCTGCTAAAATACCTGAATCGGGGCGACCGGCCTCAGCTCGTGTTGCTTGATGTCCATATGCCCGAGATGGACGGCTTCACAACCGCAGCTTATCTAAAGCAGAATTTCCCCGATATCAAGGTCATTGCTTTATCCATGATGGATCAGGAAGATCACGTCGTTCGCATGGTTCAGAGCGGCGCGCGGGGCTATTTGTTAAAAATCTGTCGTCCGGCGGAACTACGGCAGGCGCTGGATGACGTGTGTACCAAAGGCTATCATTACTCGGCTTCGTTAACCGAACGATTGGTGAAAGTTCTGGATCCTGCAAAAAATGATGCGCCGACGGCCTATTTCAAATTCAGCGGTCGGGAGCATGAATTTCTGAAAATGGCGTGCAGCGATTTGACTTACGCCCAGATTGCAGATAAAATGTGCGTCAGCCCCCGCACGGTGGACGGCTACCGGGAATCGCTTTTTGAAAAAATGAACGTAAAAAGTCGGGTAGGGATGGCGATTGCCGCGATTCGCTGGGGCTTTTTTAAGTTGCAAAAGTAAATACGAAGCCTTCAGAGGAGGTCTGCCTGTACTGAAAAAGGACACTGAAATTTTTATCCCGAAAAAACGGGAATCAAGGAGGGAATGCAGCCAGTTATCGCGCATTATCCTCTAAATTTGTCCTGCCCAAAATATAACGCGTAGAAGCGTTTTGGGATCTTTTCTGATCGCAAATGACCAAGATTACTGAACATATTCGCAGAGCGGCTGGTAAAACCATCTTTAGCCTGGAAGTAATTCCGCCTATCAAAGGCGACAATTTGAAAAATCTGCTGGATAATATTGAGCCGTTGATGGAGTTTAAGCCTCCGTTCATCGATGTAACCTACCACCGGGAGGAATACATTGAACGGCCAGAACCAGACGGGACGATCAAAAAAATTGTTACCCGGAAACGCCCCGGCACCGTTGGCATCTGCTCGGCCATCATGCATCGCTTCGGGGTTGATCCCGTGCCGCACGTACTTTGCGGGGGCTTTACAAAAGGTGAAACGGAAGATTTTCTGATTGATTTACAATACCTTGGAATCGATAATGTGCTGGTGCTGCGGGGCGATCCGGCAAAGCCTTACAAGGATTTTAAGCCCAAGGAAAACGGCCATAGCTACGCCAGTGAGTTGGTTGCGCAGGTATGCGACATGAATCGCGGTATTTACCTGCACGAAGGGGAAACGGCGCTGAGCCCGACGGATTTTTGCATCGGGGTAGCGGCCTATCCCGAGAAGCACTTCGAGGCCATCGACTCGGAGACGGATATGCGCTACCTAAAGCAAAAGATCGATAACGGAGCTGAATACATTGTCACGCAAATGTTTTTTGACAATGCGAAATATTTTGCCTTTGTCGATCAATGCCGTGCTGCGGGCATTACCGTTCCCATTATTCCGGGGCTGAAGCCGCTCAGTACGCGCAGGCAACTGGATGTATTGCCGAGTATTTTTTACCTCCACATGCCCGAAGATTTGGTTGGGGCCGTGAAAGCCTGCGAAAATGACCAGCAGGCGCGTCAGGTAGGCATTGAATGGTGCGTTCAGCAGTGCCGTGAGTTGATGGCTAAGGGTGCGCCCGTGCTGCATTTTTATACAATGGGCAAATCAGACAACATCACGAAAATTGCCCGTGAAGTATTTTAAACGAGTTATCGGTTAACGCAGTAAGCAGAAAGGATTCTGTGCTTTATACCCTAAATAATCAGGAATCTAACCAATCAACTCTTTAACGCTTATCAAAGCATGAAGTATTTACTCTTTTTTGGCTTACTAATCACTACTTCACTGGGGTATGCCCAATCGACCAGCGCGGACGAAAAAGCTGTACTGGACGTTGAAAAAGCCCGCTTTGCAGCGCAGGTGAGCAAAGACCTGACGTATCTGGACAAAGTACTGGCCAGCGATTTGGTTTACATCCATTCCAGTGGAAAAACGGATACGAAACAGGCCTTTATTCAATCGATCAAGGATGGTAGTATGCAGTATAATTCGATCGATTCGAAAGAGCTTAAGGCGCGGATATACGGCAAAACGGCCATTCTCAATGGCGTTTGCGAGATAAAAGCCTTCACGAATGGCCAGCCGCTTAACACGAGTTTTCGCTACACGGATGTTTACGTGAAAAACGGCAATCAGTGGCAATTAGTAACCTGGCAGTCGTTGCGTCTACCCAATTAAGCCAGTACGCAGCGTTCGCCTTTGAGCAAATCCAGCCCGCCGTTTTCCATAAACAGGCGGGTTTTTTCATTATCGAAACTTATTCGGTTATTGGCTTTCAGCTCTTTCCGTTTGATGGCTTCCAGAAAGCGCCGGATGTCGTCTTTATTCTCAAGCAGGAGGGGTGGTACTTCGGTAGGGCGGTCGTCATCGTCTTTGGCGACCATCGTAAAATAAGAGGTATTGGTATGCTTAACCGTGCCTTTTTTGACATTTTCGGCAATCACCTTGATGCCGATCACCATCGAGCTGCGCCCCACGTGATTGACCGAAGCCAACAGCGAAACAAGTTCGCCCACTTCGACTGGCTGCTTAAATTCCACCCCTTCGACAGAAACCGTCACGCAGTAAGCACCCGAGTGCTTCGATGCACAGGCAAAGGCAACTTTATCCATCAATGACAGCAAAATACCCCCGTGAATCTTCCCGCCAAAGTTGGCGTAGGAAGGAATCATCAATTCGGTAAGCGTCGTGCGGGAGTGGAAAACGGATTTGGCTTTCATCAGAAACAGAAATTACATTGATTAATGATTAGTCATGATACGTGTTTTTACACAAATACCACACTTAATTCACGAACCAATGTAATTCAAAAAGCGTAAAGCCCGGATATTATTTGAGGCTAGACGGCAAAACTTTCGCCGCAGCCGCACGTGCGAGACGCATTTGGATTCCTGAACTGGAAGCCTTTGCCATTCAAGCCATCGGAGAAATCTAGCTCAGTACCAGCTAGATACAGCAGGCTCTTGCGGTCGACATAAATTTTAATTCCTTTGTCTTCAATAATATGATCGGTGGCTTGCTGCGCCGTATCGAACTGAAGATCATACATCAGGCCAGAGCAGCCTCCGCCCTGAACGGCTACGCGAATGGCGTAATTTTCCGTCAGGCCATCTTTCTGGCGGAGTTCAATAATTTTATCTTTCGCTTTGTCAGTAACAGAAACCATAGCAGTACGTGTCAATTGTGTGCTAAAATAAAAACCCTGCGCCGAAAAGAAAAGTTTCGCGCTGTTCCTGCTAAAAGTCTGGTCAACTTTGGTTAACTCTGCATAAAGAAGCCTTAAAAACGCCAACGAAAAAAAACAGGTTGATTATGCTGACCAACGTAGAACATATTGGCATAGCCGTTAAAAACATAGCGTCTTCTAACGAATTATTTGCCAGGCTTTTGGGCGCGGAGCCTTACAAGTCGGAAGCCGTCGAATCGGAAGGGGTGGCTACGTCGTTTTTCAGGGTGAAGGACACAAAAATCGAACTGCTCGAAGCGACTCGGGAGGATAGCCCGATTGCCAAATTCATCGAAAAACGCGGGGAAGGTGTTCATCACATTGCGTTTGAAGTGGATGATCTGCGCGTTGAAATTGAACGGCTGAGCTTACTGGGCTTTACGTTTCTGAGCGAGACACCGAAAAAAGGAGCGGACAACAAAATGGTCGTTTTTCTGCATCCGAAAAGCACAAATGGCGTATTAGTTGAGTTATGTCAAGAGATAAAGTAACAGGATTATGAAGTACTACAATTCCATTATAGACACGATTGGCAACACGCCGCTGGTGAAACTGAATAAGGTCACAAAAGGCATTAAAGGAACGGTGCTGGCCAAAGTTGAATATTTTAACCCCGGTAATTCGGTCAAAGATCGCATCGCGATTCGGATGATTGAAGACGCCGAAAAAGCGGGCATTCTGAAACCGGGCGGTACCATCATCGAGGGAACCAGCGGCAACACGGGAATGGGTCTGGCGCTGGCGGCTATCGGCAAAGGGTACAAATGTATTTTTACGATGGCCGATAAACAATCGAAGGAGAAAATGGACATTCTCCGGGCGGTTGGGGCCGAAGTAATAGTGTGTCCTACGAATGTAACGCCCGATGATCCACGTTCTTACTACTCTGTGGCGAAGCGGTTAAATCAGGAAATTCCAAACTCCCTATACCCCAATCAGTACGATAACCTTTCCAATACGGCGGCGCATTACGACACGACTGGCCCTGAGATCTGGCGGGATACCGAAGGCGAAATTACGCACTTTGCGGCGGGTGTTGGCACGGGAGGAACCATTTGTGGGACGGCTAAATACCTGAAAGAGCAACAGTCTTCGGTAGTGACCGTTGGGATTGATACGTACGGATCAGTCTTCAAAAAATACAAAGAGACCGGAATTTTCGACGAAGGAGAGGTGTATCCGTATTTAACCGAAGGCATCGGCGAAGATATTCTGCCTCAGAACGTTAACTTTAGTCTAATCGACCATTTTGTAAAAGTGACGGACAAAGATGCGGCGATTATGGCCCGTCGGCTGTCGCGGGAGGAAGGGCTTTTTGTGGGTTGGTCGTGCGGTTCGGCGGTGCACGGCGCACTGGAATGGGCCAAAGAAAACCTCAAAGAAGAAGATGTGATGGTGATTTTGCTGCCCGATCATGGCACCCGTTATCTGGCCAAAATTTACAACGATACCTGGATGAAAGACCATGGATTCCTCGAATCCCGGGAGTTCGCTACTGCGCGTGATATAGTCCGGGGAAAAAATGGCCGCTCCCAACTAACCACCGTTCCCGCCGCAGCGACTGTCAGTGAAGCCATCCGGACGCTAAACAAACAGAGCATTTCGCAGATTCCGGTTACGGACGAAAATGGACACATTGTCGGCAGTCTGACCGATGCCACCATCCTGAATAAGCTCATTGAAGATCCCACTATCAAAGACGTACCCGTTGGTGAGGTGATGGATAAGCCGTTTAAGTTCGTGGGTCTGGACAACACGGTTGATGTGCTTTCTTCGCTGATTGACCGCGAGAACAAGGCGTTGCTGGTCCGGGACGAGCTTGAGCAGGTGCACATCATCACGCAGGCGGATTTGCTGGCCGCGATGACAACATAGATAAATATTTAAGTTTATTAATATATATTTCTTAATCTTGGGTCGCATGCATAAATTAGCAGTAAATTGTCTGTTAATTATTGATTTATAGCCTCCTAAAGTTGAATATATACTCCAAACCGAAGGGAATAGCGTTAGCCAGAAGAGATAGTGAGCCTATTAGGCCGGCGATGGCTGTGAACCAAACGAATTACCTTCCCCAGTTAGACGGCCTGCGTTGTCTGGCCGTTTTATTCGTTTTGCTAGAACATTGGCTTGGCGCTCGTAACATATTGCCGTTGGGCCCTTTAGGCGTAACACTATTTTTTGTCCTGAGTGGCTTTCTTATTACCCGAATCTTGCTGACCAGCAAAGAAAAGCTTGCTGGTCAGCAGGGTGGGTTTAAGCGATACATTAAAACGTTTTATATTCGTCGGACGCTACGCATTTTTCCGCTCTACTACGCGATTCTGATTCTTCTTGCCGTCCTGAATGTGCCACCCGTTCGTGAAACTTTGGTCTGGAGCGCCTTGTATGCGACCAATATTTACATGATTATTCATAGAACCTGGCTTGGGAGCATTGATCATTTCTGGTCGCTGGCGGTGGAGGAGCAAGTGTATCTGGTCGTACCATTCGTACTTTTCTTCTTACCTAAACGCCTGGTACCCTGGCTGGTAATAGGGACCATGTTGGTTAGTTTTGCTGTTCGGTATATGGTTTATCGGTGGCCACTCCCGTTGATGGTATCCTACGTCGCCACGCCGGCCTGTCTGGATTCTTTCGGGTTGGGCGCGCTGCTCGCTTACTGGTATTTATATAAGCCCACGCTTTTTCAGAAAATATTTAGCAATACCTGGTTAATTATCAGCAGTGTAGCTTTATATAGTTGTCTGTTGGCCTTATCTATGAACAATGAGTCATTTCACAAAGTGTATCCGGCTTTGTGGGATCGTTTTTGTGCTTCCGTCATGGGGGCTTTTATCATAGGGGGAGCTGTTATTGGGTATAAAGGAGTGGGAAAATGGCTACTGGAAAACCCATTTAGCCAATATATAGGAAGGATTAGCTACGGTTTGTACCTCATCCATGCTTTTGTTTACAACGCCTTTTATATGAACTATGATTTTGTGTTAATGAGCCCTTGGAATGAATGGGTAGCGGCTATACCTGCCCTGGATAACTGGATTTTGTTGAAACTCGCCTACTGCCTGAGTATAACCGTTGTTCTGGCCAGCTTATCCTGGTATTTACTGGAAAATCCAATCAATCGCCTGAAAGATAAGCTGACGTAAAAGAGCAAGTTATCGCCGGTTATCTTCCCCTTCCACCATGCTCAGGTAGCTCCAGTAGCGGCTCTCGGCAATTTCTCCTTCACCGACCGCATCTTTGATGGCGCAACCGGGTTCGTTGATATGCAGGCAGTTATGGTAGCGACATTGGTTGAGGCGCTCGCGCATTTCTGGAAAATAATGGCTGATTTCTTCTTTTTCTATGTCGGCCAGTCCCAGTTCTTTGATACCGGGCGTATCGATGATAAAGGTGTTCGGAGCCAGTTCAAACATTTCGGCGAACGTGGTGGTATGAACGCCTTTGTTGGCAAAAGTAGATACTTCGTTGGTTTTCAGATGTAAGTCCGGCGAAACAGCGTTGACAAGTGACGATTTTCCGACGCCAGAATGCCCGGAAAGAAGCGTGATTTTCTGGTCTAGCAACGCCCGAAACTCATCAACTCCTCTTTTTTCGGTGGCGGAGGTAGCCAGCGTCGGGTAACCAATTTGCTCGTAGAGTTGCTGGATCTCCTGTTGGTATTCTACACCTTCTTCGCTCAAAATATCCGTTTTGTTGAAAACTAGCGTCGTCGGAATGCGGAACGATTCAGCGGTTACCAGAAAGCGGTCGATAAAACCCAGCGATGTACGGGGAAATGTCAACGTTACAATTAAAACGGCCTGATCAAGATTAGCCGCCAAAATATGGCCATGCGCCGTTTTATGGACAGATTGCCGAATGATGTAATTGTCGCGTGGCTCAATATCAGTGATGATGGCTGTGTTTTCCGCTTCATCCTCAAGCTCGTACCGCACCCGGTCGCCAACGGCTATCGGATTGGTTACCTTCAGCCCTTTAATTTTAAATTTTCCTTTTAAGCGGGCGCGGTACGTATGTCCGTTCTCGCTGCGAACATCATACCACGAACCGGTAGATCGTATAACTAAGCCGATAGCCAAGGGTAAATCAGTCAATGAGTGAGTAATCCTGTATAACTTCCATAACCTTTCCGGTTGCGCCAATGTTCCGCAGCACATACTGACGACTGATTTCAGTTGCCTTCTGATGGGCTGCCTGATCCTGATAAAGCCGCCGAAAAGTAGCTTCCAACTCAGCCGTGTCTGCTACCGGAAAGGCACCGCCTTCCTGCACTAAATCAATGGCTTCCTGAAATTTCTGGTAAGATGGACCAAAAAACAGGGGCATTCCGAAAGTCGCCGCTTCCAGAATGTTGTGCAATCCCTTCCCGAAAGCGCCGCCAACGTACGCATAGTCACCATATTGATACAAAGAAGAAAGCATGCCAATGTTATCAATAATCAGTACGGTGCTTGAGGCTAAAGAGGCTGATTCGAAGCCGGAGGTCTGGGTTTCCGAATACCGGATGCTAGTCCCTCGCAACTGTCCGCGCCAGCGTTCTATCTCGTCGGTATGAATTTCGTGCGGCGCAATAATTACTTTCAGCGGCTGGTCAAATCGGTTTAAAAAAGGAATCAGTACGTCCAGATCGGCCTGCCAGGCGCTACCAATTACTACCAAAGGCTGATTCCCTTTAAAAAGCTGAGCAACCGGTATTTCTTTCTTATTGGCGACAATTTGCGCTACCCGGTCGAAGCGCGTATCGCCCGCCAGGGTAAGGTTCGTAAGGCCAATGCCCTTCAGTAAATCCAGCGACTGTTGATTCTGAACCAGAATGTGGTCGAAATAGGTCAGCAATTTCCGGTAACCGCCCCCATACAGTTTAAAAAATACCTGACCAGGCCGAAAAATAGCCGAAAAGGAAATGGTCGGCACACGGCGCTGGTGCAGCTCCTGAAGGTAATTGAGCCAAAATTCGTATTTAACGAAAAAAGCAATACGCGGTTTGACCAGACCCACAAACTGCTTTGCGTTCTGAGGCATATCCAGTGGCAGGTAAAAGATATAGTCTGCCCCGGCGTAGTTTTTTCTAACTTCATAGCCCGAAGGAGAGAAAAACGTAAGCAGAATTTTATAGCCTGGATAACGCTCTCGGAAGGCTTCGATGACCGGTCGCCCCTGTTCGAACTCGCCCAGAGAAGCCGCATGAAACCAGGCAACCGGTGCCGTATTGCCCGCTAAGCGCGTTTGGATGGAAGCAAGTAAATGACGCTGACCTTCAGCGGATTGTCGTGCTTTGGTATGAAAAGGGGCCGCCAGGCGGATAGCCGCTCCGTATAACCAGATGGACGTATTATAGAGCAGTGAAAACAACGTGTTGGAAAGTGCTGATCAGAACACAAAGCTACAAATTACCACCTTACGCCGCGATAGTCGAAACTTTTCAGAGCCGAAAAAGCTTATCAGTCTGTAGTTATGTGTGTATTTGAGCTATGAACTGGAATAAACTGCAAAGCGAAGACCAATTAGAAACCATCAAGCAGGAATCGGCGCAACAGCCGGTTTTGATTTTTAAACACAGCACGCGCTGTTCCATTAGTTCAATGGCCCTGAGTCGGCTGGAACGCAGCTGGAACGACGCAGCAGGGATCAAACCGTATTACCTGGATTTGATTACTTATCGCTCGGTTTCCAATAAAATTGCGGATACGTTTGACGTGGATCATCAATCGCCGCAGGTACTTTTGATTCAAAATGGTACCTGTGTTTATGATGAATCGCATATGGGCATTTCCTTCGATACCTTGAAAGACCAGGTAGCGTCGGTTTAAACAGCCTGACCAAGTGGCGGTATTTCCCGAAAATTAAGAAATACCGCCGGTTTATGTTAGCCCCGAAGCGTAATTTTTGAGCGGTGGCAAACACCCCCGATGGGCGGATTAAATTTAGAAACGCTCACTTCAACCGATTCGATGGCTGGATACCGATTTCGAATCTCCTCGCAAATCGAGTGAGCAATGTGCTCCAGTAGGCGCGCAGGGCGCTGCATGACCGCTAAAGTGATGCGGTATAATTCTTCGTAATTGACCGTCATGCTCAGGCGATCCTGGCGGGCGGCCTCGGTAAAGTCGGTGGCTACAGTAATATCTACCGAATATTTATTACCGATCTTCTGTTCTTCGTCGGAAAAGCCGTGATAGGCGAAAAATTCAAGTCCTTCCAGTGCAATGGTTCCCATGAGTGGGGTGAGTCTTTAGCCCACCTTTCTTTGTGTCGCAATTTTTGACAAAGAAAAGAAAAAGGCGGGGTTGGCCCGCCTCTGCTTTAAATTTGATCGAAGAAAGATCCGCCACTTTTCGGTTTTTCGGCGGTTGCTTCGTGAGCTGGCTGTGGCTCTTTTTCGTCGGCAGGAACGTCATCATCGGTCGAATCCTGCGGCAACGTATCGTTATCGTTCGTAGACTCTACAAAAGGAAAGCCTGCTTCGCCCGCTTCGTCAGCCTGGGCCGTCACCGGATCACCAATGTCCGTCGAAAGTTTATTTTCCTCTGCCGATAACGATTCGTTTTCTAGGTCGGGTGCTGTTGGGTCAACAACTAGTTCTGATGGGTCCTTCGCTTCATGATCTGCCTCATCGAGCCGGGGCGCGGTTGGGTCAACAAGCAACTCGTCTGAAATCTCCGGTGTTTCCCCTGATACGCTTAATTCCTCAATTTTGGACTGTAAGGATTGCTGGTTAAATTTCTTTTCAAACCGATCCACGCTTTCAACGGCATTGGCTGCCAAGGTGCGGATTTGGGAAATCAGACTTTCTTTATACCGTTCCATTGCCTTGAAGTCATACTCCATGGTTTTCAGGTCGGTTAACACGTTGTCTTTGATGTAGCGAGCCTGATTTTCAGCATCCTGAACCATCAGCGTAGAGCGTTTGCGGGCGTCGGCCAGTTGCTCATCGGCTTTTTGCTTGGCTTCGTTCAGGTATTGTTCTGCTGCCCGTTGCGCCTGTTCGGTGATTTGTGAACTAGTATCTTCCGCCGTTTTGAGCATTTTGAACAGCGTCTGCTGAATCTCCTTAAGCTCATTGCGTTCTTTTTCGGCTAATTCCAACTGCATTTTGAGCATTTTCTGTTCGCTCAGAACGCGCTCCCATTCCTGTGATAACGAAGCCAGAAAAGCCTCCACTTCATCAGTTCGGTAGCCACGCATGGCTTTTTCAAAGGAGTGCTGGCGTATCTCGATGGGCGTAATTTTCATAACAGCTCGGGTTGAAATGACCACATAACTAGTGGTTTTATTGAAAAATAAGAGTGGATGGTCAAAAATATCAATATTTTAATCAGAATAACAGTTGGAATATGCGAAAAAAAGATAAATAGTTTACTTACCGGGAAACCTCCCAGACCGAAATTAATTTATCGTCGCCGCAAGAGACAAGCTGTTGATGAAACGATGACCACCAAAGTTTATTGACCGAGGTGCCGTGTCCAGCGTGGCGCGCCCGGTCGATCACCTTAAGGAGCCTGAACGTCTGCGCATCCCACACCTTGACCGACTTATCCATGCTGCACGTAGCAAATAGAGTGCCGTCTGGATGATAAGCGATGTGATTTATGGCAAAAAGATGCGCCGGAATGGATTCTAGCGGCTTATAATGCTGCGCTACATCCCAGATTTTCAGATGCGCGTCCCGACCAGCCGACAACAAATAACGACTATCCGGAGAGTAACAAACCGTAAAAACTGAGTTTGTGTGCGCCGCAATGAGGTGCTTCAGTTCTAGACTCTGTAAATCAAAAATGCGGATATCATTGTCGCTGTAACCAACGGCAAATTCGTTTTTATCGGGTCGGATGGAGATGGAACGGGCACTTTTGTTTGAGGCTTTCAGGTGCTTCCTGACCACGGGGGGCGCCTCGGGCAGGGGAGACGTATCCAATACAATCACGACCCCATCTGACAGGGCAAGCAGCGCCAGATCATCAATTAGCTGAATGTCAAAAATGGCGGCTGTCGTGAGTTTAACCGAGTGGGTTTCACGTTGCTGGTCAGGCTGAATGAGGTGAAGGCCTTCGTAGTTTTGGCCTACCCACAACAGCTCGTGCGTTTCGTCGTAAGTAATGGCGTACACCGAGGAAGGAATGCGGGCAACCAGCCTTCCCAGATCGGGCTTGTCCAGGCGCCAGCGCACCACCTGTCCATCGGCTCCAGCCGAAAAAAATTGGGCCGGCTCAGAACCAGGTGCCAGGGCATAAACACAATCGCGGTGGCCGGCAAAGGTGTCAACTTTTTTTATGAGCATGGGCGAGATGTTGGCGGCAGACCGGTACTGACTGCTATTTTTACAACAAAATTAATCAGATTCAGGAATGCCCCTGCAACAAACGCTATTACTGCACGATGATTGTGTAGCTGTTTTGTGGAAAATTGAGGAAGAGGAGGCTACGTTGCGGGCCTCATTGCCCTTGACTGCCGTTGAGCTTGCCGAACTGGATTCAATCCGGCATCCGGCCCAGCGTACCGAATGGCTGGCCTGTCGGGCTGCTGTTTGTGAACTCGTGGAAAGCCAGGGAATGATCTATGCTGGAATGGCTAAAGATGAACACGGAAAACCATTTCTGATCGGGCAAGAGGCGCACGTTTCGATTTCGCATACGTTGGGCTGGGCGGCGGCAGTATGGCACCCGGAGCGAGCGGTAGGGATTGATATTGAGCCTTTCCGAAGCCAGTTTGGCCGCGTTGTGCCAAGAGTGCTGTCAGATGATGAAATTGCGGATGCCGGTGGAAATCTGTCCCGCCTGGCCGTCTATTGGTGCGCAAAAGAAGCGCTGTATAAACTGTATGGTAAGCGGCAACTTACTTTCCGGGAGCACCTCCACGTTGAGCCATTTGAAGACGGAGCCGAGTGGTTGGTTGGCCATGTGCGTTTGCCGGACTATGTCGCCAAATTAACCATTCGGTGTTATTTAGCCGGACCCGGTTTGGTTGCCGTGGCTTTGTGAGAATAAAAAAAAAGCCTGAGCCCTATCCTCAACAGACAGAACTCAGGAAAAAAGTTTACTTGTTGGTATAATCGGACAAAGGTGGCTGCGCATCTTCATCCTGAATTGACTCCATGATCTTTTCTACTTCCTTCATCCGATCCGTATCGCCCGTTTTTTCAAAAGCGAGCATCAGGTTTCGGAGCACCCGCCGGATGATGTCCACATTCGGGCAGGGCTGGTAGAACGTATCGGTTGGTTTGAGGTTTAACTGGCCAATGTAATGATCAATGTCAGACTTGGAAAAAACCAAACCCCGGTTAAAAACATTGATGTAAAACTGCGTCGTCCCTTGTTTATAGGTCAACACAAACAAGCTGGGCAGATTTACTCCATAAACCGGCATCCCCAGTTTCTGGGCAATCAGCATGTAGATGGTACAAAGCGAAATCGGATTTCCTCGCCGCGTATCTAACACAATGTTAATCATTGAATTAGAGGGAGAGTGGAAGTGCTTTGTATTCGCTGCAAACTTCAGTTTATTGAAAAAAACATGGTTGAGCGTTTTAATCTGATCAACCGGATGCATGTCTGAACGGGCTTCCAGCCAGACCTCGTAGTAAAGCTGTTCAATATCGCGGCGGAGTTTGTCAAGGGACAAATCCGGGTACTGATAGGTAGCAATAATCCAGAGTCCTTCCAGCAAATCGATGCTGCCGCCTTCTTTCCAGACGCGGATTCGTTCAAGAACGGATTGGTATTGCAAATCATGAATTAGCTCTTCTATTTTTTTCTGAACAACCGGATTAAAACTCCCTTCCCACTCACTTTCGAGGTAAGGAATCATCTGGCCACCCAGCTGGCGAATACGCTGTTCAACGTGTTCGGTTATCTCCTGATCTTCGTCGTCCAATAACGAAATCAACGCCTTAATTTCACTATTATTTATCATGCGCGTTCACGGGAATCGGTTCGGCGTTACAACTTCACAAGGATCGTATGCAGGGACGACCCAGCCCTAAGATAAAAACAATTTTCAGAAGCCTCCTGAATTTTATACTTTTGCCATCAAATAGCAAGAGTCATCCTAGTTTTGTAACAAAATTTTACAAAAAAGATTTTCGCTAGTCAGTACATTTTCGGTCTGGGAGTTGATTGATTCGGCGGTCATGAACAGGCCCAACTCAACGATAGAATTTTTTCAGAAACCTCTAACAAATGAAAATACTAGTTACTGGCGGCGCAG